>NZ_MDCR01000287.1 GCF_001723055.1 Streptomyces niveus
CGATCGCCTGGGCGATGTTCCTGATCCTCGTGCTCGCCTTCGTCCTCCAGCGCGTCGTCAAGGGTGTCACGTCGCGCCGGACGCGGGCCACGGGCCCGACGAAGAACACCAAGTCCACGCCGTCCGCCACGTCCTGACCAGGGAGCAGCAGCCGCATGACCATCGACACCGCACCCGTCCGGGCGGACGCGCACGACCACGCGCACAAGGCGCCGGCCTCCACCGACCGCCGCCGGATCCGCCGCGCGCTGCGCCCCGGCGCCGGCCGCACCCACCACGCCGGACCGCTCGCCTATCTCCTGCTCGGCATCGCCGCGCTCGTCTCGCTCTTCCCGCTGTACTGGACGGTGGTGGCCGCCTCCACCGACAACACCCGTGTGGCGCAGACCCCGCCGCCCTTCCTGCCGGGCCCCAACCTCCTCAAGAACCTCGGCATCGCCTGGCAGGACGCGGCCCTGGGCAAGGCGATGCTCAACAGCCTGATCGTGGCCGGCGTCATCGCGCTGTCGACGGTCTTCTTCGCCACCCTGGCCGGCTTCGCCTTCGCCAAGCTGCGCTTCCGGGGACGCAACCTCCTGCTGCTGCTGGTCATCGGGACGATGATGGTGCCGCCGCAGCTCGGAGTCGTACCCCTGTTCATGATGATGGCCGACCTGGGCTGGGGGCAGACACTCCCGTCGGTCATCTTCCCGACACTCGTCAGCGCCGTCGGGGTGTTCTTCATGCGGCAGTACCTCAAGGAGGCCCTGCCCGACGAACTCATCGAGGCGGGGCGCCTGGACGGCGCGCACTCGCTCCGTATCTTCTGGAGCATCGTGCTGCCGATCGCCCGGCCGCCCATGGCCGTCCTCTTCATGATCACGTTCGTGCACGCGTGGAACGACTTCTTCTGGCCGTTCATCGCGCTCGACATGACCAACCCCACGGTCCCCGTCGCCCTCACCCAACTCAGCGCGGGCTATGTGCGCGACCAGTCCGTGATCATGGCGGGCGCGCTCCTCGGCACCCTGCCGCTGCTGGCGATGTTCGTCGTCTTCGGCCGCCAGATAGTCGGCGGAATCATGCAGGGAGCGGTCAAGGGCTGACCCTCCCGCCGCCCCCGCGCCCCGCGCCTCCCCGGTAACACCCAGCACACGGAACACAGTTCAACTCCTGAAAGGGACCCTCGTGGCCACATCCCCCTCCGTACGAGTCTTTCCGCCCGAGTTCCTCTGGGGCACCGCGACTGCCGCCTACCAGATCGAGGGCGCCGCACGGGAAGCCGGCCGCACCCCCTCCATCTGGGACGTCTACTCGCGGACCCCCGGCAAGGTCCGCAACGGCGACACCGGCGACATCGCCGCCGACCACTACCACCGCTGGCGCGAGGACACCGCCCTCATGTCGGACCTCGGCGTCGGCGCCTACCGCTTCTCGGTGTCCTGGCCGCGCGTCCAGCCCACCGGCAGCGGCCCCGCCTCCCAAGAAGGACTCGACTTCTACCGCCGCCTCACCGACGACCTGCTCACCAAGGGCATCGAACCGGTCGTCACCCTCTACCACTGGGACCTTCCCCAGCACCTGGAGGAGGCGGGAGGCTGGCCCGAGCGCCGTACGGCGGAACACTTCGCCGAGTACGCGGCCCTCGTCGCCGACGCGCTCGGCGACCGCGTCAAGACCTGGACCACGCTCAACGAGCCCTGGTGCAGCGCGTTCCTGGGTTACGGCTCCGGGGTGCACGCCCCAGGACGTACCGACCCCGTCGACGCCCTGCGCGCCGCCCACCATCTCAACCTCGGCCACGGACTCGCCGTCCAGGCGCTGCGCGAGCGGCTCCCGGCGGACGCGCGGCTGTCCGTCACGCTCAACCTCCACCTCGTACGGCCCCTGACCGACAGCGAGGCGGACCGCGACGCGGCCCGCCGGATCGACGGGCTCGCCAACCGGGTCTTCACCGGACCGATGCTGGAGGGCGCGTACCCCGAGGACGTCGTGGCCGACACCTCGTCGCTCACCGACTGGTCCTTCGTCCAGGACGGAGACCCGGCGCTCATCCACCGGCCGCTGGACTTCCTCGGCGTCAACTACTACTCGCCGACGCTCGTCTCCCATCACGAGGGGCCGCCCGCCCACGGTTCGGACGGCCACGGCGCCAGCGAACACAGCCCCTGGCCGGCCGCCGACAATGTCGCCTTCCACCAGACGCCGGGCCCCCGGACGGCAATGGGCTGGACGATCGACTCGCAGGGCCTGTACGAGTTGCTGATGCGGGTACGCGCGGACCACCCGGAACTGCCGCTGATGATCACCGAGAACGGCGCGGCGTTCGACGACTACGCCAATCCCGACGGCGAGGTCCACGACCCGGAGCGCATCGACTACCTGCGCGACCATCTCGCCGCCGTGCACAGCGCGATCGAGTCGGGAGCCGACGTACGCGGCTACTTCCTGTGGTCGCTGCTCGACAACTACGAGTGGGGCTACGGCTACAGCAGGCGCTTCGGCGCGGTGTACGTCGACTACGCCACCCAGCGGCGTATCCCCAAGTCCAGCGCGCACTGGTACGCGAAGCTGACGCGCAGCGGCAGTCTGGCGGCGGGCGGCGACGGGTCTCAGGCGGGCGCCGACGGGTCTCACGCGGGCGGCGCCGAGGCCGGGGCCGGTTCGGTGGTGGCCGCCGGTGCGGGTGATGTGGTCGACGCCGGAGAGGGCGTTCGGTAGGCGCGGAGGGGGCCGTTGACCACCGCCACGACGGCGATCGCCAGCGTGGCGGTGAGGCCGCCGGAGACCAGGGAGAAGGGAGCGGAGGTCGCCGAAGCGACCAGGCCGCCACGGAAGTTGCCGAGTTCCGGGCCCGCGACGCCGATGACATGTTCCACGGAGGAGACCCGCCCCCGGTACGCGTCCGGGGTCTCCAACTGGACCAGCGCGCTCCGGGTGACCACGGACACCGTGTCGGCGGCCCCGGCCACGGCCAGACAGCCGAGCGCCAGCCACAGCGGCCCGGCCAGACCGAACCCGGCCAGCGCCAGACCCCAGACTCCGGCGGCGCTCAGCTGGACGAGGCCGGCGCGGCGTCGGCGGGTCACCGTGCCGGAGAGCAGGCCGGCCGTGATCCCGCCGACCGCGACGGCCGACAGGAAGAACCCGAGGGTTCGCGGGTCGCCGCCGAACCGGGCCTCGTTGACCAGCGGGAAGAGCGCGATCGGCATGGCGAGCAGCGTCGCCGACAGATCGGTGGCCATCATCCCCCACAGGGTGGGGCGTTGCAGGACGATCCGCCAACCGCCGCGCTGCGCCCGGCGTTTACCGTCCGGCGCGCCGGTGCGCTCGGGGCGCATCGGTGGGAGGCGGATCACCGAGAGCATCGAGATCGCGACGGCCACGGCCTGGGCGGCGTACGCGGCGGGGAAGTCCCAGCGGGCGATGACCAGCCCGGCCAGCGCGGGCCCGGCCAGCATCGCCGCCTGGAAGGAGATGTTGCTCAGCGCGAGCCCGGCCGCGACCTGGTCGGGCGGCAGCAGCCGGACCGGGAAGGTCCGCCGGGCGGGCGCGCCGAGCGCGCCGCACGCGGCCCCCGTGGCGACGAGGGCGAGCAGCACCACGACGTTCCGGTTGCCCGCCAGGGCCTGGGCGCACAGCCCGGCGGCGGCCAGCAGTTGGCCGCCGGTCGAGACCCGTACGACCGTGCGGCGGTCGACGGCGTCGGCCAGCGTTCCGCCGACCAGCCCGAACAACAGCGTCGCGACACCGGTGACCAGCCCGATCGCACCGGTGCCCACCGGACTGCCGGTCAGCTCCCAGACCTGGGCCAGCACCGCCACCGTGGCTATCTGACCGCCGAGCTGGGAGGCCAGGGAGCCGATCCACAGGTCCCGGAACGGCCGGCTGCTTCGCATCGGACGCGTGTCGATGAACCCTCCGCGCCCCTTCACCGCGGCTCCACCAGATGGTCGAGGATCCGCTGCCGCATCGACCGCCGGTCCAGGGCCTGCCGCAGTTCATCGACCACGGCGGTCAGCGCGTACGGGATCTCGGCGTCCAGCTCGGCGACCGTGGCGTGGGTGGCACGCCACTCGGCTTCCAGGAACGGTACGAGCGACCGCCCGCGCTCCGTCAGATCGATCCGCCGGGTCCGGGCGTCGGGCCCCGGTTCGGAGGTCACCAGCCCCTCCTTGCGCATGGCGGTGAGGGTCTGGCTGAGGGCGGAGTGCGACCGGTTCAGGGACTCGGCGAGTTCACGGATGGTGAGCGGTCCGCTGTGCGCGAGCCGGATCAGCGGATAGGCGAACCGGGGCCGTACGCCTTCGATGCCGCGCGAGACGTAGACCTGCTCGATCTCGGCGTCCATGGCGGCGAGGAGGGTGTGCAGCGGCTGCCAGGGGTCGGGCAGCGTGGTGGGATCGGAAGATGTCACAGCGCTAATATAACAGCGCGGTGATAAATCACGCGGTGATTGTTCCGCCGCCGTCTCCCGCCTGCGCCTCAGCTGTCGAAGTCCGTGTCCCGCGCCACGTCCTCCCACGCCGCGATCTCCGCGCGGACAGCGTCGAGATGGCCGGTCACCGCGTCGACCGCGTCCGGGCCCAGGGGCAGCCGCAGCGGCGTCCGCTCGGCGGCCAGCGCCGTCAGGATCGCGGCGGCGGCCTTGGCCGGGTCGCCCGGCTGCGTACCGTCCACCGTCGCGGCCATCCGCCGCGTCGGGCCCACCGTGTCCGCGTACGCCTCGATCTCCGTGCTCAGGCTCTTGCCGCCGAACAGCCCCGTACGGAACGCGCCCGGCTCCACCACCAGCACCTTGATGCCCAGCGGCCCGACCTCGTCGGCCAGCGCCTCGGACATGCCCTCCAGGGCGAACTTCGTGGCGCTGTAGGCGGCGAAGCCCGCGAAGGACATCTGTCCGCCCATGCTGCTGAGCTGCACGATCGCACCCGAGCGGCGGGCCCGCATGTGCGGGAGCACGGCGCGGGTCAGCGCCGCCGGGCCGAAGACATGGACCTCGAACAGCGCGCGCAGCTCCTCGTCCGTGGTCTCCTCCAGGGCCCCGACATGTGTCCGGCCCGCGTTGTTGACGAGGACGTCGATCCGGCCGTGCCGGGCGGCCACGTCCGCCACCACCGCGTCGATCCGCGCCGTGTCGGTGACGTCCAGCCGGACCGGCTCGACCTGGTCGGGGTGGCGCGCGACCAGATCGTCCAGCGTCCCCGTACGACGGGCCGTAGCGACGACGGTGTCACCCGCGGCCACCGCCGCCTCGGTGATCGCGCGTCCGAAACCGCTGTTCGCGCCGGTGACCAGCCATACCCTGCTCATGCCGTACTCCTCGGTCGATGGGGCCCGTCCGTCGGTGGGGCCCGCACATACGAGCCTGCGCCCGGACGCCCTCGCGGGTCCAAGACCCTCCGTGATAACCATTGGTTATGGACGTGCACGGCCGGGACCTCCGCTACTTCGTCGCCGTGGCGGAGGAGCTCCACTTCACGCGCGCCGCCGAGCGCCTCTTCGTCTCGCAGCCCGCCCTCAGCAAGCAACTCCGGATGCTGGAGCGGACACTCGGCGCGCCGCTGTTCGACCGGGACCGGCACGGCGTACGGCTCACGAGCGCGGGCGCGGCGCTCCTGCCGCACGCCCGGCGGGTACTGGCCGACTGGGACACGGGCCTCGTCGCGTTCGAGGAGGCGAAGGCCGCGCAGCGGGCCACGCTGGCCGTCGGGATGAGCACCAGTCCGGGCCGGGGCGGCATGCTGCCCGCGATCAGATCACGCTTCACCGCCGCCCACCCGGAGGCCGCGCTGACGCTCCACCAGGTCAACTGGTCCGACACGACGGCCGGACTCGGCGACGGCGCGAGCGACGTGGCCTTCGTCTGGCTGCCGCTGCCCGACGGCGCCCGCTACCGCTGGACCGTGATGGCCGAAGAGCCCCGGCTGGTGGCGATGGCCGAGTCGCACCGCCTCGCGGCGCGCGAGACCGTCGACTTCGCCGACCTGCTGGACGAGCCGTTCCTCGCGCTGCCCGAGAGCGCCGGACCACTGCGCGACCACTGGCTCGCCACCGACGCCCGCGACGGCCGGCCCCCGGTGATCGGCGCGGAGATCGCGAGTCCCGACGAGACGTACGAAGCCCTCGTGGACGGGCTCGGTGTCTGTCTGCTCGCCGCCGGGAACGCACCCCTGGTGGCACGCGCGGGCGTCGTCACCCGGCCGGTCGCCGGCCTCTCGCCCGCCCAACTCGCCCTGGCCTGGCGGGCGGACGACACCCGCCCACTCGTACGCGCCTATGTGGAGGCGGCACGCGCGACGCACGGGACGACCGCGTGACGGCGAACCCGCGCGGCACGCGCCTCCCGCCCTTCGACGCCGTGCTGTGCGACCTCGACGGCGTCATCCGCTTCTACGACACCTCCGAGGTGACACGCCTCGAACGGGCGGCGGGACTCCCCGAAGGCACCACCGCGTCCGTCGGCTACGCCCCGGAGAACGATCTGCCCCTGCTGCTCGGGCGGATCACCCGCGAACAGTGGGCGGACTCGATCGTCCAGGGACTTCTGCCACGCGTGTCGCCGTACGAGGCCGAGGCCCTGGCACTGGCGTTCACCACCGCGGACTTCCGTGCCGACGAGACCGTCGTCGGCCTGCTCCGGCGCGTCCGGGACCACTGCCCGCTGGTGCTGGTCACCAACGCCACGCGCTGGCTCGACGAGGACCTGCGCCGCCTCGGGCTGACCGGCCTCGCGCACAGCGTCGTCAACAGCTCCCACGTGGGCGTGGCCAAACCGGACCCCCGCATCTACGAGATCGCCGTCCGGCGCGCGGGCGTGCCCCCGGACCGGTGCCTCTTCGTGGACGACCGGCAGGAGAACGTGGACGCCGCCGTCGCGCTCGGCATGACCGGTGTCCTTCACCGCGACGCAGCCGGTCTGGGGGCGGCGCTCGCCGCCGCCCTCGGCCACTGGGCGGGCTGACCGGCCCGCCCAGTGGCCCCGCGCTCCTCACACCGCGCGGCGGCGGACCTTCACGGCGTTGTCCGTACGTGTGCCCGGCCGGCCGTCGGGGCGGGTCTGGATCCGCTCGTGCTCCTCGCTGAGCAGCACCTCCCACTCCCCGTCGGGCAGTTGGAGCGAGGCGACGACCTCGTCCGGCGTGGGCAGGTGCACCTCGGGGTGGGGGAGTGGCTCCCAGGACGGCAGCCCCGCGTGCCCGACGATCAGCAGCACCCCGCCGGGTGCGACGGCAGCCGCGGCGGCCCGCAGGATCTCCTCGCGCGGCATGTCGCCCGGTGTGTGCAGGAAGTGCGTGGAGACCAGGTCGAACGTCCCGGCGGGGAAGGAGACCCCCAGGTCGTGCCGCTGCCAGTCGATACGGTCGGCGACACCCCCGGCCGCGTCGGCCGCGTGCCGCCGCGCCTTGTCGAGAGCCACCCCGGAGATGTCGCTGGCCGTGACCCGCCAGCCCCGGGCGGCGAGCCAGATCGCGTCGGCCCCCTCGCCGCACCCCAGGTCCAGCGCCCGGCCGGGCCGCATACCGGTCACCTCGCGGACGAGGACCGTGTTCGGGTTCCCGCTCCAGACGCGGTCGCTCTCGCCGTAACGCGAGTCCCAGAACTCCTCCGTCGTACCGCCGTCCGTCCCGTCCGTCCCGCCAGTCTCCTGGGTGCCGTTGTCCGTCGAGGTGTGGCCGTGGGTCATTACCGCTTCTCCTTCGCCGAGTTGGTCCCGCGCACTGTCTTCGCCGCTCACGCCGCGTCCCCCCGCCTCGCCGCGACCGCGCGCCGCGTGTCCTCGGCGGTCAGGTCCGCGTTGATCGCGGCTCCCGCCCGCAGCCCCGCCACCGCGGACCCGATCACGGTCTCCGCCGGATCGGCGACGTTGCCCGCCGCCCACACCCCCGGTACCGATGTCGCGCCGGCCGGGTCGGTGGGGACATGGCTGCCGACCACCTGACCCGCCATCTCCCGGTCGACCGCCGGCGCCCCCAGGTCCGCGAGGAGGCCCCCACGCGCCGTGAACAGCGGCGCCACCACCACCGCGCTGACGGGAATCACCCGCCCGCCGGCCAGCGTGACGCCGGTCAGCCGGTCGGCCGTCACCTCCAGGGCGGCGACCTCCCCGTCCACGACCGCGATGTCACGCGCGGCGAGCTGCTCGTACTGCTCGTCGTCGAAGTCGGGCGCGGTGTGGCGGAACAGCGTCACGTCATCGCTCCACTGCCGCCACATCTGCGCCTGGTGCACCGCGAGCGGCCCGGTCGCCAGAACGCCGATGGGCCTGTCGCGCACCTCCCAGCCGTGGCAGTACGGGCAGTGCAGCACCTCGCGCCCGAAGCGCTCGGCGACACCGGGGACGGGCGGCAGTTCGTCGACGAGGCCCGTCGTCACCAGCAGTCTGCTCGCCGTCACCTCGGCCACGGCCGCGCCCTCTTCGAGTACGACGCGGAATCCGTCGGCCGCCGGGCCCTTGACCGTCGCCACCCGGCCGGCCATGAACTCGCCCCCGTAGCCCGCCACTTCCTCACGTCCCACGGCGAGCAGTTCGCCGGGCGCGATGCCCTCACGGCCCAGGTAGTTGTGGACATGGGACGCCGGGGCGTTGCGCGGCTCACCGGCGTCGATCACCAGCACCGAGCGGCGCGCCCGCGCGAGGGCAGCGCCGCGCTCAGCCCGGCGGGCCCGCCGCCGATCACGACGACATCGAAATCCACCTTGTGTGTCTTCATGCGAAGCACCTCCATCTGCGACTGCTGGAGATGGTCCGTCCCCGCCGCGCGGTTGACAAAAATACTTGCCGAGGTGGCAAATGGAACCATGGCTGATGACGACTTCTCGACCGTCCTGAAGGGTGTGGGACCACGCCTGCGCGCCCTGCGCCGTGATCGCGGTACGACACTGGCCCTGCTGAGCGAGTCGACCGGGATCTCGGTGAGCACGCTGTCGCGACTGGAGTCGGGGGGACGCAAACCGACGCTGGAACTGCTCCTGCCGCTCGCCAAGGCGTACGGCGTGCAACTCGACGAACTGGTGGACGCGCCCCCGACCGGCGACCCCCGCGTCCATCTGCGGTCCTTCTCGCGCTACGGCATGACCTTCGTCCCGCTGACCCGCCACCTCGGCGGACTCCAGGCGTACAAGCAGATCATGCCGGCCGGCCCGCTGCAGACCGGCGAATTGGAACAGCGCACGCACGAGGGCTACGAATGGCTCTACATCCTGGCCGGCCGGCTCCGGCTGCGCCTCGGTGAGCACGACCTGGTGCTCGGCGCCGGGGAGGCCGCCGAGTTCGACACGCGCACCCCGCACGGGTGGGGCAGAGCGGGCACGGAAGCGGTGGAGTTCCTCACGATCTTCGGTCGGCAGGGGGAGAAGATGCACGTACGCGCCCGGCCCACCGAGAAGTGAACAGCGCCCGGAGCCGACCCGGCCGCAGGGGGAAGGGCTGTTCCGGGCCAAACGGCGGGCGCCGCAGGCCGGCTGACGCCGGATCAGTCCTTCGCGGGCGCGATCGACGCCAGCAGGGACAGCACCACGCGCTCCGTCGACGCGGCCATGTCCACCGACTCCGGCGACAGCAACCACTGCACCTGGAGCCCGTCCATCACCGCGATGATCGCGTTCGCCACGTTCTCGACGTCCAAGTCCTCGCGCGCCTCGCCCAGTTCGGCCGCCTCCCGCAGCGCGTCGACCACGAAGGCCCGCAGCCCCGTGTACCGGTTGCGGAAGTACTCCTGCGCGGGGTGGCTGTCGGTGACGCTCTCGGCCGAGAGCACCGCGTAGAGCCGTACGATGCCCTCCCGCTCGGAGTTGCGGCGCGAGGTGTCGATCAGATGCCGCAGGAAGGCGAGTCCGCGCGGGCGGTCGGGGCCGAGCTGTTCTATGTCGGTCTGGTCCCGTAGTTCGAGCACGCTCGTGAGCAGCAGTTCCTTGGACCGGAAGTAGTGCAGCACGCCCGCCTGCGTGAGACCCGCGCGGTCCGCGATCTCCGCCAGTGACGCGTTGTTGTAGCCGCGCGCGGCGAACGTCTCCATGGCGATCCGCAGGATTTCCTCCCGCCGCTGCCGTGCCCCCGGACTGCGCGGTGTACGCGGCCTGGCAGGCCGCCCGGCCGTCGCGCCGCCCCGTTCCCCCGCTCGTCTGTTGCTCACCGGGCGCAGTCTACGGCGCCGCGGATCACACCCAGGGTCCGCGCCCAACGCCCGTGCGGGCCAAGGAACTTCCGTCTGGAACAAGTTCGGCGCAACGACTTACTAAGTACTTAGTAAGCATGCTTTCATGTCGCCGACGCGCCACCCGGCCACGGCACGGGACGCCCCGGGCCGCAGGCGATTCGTTGGACACGAACCGGCAGGAGCCCCCACATATGCGAAGAGCCCCGCACACCCTGCAAAAAACCGTCGTTCGCAAAGCCGTCGTCGCGCTCAGCGTGCTCACGCTGGGCGGCAGCCTCGGACTCACGGCGTCCGGTACGGCGCAGGCCGCCGATCCCACCGCCCAGGTGTGGATCTCCACGGCCGACGGAAGCCGCAAGCTGGCATCGGACGGCCAGATCACCTTCAACTCCACTCCGCAGGCCATCGACATCAACGTCAACCCGGCCCAGCGCGAACAGCAGTTCACCGGCGCGGGCGCCTCGGTGACCGGCGCGGCCGGACATCTGATCAACCAGCTGCCCGCGGCGCAGAAGAACGCCCTGATGACCTCGCTCTTCTCCGCGCAGGGCGACGGCATCGGCATCAACTACCTGCGCCAGCCGCTCGGCGGCACCGACTTCAACCAGGGTGCCGCCTACACCTACGAGGACAACCAGGGCGACTTCAACCTCGGCCGTGACCACGAGGCGATCATCCCCGTCCTCAAGCAGGCCGTGTCGATCAACCCCGGCATCCGCTTCATGGGCAGCCCCTGGACACCGCCCGCGTGGATGAAGACCAACAACAGCCTCAACGGCGGCAGTCTGCGCACCGACCGCTACCAGAACTACGCCGACTACCTGGTGAAGGCGATCCAGGGCTACCAGCAGCAGGGTCTCAAACTCACCGACCTGACGGTGCAGAACGAGCCCGAGTTCGCGACGAGTTACCCCTCCATGAGCATGACCGCCAGTGAGCAGGCCGCGTTCTTCAAGGTGCTCGACCGCACCCTGACGGCGGCGAACCTGCCCACCAACCTCCTTGCCTACGACCACAACTGGGACCACCCGAACTACCCGCTCCAGGTCTTCGCCGAGACGCCGGGCATGAACCGCGTGATCGGCGCGGCGTTCCACTGCTACGGCGGCCAGCCCACCAGCCAGTCCCAGATCAGGCAGGCCGGCAAGCGCGTCTTCTTCACGGAGTGCTCGGGCACCGACAGCGACAACCCGGCCAGCACCTTCGCCGACACGCTGAAGTGGCACGCCGAGAACCTGGTCGTGGCCAACATGCGCAACGGCGGCGAGACCACGGTCATGTGGAACCTCGCCCTGAACCAGAACGGCGGCCCCCACCAGGGCCACTGCACCACCCGCTGCAACGGCGTGGTCGAGATCAACGGCAACACGGTCACGCGCAACGCCGAGTACTACGTCCTCGGGCATCTGACCAAGTTCGTCAAGCCCGGCGCCACCCGCATCGGCTCCACCAGCCAGGGCGCGGGCGGCGTGCAGAACGTCGTCTGGCACAACCCGGACGGCAGCAAGGCGGCGTACGTCGTGAACGGCGCGGGCGCGGCCCGGACCTTCTCCGTCACGGACGCCGGGCGCTCCGCCACGTACACGCTGCCGGCGGGCGCCGTCGCCACCCTCGTATGGACCGGCGCCGACACCGGCAACCCGGGCGACGGCTCCATCGACCCGGCGAAGTGGTACCAGGTCGTCAACAGCGGCAGCAACGCGTGCCTCGACGCGACCGGTTGGGGTACGGCGGACGGCACCGGTCTCCAGCAGTGGGCCTGCTCCGTCCCCGCCGCGAACAACCAGACCTGGCAGTTCAGGCCCACCAGCAACGGCTACCACCAGGTCGTCAACCGGCACGCCGGCAAGGTGTGGGACATCGACGGGGGAGCGGGTGCCACCGCCGACGGGGCCCGCGCGCACCTGTGGAGCTACACCGGTGCGACCAACCAGCAGTGGCAACCGCAGCGCATCGGCACCACCGACCGCTACCGGTTCGCCGCCCGGCACAGCAACAAGTGCCTGACGGTGAGCGGCGGTACGGGGAACGGGGCCACGCTGACGCAGCAGCCCTGCACGGAGGCGGCCAACCAGACCTTCCGTCTGACGGCGCAGCCGTAGCCCCACGCCCCACTGCCGCCACCCGGGCACCGGCTCGTACCACGCCGGCGCCCGGGTGGCGGCGGGACCGGGCACGGCACCGTGTGCGGGGTGATCCGTTCGGTGGCAGATTTGGCGCCAGAGGCCCGAAAGGGTCCGACTGGTTCGCCGGAGCCTCCAGGAGAGGACCACCCATGCCGTTCGTCGAGATCTCACTGGCCCGCGGCAAGTCCGCCGAGCACCTGGAAGCCGTCTCCCGGGCGGTGCGCGAGGCCCTGGTCGCCGAGCTGAAGGCGGATCCGGAGGACGTCTTCCAGCTCATCCACCAGCACGATCCGCACGAGAGGGTGTTCAGCCGCACCTTCCGGGGCGGTTCGCGCTCCGACGGCTGGACCGTCTTCAGGATCACCGACACCGCCGACCGTGGAACCGGGGTCAGGCGAAGGCTGTGCGAGACCCTGGTCCGGTTGCTGCGGGAGAGGCCGGGCGTCGAGCCGGCCGATGTGTCGGTGCTGATCACCGTGGTCCCGCCGGACGGTTTCTCGTTCGCCGGCGGCGTGCTCGGCAGCGACGCCCAGGCCGCCGGGGACCTGGAAGCGGCGCGGGACAAGTCGGCCGCCCGCACGGCCTACACCAAGGCGGAGATGGCCTACGCGCTCTCCGGACTCTTCGAGCGCCGCGACCTCGACCTGATTCTGCCGATGCTCCGCGACGACTTTCTGCTCAGCGTGCCCACGTCTCTCCCGTACGGCGGCGAGTTCACCGGCCCCGAGGCCTTCAGGGGTTTCTTCTCGGGTGTGCCCGGCGGCGCGGAGGTCTGGGAGTCCTTCTCCTCCGGCGTGGACCAGGTCCTCGAAGGCGACGATCACTTCACCGTGCAACTGACGAACACCGCCGTGCCGAAGGCGACGGGCAAGACGCTGGTCTTCCACAACCTCTGGCTGTTCGAGACGGCCGACGGCAGGCTCGTCAGCGGCCAGCTCTACGCCGACACCGCCGTCGTCACCACCACCGCCCCGGCGGGCAAGGGGTCCTGACACCCCGAGGGGTCAGAGGTCGAGCACCGCGCGCAGAGCCTGGCTGACGCGCTCCATCACCGCCGTGTCGACAGGCCCGAGCAGCTTCGCGCCGTCGAAGCGCGTGACCCTCAACTGCTGGAGGTTGACCGCCACGGCCGTGGAGGGCAGCGGGTCGTCGATCACCACGGACATCGCCGTGTCGGGGTAGCGCCCGGCGTCGTGGAGGACGACGGTCAGCACCGCGCCGTACGCCTCCTCCAGACCGTCCAGCGAGACGATCAGGACATTGCGCCCGTCGCCGAGCGCCCAGATCTCACCACGTTTCACAGGGTGTCGCCCTCGCCGCCCAGGTCGTCGCCGAGCCCCAGCGACGCGAGCCGACGGGCGGAGTCGAGCACGGCCTGCCGCTGGGCGGCGCGCACGATGTAGGCGTTGAGGGACAGCCCGGCGGCTGCCGCCCCCGCCTTGATCGAAGCGTTGATCTCGTCCGGGATACGGAGCGTCATGGCGGTCATGCGACCGACCATAGCAACCGCACCATGGTTGCACCATGTGGTGTCACACATCGAGCGGCCCGGACTTCAGGGAGCGGGCGGCAGCGCCGTACACAGCGCCTGGAGCGCCCCGTTGAACGCGTGATCGGGCGGGGCGCCGAAGCCGATCACCAGACCCTCGCGCGGCTCCATCGCGCTGTCCGGGTGCCGGAAGGCGCCGAGCCCTTCCAGCGCCAGCCCCAGCCGCCCGGCCGCGCGCACCGTGTCCCGCTCGGTGCCCGGCGGGAGATCGAGCACCGCGTGCAGTCCCGCGGCGATGCCACCGACCCCGATGTGCGGCGCCCGCTCGGCGAGGACCGCGACGAGCCGGTCGCGCCGCCGGCGGTAGGTGCGCCGCATGAGACGTACATGCCGGTCGTACGCGCCGCAGGCGAGGAAGTCGGCGAGGGTGAGCTGGTCACCGACCCCGGTCCACATCTCGCGCACACCCTTCACGGCCAGGACGTCGTCCACAAGAGACTCCGGCAGCGCCAGCCACCCCAGCCGCAACGCGGGGGAGAGGCTCTTGCTCGTGGAGCCCAGATACACCACCCGGTCCGGATCGAGCCCCTGCACGGCGCCGACCGGCTCCCGGTCGTAGCGGAACTCGCCGTCGTAGTCGTCCTCCAGCACCACCGCCCCGGTGGCCCGCGCCCAGTCGACGGCCGCCGTCCGCCGCTCGGGACGCAGCGGACCCCCGGTCGGGAACTGGTGGGCGGGCGTGAGCAGTACGGCCCCGGCGCCGACCGCGCCCAGCTCGGCGGTCCGCGCGCCGTCGGCGTCCACGGTCAGCGGCACGGTGCGCAGCCCGGCGCCGGTGAGCAGCGACCGGTGGAAGGCCAGCCCGTACGACTCGACGGCCACCGTGCCCTCCAGCACCTCCCCGAGGATCCGCAGGGCGTGGGCGAAACCGGCGCAGACGACGATCCGGTGCGGCGCGGTCCGTACACCACGGGCGCGGGCCAGATACTCGGTGAGCGCCGTACGCAGTTCGACCCGGCCCCGGGGGTCGCCGACGCCGAACGCGTCGCCCGGCGCGTCGTTCAACGCCCGGCGCGCCGACCGCAGCCACGCGGACCGGGGGAACGCGGAGGCGTCCGGCGACGTCGGCATGAAGTCGTACGCCACCTGACGCGCCTCGGGAGCGGAACGCCGGGCGCGGTCACCGGCGGCCGGCGCCGGCAGCGGCGTCGCGCGCGAGGCGACGTGGGTGCCCGAACCCTGCCGCGCCGTGAGCCAGCCCTCGGCGACCAGTTCCGCGTACGCCTCACCCACGGTGTTACGGGCGATGCCCAGATCCACGGCCAGTGTGCGGTACGGCGGCAGCCGCGTGCCCGGCGCCAGCCGGCCCGACGTGATGGCCTCCCGCAGGGCGAGCATCAACTGCTCCCGGCGCGACCCCCGCCCGCTCAGCTCCAGATGCAGATCCGTCCCCACGGACGCCTCCGCCTCACCCGAACTGACCCCTCGATCCGCCATGGAAACGCACCCTACGCAAGGTCTGTCCCACGACAGCCGCCGGTCGGCCCGGCTCGACGTGTTTTGCCGACCCGGCAAGTTCTCTTGGTGCGGGCACGGTGCCCGCCGAATCATGGTCAGCGGAAACGATCACCCCGAGGAGGACCCATGCCGGACCCCGCGACCCCGTCCGAGACAGCCACCCCCGTCACCCCGCCGGGCGCCCGGCACCGACTGGTCGACGTGCCCGGCGGCCGTATCCACCTGGTGGAACAGGGCAGCGGCCCCCTCGTCCTGCTGGTCCACGGCTTCCCCGAGTCCTGGTACTCCTGGCGCCACCAGCTCCCGGCGCTCGCCGCCGCCGGGTACCGCGCGGTGGCCGTCGACGTACGCGGCTACGGACGCTCCTCGAAGCCCCCGGCCGTCGAGGAGTACCGGATGCTCGCCCATGTCGCCGACAACGTCGGCGTCGTACAGGCACTCGGCGAGCAGACCGCGACGGTCGTCGGCCACGACTGGGGATCGAACATCGCCGCCGACTCGGCGCTGCTGCGCCCCGACATGTTCACCGCCGCGGCGCTCCTCGGCGTCCCGTACGCGCCACGCGGCGGCCCCCGCCCCACCGAGGCGTTCGCGCGGATCGGCGGCGACGAGGAGTTCTACGTCAGCTACTTCCAGACCCCCGGCCGAGCGGAGGCCGAGATCGAGTCGGACGTCCGCGGCTGGCTGGCCGGCTTCTACGCCGGGCTCTCCGGTGACACGATGCCGGCGCCCGACGAGCCGAGCCTCTACTTCGTGCCGCCCGGCGGCAGGCTCCGTGACCGGTTCCCCGCAGGCCCGCTGCCCGCCTGGCTCTCCGAGGCCGAACTCGACCACTACGCGGGCGAGTTCGAGCGGACCGGACCGACCGGAGCGCTCAACCGCTACCGCAACGTCGACCGGGACTGGGCCGACCTCGCCGCCTGGCACGGCACCCCGCTCACCCAGCCCTCCCTCTTCATCGGCGGCGCACTCGACGCCTCCCTCGCGTGGATGGCCGACGCAGTGAAGAACTTCCCGGCCACCCTCCCCGGCCTCGTCGCCTCGCACATCCTCGAAGGCTGCGGGCACTGGGTGCAGCAGGAGCGCCCCGACGAGGTCAACACCCTGCTGACCGAGTGGCTGGACGCGCTCCCGGCGCGCTGACCGCCGACACGTACGGGTGAAAAGCGCCGGGTGGTCCGGCCGGCGGCGGGCCGGACCACCCGCGATCACCCGAACGGCGGTATGCCCGCGCCGTGCCGGGACCGAAGGGGGCGGGCATGCCGGCGGGCCGGGAACGGGTCACGCCAAAGGGCGGGCGCGAGGCGCGACGGGACGTTACCCACGGTCCGCCGCCGGTCACCGGCACCCCGCCACCGAAAGGGGACAGGTCGGGCAAAGCGGCGAGAATGGTCGAACCGAGCACGCTGATCAGTTCGATCAGGTCAAGGAGTGAAGTCAGTGGAGAACGCCGACGTCCGGCCGACCGGGCCCGCTCTGCCGACGGGCCGTGGCGCCCTCAGCTACGGAGTCGTACGTGCCCTGCGTGGCCGCCCCGGTTCCGGCACCCCCCTTCCGCCGCGCGGGACGGCCGACGACGCCGCCCCGTACGGCGAGGACCTGCACCTCGCGCTCTACCTCTGCTACGAGCTGCACTACCGCGGCTTCTGCGGCGTCGACCCCGCCTGGGAGTGGGACCCCGCGCTGCTCGCCTTCCGCGCCGACCTCGAACGCCGCTTCCTCGACGCGCTGCGTACGGACACCAAACGCCGCACCGACGTCGACGAGGCGCTCGCCGACCTGCTGGTCGAGTCGCCGGACGGCGCGAGCGCGTCCCACTACCTGAGGGACGAGGGCGAGCTGTGGCATCTGCGGGAGTACGCGGCCCAGCGCTCCGTGTACCACCTGAAGGAGGCCGACCCGCACGCGTGGGTCATCCCCCGGCTCCGGGGGCGCGCCAAGGCGGCCATGGCCGCGGCGGAGTTCGACGAGTTCGGCGCGGGCCACGCGGACCGGATGCACTCACGGCTCTTCGCGGGCCTCATGACGGACCTCGGGCTCGACACGACGTACGGCCGGTATGTCGACGTCGCATCGGGGGAGATGCTGGCCTGCGTCAACCTGATGTCGATGTTCGGCCTGCACCGCGCGCTCCGCGGCGCGCTGGTCGGACACTTCGCCGCCGTCGAGGTGGTCGCGTCACCCGCGTCGCGCCGGCTGGCGGAGGCGATGCGGCGCGTGGAGGCGGGCGACGCGGCCGTGCACTTCTACGCCGAGCACGTGGCCGACGACGCGGCCCACGAGCAGCTCGTACGCCGGGAGGTCGTCGGCGGGCTGCTGGAGGAGGAGCCCTGGCTGGAGACGGACGTGGCCTTCGGCGCCGACGCCACCGGCGTACTGGACGCGCGTCTCGCCGAGAAACTGCTCCCCGCCTGGCGCGACGGCCTCTCCGGACTCCGTACGCCCCTGTGAACCCGGCCCCGTGACAAGGATCCGGCCCCGTCCCCCACCAATCCGCGTGGGGGACGGGGCCGGGTTCACGAAGCAATGTCCACGAAGCGGAGCTCACAGGCCAAGGTTCACGAGCTGAGCGAGCGCGCCCGCACGGGCGTGCTGAGCGCCTGCTGACCTCCGCTGGCCAGCATCCGCACCTCGCCCCGGTCGCTGATCTCCGCGCGCACGATGCCCGTCTCGTCCTCGTACACCGGAAATCCGCCCGCCCCGGCCCTGCCGGTACGCCGGACCGTCACCGCGTCCCGTTCGACGCCCTCGCGTGGGGCCGGATTCGTCGGGTCCGTCGGGGTCGGTTCCTCGAAGACGAGCTCGTAGCGTTCCGGATACGCCATGGGGGCCTCCTCCCGCGATAGGCACCACCCCCCATGGTCACCCAGTCAGCGGAGGCGGGCGACTCCGGCGTAGACGGCGTTCTCCTCGGGCTCCGGCGCGGCCGTGTCCTTGTACCACTCGGGGCCGGTGACGAGTCCGGGCTCGACGAGGTCGAGCCCGTCGAAGAACCGCGCCACCGCGTCCCGGGTGCGGAAGCTCAGCTCGATCCCGCCCTTGCCGTAGGCGCCGGTGATCTGGGCCTCCAGCTCCTTGTGGAAGTCGAAGGTGCCGTGCGAGAGCACCAGATAGCTGCCGGGCGCGAGCGCGTCCAGGAGCGTGCGGGTTATCTCGTACGGCCCGTCGCTGTCCGGGATGAAGTGCATCAGCGCGATCAGCGACACGGCCACGGGCCGGTCGAAGTCCAGATGCCCGCGCGCGTGGTCCAGGATCGCCGCGGGCTCGCGTACGTCCGCCTGGATGTAGTCGGTCCCGCCCTCTACCGTGCTGACCAGCAGCGCCTCGGCGTGCCGCAGCACGATCGGGTCGTTGTCGGTGTAGACGACCCGGGCCTTCGGATTGATCTCCTGCACGATCTGGTGCAGATTCGGCGCGGTCGGGATGCCGGTGCCGATGTCGAGGAACTGGTCGACGCCCTGGTGCGCCAGCCACGCGGACGCGCGGTGCATGAAGGCACGGTTCTGCCGGGCGCTGCGCTTGCCCAGCTCGGGCAGCTGCTCCCCGACGGCCCGGTCGACGGGGTAGTTGTCCTTGCCGCCCAGGAGCCAGTCGTACACCCGCGCCGGATGCGGCCTGCTCGTGTCGACCTGGGACTTCGGTGAACCTGCGTTCATGGGGTGCTCCGTTGACTGTCTGATCCGAACAGGGGGGTGGCGAGAGCGGGGAGTACGCGGCCGGGGACGGCCCGCGGCCGGACTCCGGCGGTCACAGCGCGTCGCGGTAGCCGGACAGCAACTGCCTCGTCCGGCCCGCGGACTCCGCGTGGGCCACCATCCGGTCCATGGCCTCCATGTGTTCGGAGACCTCGGCGTCCTCGTCGAGGTAGAGCGCGCCGGTCAGATACTCGATGTAGACCATGTCGCGCACCTCGGGGATACCGAAGCGGAACAGGACGAACGGGCTGTACGTGCCGGGGTGGTGCCCGGCGCTGAACTCGGCGATCTGGAGCGTCACGTTGGGCAGCTCGCTCGCTTCGAGCAGCCGGTCGATCTGGGCGCGCATCACGTCCGGCGACCCGACGTGCCGGCGCAGCACGGTCTCGTCCAGTACGGCCCAGAAGACGGGCGCGTCGGTACGGGTCAGCAGCGCCTGGCGCTCCAGCCGCAGCGCGACCTGGCGTTCGATCCGGGACGGGTCGGACAGTTGCTGGCCCAGGGCGCCGGCGGTCAGGACGTGCCGCGCGTACTCCTCGGTCTGGAGCAGCCCCGGCACGAAGTGCGGCTCGTAGCAGCGCATGGTCGCCGCGGCCTCTTCGAGGCTGACGTAGCCGCTGAACCAGTCGGGCAGCACATCGTGGAACCGCTGCCACCAGCCGGGTCTGTTGGCCTCGTCGGCCAGCCGGAGGAAGACGTCGATCTCCTCGTCCGGCACGTTGTACGCGGGAAGAAGGATCTGGAGGTACGGGACTTTGAGCCCGACCTCCGCCATCTCCATCCGGCGGACGGTGGCCGCCGTGACACGCAGCAGCCGGCCGGACTGCTCCCGGCTGAGCCCCGCCTTCTCGCGCAGGGCCAACAGCTGTCTGCTGAGCACGATCTGACCGATCGTCGGAGCCGACCGTGGCTCGCTCATCGTGTACCCCCGAGCACCACCGCAGCCATGGCGGACAGTCTGCCACAGCAACTCGCCTGTGGGGCAGTCCTGTTGATCTTTCCCGGCGTCCGGGCGGCGGGTCCGGCGGCCGTTCTCCGTGCTCTCAAGTCCTCAGCTCTATCCGGGATCTTGGCCGTCGGGCGGCCGGTCGGGCTCGCAGGCGGTCGTGCGTGCTGCCCTGGCCGAAAGGTGCGGGCACGGGCGACAGCATGGCGTTCCGGAGCCCGTGCCGCCAGAGGGCGGTGCTCCGGTCGGTCCCGCCGACCGGGTTCCGCACGGTGCGGACGGCTTCCGCGCGTCCTGGTTACGCGGGGGTCAGTCCCGGTTTGCCGGCCTCCGTGACGAACGACGCCGCCCTGGTGAGTGCCGAGCCCGGCTTCGTCACGGCCGTCAGGGTGTTGAAGGTGACGGTCGCGCGGTCCGCCGTGAGCGTGAACGTCGTATAGCCCCGGCGCCCGTTGTAGTACCTCATATGCGGATTGGCGGAGGTGAGGTTGGACCAGTTGGACGGCTTCTCCGCGCCGTCCATGCCGCTGCTGACCGAGGTCGTGGCGATCTCCGTCCCCACGGTCCGGGACTTCGGGTCGTCGAAGTCCTCCTTCAGGTCGAAGCCGTAGCCGACGTGCACGTCGCCGGTCAGCACCATCAGATTGTCGATACCGGCCGTCTTCGCCCCGTTCAGGACCCGTCCCCGGGAGGCCGTGTAGCCGTCCCACGCGTCCATCGACAGCTTGAAGCCCGACCCGGGCCGGTCACGGCGCTGGGAGAACGTCACCTGCTGGGCCAGCAGATTCCAGGTCGCGGCCGAGCTTCTCCAGCCGTCGATCAGCCAGCGCTCCTGTGTGGCGCCGGTCATGGTCCGCTTCGGATCCTTCGACTCGGCGCCCGGGACCTGCCAGTTGGCGCCCTGCACCTGGTTGGAGCGGTACTGCCGGGTGTCGAGGATGTCGAACTGGGCGAGGCGCCCGAAGTGCAGCCGGCGGTAGAGGCGCATGTCGGGGCCGTTCGGCTGTTGCGGGGCGCGCAGCGGCTGGTTCTCCCAGTAGGCGCGATACGCGGCGGCCCTGCGCAGCAGGAACTCCTCCGGCGGGACGTCGTTCTCCGGGGTGGCGTCGGCGTAGTTGTTCTCGGTCTCGTGGTCGTCCCAGGTGACGACGAAGGGGTGCGCGGCGTGCGCGGCCATCAGGTCCGGGTCGGACTTGTAGAGGCCGTAGCGCAGCCGGTAGTCCTCCAGTGTGATCGTCTCTTTGTTGTAGTGCGCGGGCAGCTTGCGGTCGGTGTACTTCCGCGAGCCGCCGTCCGCCGCCACCGCGTACTCGTACAGGTAGTCGCCGAGGTGCACGACGACGTCGAGATCCTCGGCCGCCAGGTGTTCGTACGCCGTGAAGTAGCCGTGGTAGTAGGCCTGGCAGGACAGCGTGGCGAACCTGAGCCGGCCGGGCGCGGACCCGGCGGCGGGGGCGGTACGTGTACGGCCGGCCGGGCTGATCCACGTACCGGCGCGGAAGCGGTAGTGGTAGACGCGGTCGGAGGTGAGCCCCGGGACCTCGACGCGCACGCTGTGGTGGAACTCCGGATGGGCGGTCGCGGTGCCGCTCTGGACGATCTGGGCGAAGCGCTCGTCGTGGGCGACCTCCCACTCCACCTCGACCCGCTCGGCGGGCAGACCGCTGTCCGCCGCGTACGGCTCGGGCGCCAGCCGGGTCCACAGCAGAGCCGTCTCCGGCAGCGGGTCGCCCGAGGCGACCCCCAGCGTGAAGGGATTCTTGGTGATGTCCCTGGGGTTGAGCCGGCGGGCGCTCGCCGCCCCGGCGGTCGGCAGGTGCGCCGCGAAGGCGAGCACGGCCGCCGCGCCGGTGCGGGTGACGAATTGGCGGCGGTCGATACGGCGGGCGGCGGCGCGGAATTCCGGCAGATGATTTCCCATGGTGAGAACTCATATGCCCTCTTATGTACGTTTACTGACCCCGCATCAGGGTGATCTCTTCCTCCTCCCGGCGTAGCCCGGCGTGCAGCGCGCGGGTGTGGTCCACCTCCCGTACCGCGCCGGTCAGCACGGCCCGCACGGTGAGCCGGGTGTCCGTGCTGGACGCGGCGAGCCGCAGCTCCAGCTCGCCCGGCTCCACGATCCGGCGCCCGTCCCGCCCGGTGAAGGAGGCGAGGTCGGCGGGGACGGTCGCGCCGATCCTCGCCGTCTCGCCCGGCTCCAGCGGCACCCGCAGATAACCCACCAGGCGCTGGACGGGCTGGACGACCGAGGCGACCGGGTCGTGCAGATACAGCTGCACCACCTCGGTCCCCGACCGGGCCCCGGTGTTGCGCACCGTGAAGGAGAGCCGCAGCTCGCCGTCGGTCGGCGCGGCACTGTCGGCGCTCAGCCCGGACCAGACGAACGACGTGTACGTCAGTCCGTGCCCGAATCCGAACGCGGGCGTCGGATCGACGTTCGACGAGTCGCCCGCCCGCGCCAGCCGCGCGCCCAGATAGGTGGACGGCTGGCCGCCCGGCCGCCGGGGAACGCTCACCGGCAGCCGGCCCGACGGCTCGACCCGGCCGCTCAGCACCCCGGCGATCGCCCGCGCGCCCTCCTGACCGGGGAAGAACGTCTGCACGATCGCGGCGGTCGCTTCGACGGTCTCGTCGCCCAGCGCGTACGGCCGTCCCGCGAGCAGCGTGAGAACCACCGGCGTCCCCGTGTCCAGCAGCGTGTCGAGCAACTGCTGCTGTACGCCCGGCAGGGCCAGCGACTCCGCGTCGCAGCCCTCACCACTCGTACCCCGGCCGAAGAGCCCCGCCCGGTCGCCGAGCGCCGCGACGATCACATCCGCCCCGCGCACCGCCCGCAGCGCGGCGGCGAACCCGTCGGTGACCGTCGAGTCGATGCCGCAGCCGGCCGCGGTGACGATCTCGCAGCCGGGGAACTCCGACAGCAACCCCTGGAGCAGTGTGGGCAGTTGCACCCCCGCGGGGGTGCCGGGGTGCTGGGACCCGACATGGACGGGGAAGGAGTAGCAGCCCAGGACCGCGGTGGGCGTGTCGGCCTGGGGGCCGACGACCGCGATCCGGGGCGGGCGCCCCAGCGGCAGCACCCCGTCGTTCCGCAGCAGGACCACCGACCGCTCCGCGAGCCGGCGGGAGATGGACCGGTGCGCGGTGGTGTCCAGGTCCACGGTGTCGCGCAGCCGGTGCGGCGCGTCGAGATCGGCGCCCGCCAGGGCGGGCGGCAGCGGGCTCCAGTCCGGGTCGAGCAGGCCCAGCTGCGCCTTCTGCGTCAGTACCCGGCGCAGGGCGCGGTCGACCGGCGCCGGCGTCAACTCCCCTGCGGCGACGGCGTCCCGCAGCGGCTGCCCGAACGTCTTCACGGTGGGCAGCTCGACGTCGACACCGGCCGTCAGGGCGATGGCCGCCGCCTGGCCCCAGTCGGCGGCCACCCCGTGCAGGGACTTGAGGAACGCGATGCCGAAGTAGTCGGCCACGACGGTGCCTTCGAAACCCCAGGTGTCCCGGAGCAGACCCGTCAGCGACTGCTCGTCGGCGGCGCCCGGTATGCCGTCGGTGTCGGTGTACGCGTGCATCACCGACCGTGCGCCGCTCTCCCGTACGGCCATCTCGAACGGCAGCAGGATCACATCGGCGCGCTCCCTGAACCCCATGCTCACCGGGGCCAGATTGCGCCCCGCGCGGGAGGCCGAGTAGCCCGCGAAGTGCTTCAGCGTGGCGACGAGCCCGGTGGACTCCAGCCCCCGCACATACGCGGTGGCGATCGTCCCGACGAGATACGGGTCCTCCCCGATCGTCTCCTCGACCCGGCCCCACCGCGCGTCGCGCACCACGTCCAGGACCGGGGCCAGCCCCTGGTGGACGCCCACGGACCGCATGTCGCCCCCGATCGCCGCCGCCATCGTCCGGACCAGCCCCGGATCGAAGGAGGCGCCCCAGGCCAGCGGCACCGGATAGGTGGTGGCGCCCCAGGCGGCGAAGCCCGCCAGGCACTCGTCGTGGGCCATCGCCGGGATGCCGAACCGGCCGCCCGCGACGATCCGTTCCTGTGTACGCATCAGGGACAGGGCGCCCAGTGCGGGATCCACCGGGACGGTGCCGAACGGCCGGGTCAGCTGGCCCAGCCCGTACGGGATCAGCTCGTCCAGACCGGGCGGCTCGTCCATGTCGTGCTGGTGCGGGGCGACTTCGGCGCCGTCGGCGGAGGCGCCGGCCCACAGGCCGTACAGCTGCGCCAGTTTCTCCTCCAGGGTCATCGCGGCGATCAGTTCCTCGACGCGGGCGGCGCGGGCGGCCCGCAGCGTGTCCCCGGTGACGGTCGCGTCCGAGGTGACGTCGGTGCTCACGTTGGCGGTCACTTTCCTCCGACGCCCATCAGCCCCTGGACCAGGGCCCGCCGGGCGAACAGGTAGACGAGCAGGACGGGCACGGTGGACAGCACCACGGCTGCCAGCAGGCCGGGGATGTCGACGCCGTACTGGGTCTGGAAGTTGTAGAGGCCGAGGGTGATCACCTTGGTCTCCTCGGACTGGGTGAGCACGAGCGGGAAGAGGAACCCGTTCCACGCCTGGAGCGCGGCGAACACCACGACGGTGGACAGCCCGCTCTTCGACAGTGGGACGACGAGCCGGAAGAACACCCGCCGGGCGTCCGCCCCGTCGATGGCCATCGCCTCGAAGAGGTCGTCGGTGATGTCACGCATGGTGCCGGTCAGGATGAGTACACAGACCGGCATGCAGAACGCGGCTGTCGGCAGGATGACGCCGATGAGGTTGTCGTAGAGCCCCGCCTTGCTGATGACGTAGAACATCGGCACGATCACCGCCTGCGCTGGAATCGCCAGCCCCAGCAGAAAGAGCCGGAAGACACCGGACGTGGTCCGGCGCCGGTTGCGTACGATCGCGAACGCCAGCGGCGGTACGAGCAGGACGACGATCGCGACCACACTGGCCGTCACGATCAGGGTGTTGACGAAGTACCGGCCGAAGCCGTTCGAGAAGCTGTCCAGGTAGTTGGCGAGGGTGACATCCTCCGGGAGGCTCAGCGGTCCGCCGGTGCCGTAGTCCGCGCGCGAGCGCACACCGGCGCCGAGCATGACGTACAGCGGCAGACCGACGACGAACAGCCACAGCGTGACACCCACGCCGGCCAGGTAGTTGGGGCGCCGCCGCCTCACATGCCCTCCTTGGTGCCGGCCATCTTGTCGAAACCGGAGACCCGCACCACGACCAGCGAGACGGCGGTCGCCACCAGGACCAGCAGCAGCGCGATGGCCGCGCCCGCGCCGAACTCGAAGCCCTTGAACGCCTTCTGGTACATGTAGTAGGCGCTGATGGTGGTGTCGGTGCCCGGTCCGCCCTGGGTGAGGATCAGCACCGTGTCGAAGGTGGTCAGACCCCCGACGACCATCAGGATCACCGACGTGATGATCGAGTTGCGCAGCTGCGGCAGCGTGATGTGGAAGAACTGCCGCACCCGCCCCGCGCCGTCGATCTCCGCCGCCTGGTAGAGGACCGCCGGGATCGCCCGCGTCGCGCCCTGATGGATGAGTGCGTGCAGCGGCGTGAACTGCCAGGTGCTCACCAGGACGAGTACGGCGACGGCTCCCGTACGGCTGCCGAGCAGGTTGCCGTCCCCGAAGAGCCAGGCCGCCTCCGCCGGCACCCCGAAGTTCGGGTCGAGCAGCGCCCGCCACAGCACCGAGACGGCGGTGGCGGACAGCAGCAACGGAACGAAGAAGACCGCCGACAGCACGGCCCGGTTGCGCTGCGGACCCGCCGCCCACACGCCGAGCAGGATGCTCAGCGGTGTCTGGACCAGTACACCCAGCCCGGTGAGGAGCACGCTCAGCCACAGACTCTTGATCATCACCGGGTCGTGGAACAGCGTGACCCAGTTGTCGAAGCCGCTGAACTCCGGTGTTCCCAGGCCCGACCAGGTGGTGAAGGACAGGACGGCCACCAGCACCAGCGGCACGACGGCGAACAGCGCGAAGAACACGACGGCGGGCAGCGCCCAGCCGAGACCGGGCCGGTGCCCGTCCTGCACCGAAGAGGCGGGAGAGACCATGGAGGACGTCACCCTCAGACGGTCGTCAGGTCTTGCATGGCCTTGATGAAGCCGTCCGCGTCGAGCTGCTTGTTGAAGAACTGCTGGACCGCCACATAGATGGGCGTCATGTTCTTCGGCGGATACGCCTGGTCCCACGAGAGCTGGAACGCGGGCGCCTTGTCCACCAGGTCGTACTGGTACCTCAGATACTCCGGGTTGTCCGCCGAGTCCAGGAACTTGGTGGTGTTCGTGGTGGTCGGCAGATTGCCCATCGCCAGCTGCGCCTCGACGAACTCGTCCGAGTACATGAGCTTCAGGAACTCGGCTATCGCCTCGGCGTGCTTCGTCGACTTGCGGACCGAGTAGAAGTTGTTGGTGTTGCCGACGAGGCCGGCGGCGTCGCCCTTGCCACCCGCGACGCTCGGGAAGGTCCCGTACCCCAGGTCGTTCCTGGCGAAGCCGGGATCGGCCTCCTGCTGGGTCGAGTACGCCCAGGACCCCATCAGTTCGAAACCGGCCTTGCCGCTCGCCAGCAGGGCGGGGGAGCCCCCGTCGGTGAACTTGACCGAGTCGTAGTTGGTCCCGAAGGCGCCCGCGTCGACGAGCTGCCTCAGCATGTCCAGCGCCTTCCTGCTGTCGGCGCTCTCCCAGACCTCCTTCTCGCCGGCCAGTGCCTTCTTGAACAGCTCCGGGCCCGCGACACGGTCGTACAGATACTCGAACCACATCATGGTGGTCCACTTGTCGCCGCCACCGAGAGCGATGGGCGTGACGCCCGCGCCCTTCAGCTCCTTCACCGCCGCCAGCAGGTCGTCCCAGCTGCGGGGCGGCTCGACGCCGGCGTCGGCGAGCACCTTCTTGTTGTGGAACAGCAGCACCGGCTGGGTGCCGCGCATCGGCACGCCGTACGACTTCCCGCCGACCCGAGCGGTTTCGAAGACCGACGGCAGGAAGTTCGCCTTCAGCCCCGGATCCTTCTTGATCATGTCGTCCAGCGGCAGCAGCAGATCCGCCTCCACGAACGGCTGGATGCTGCCGCCGCCCCAGTTGAAGAACACGTCCGGCGCCTGCGGGGTGTTGATGACCGTCTGGAGCTTCTGCTGGTAGTCGGCGCCGGGGACGGTGTCCAGGACCGCCTTCACCTCGGAGGTCTTGTTGAACGTCGCGACGAGCTGCTTCTCCACCCGGTTGCCGGCGTCGCCGTAGACGAGTACGTGGAACTCGTTCGAACCGCCGGCGGATGAGCCGCCGCCGCAGGCCGCCAGGGCCAGACTCAGAGCCAGCACCGCGCCGCCTGCGACGGCCCGACGGAACCGTGCGCGTGTCTTCATCGGTCGACCTCTCGAAAGTATCGGGAATCTATCCGAAAGTCTCTGCTGGGGAGCGACCGTAAGGTGCTCCCACGGACCGGTCAACATCGCTGTCATCGCTCGGCGAAACCGTTACACAAGCCCGTGCTTTATCCTTCAGCCCATGCGAGATGACAGGAGTGCGGGGCGAGTGACGCTCGCTCAGGTGGCCAATCAGGCGGGCGTTTCCCTTTCGACAGTTTCGAAGGTGCTCAACGGGCGCCCCGATGTGTCCGCCCCGACGCGCGTCAAGGTCGAGGAGTTGCTGGAGGCACACGGCTACCGGCGCTCCTCGTCCGCAGTCCCCGAGGCGCCGCTCATCGAGATCGTCTTCCACGAGCTGGACAGCGCCTGGTCGATGGAGCTGATCCGGGGCATGCAGAACGTCGCCAAGACGGCCGGCGTCAGCGTCGTACTCACCGAGACCGGGACGCGGCACTCCCCGGGGGCCGACTGGGTCGAAGGCGTCCTGCGCCGCCGCCCGCTCGGCGTGGTGCTGGTCTTCTCGACGCTCCCCGACGAACTCAAGAAGAAGCTGTGGTCACGCGCCATCCCGTTCGTGATCATCGATCCGGCCGGCGACCCGGAACCCGACGTGCCCTCCGTCGGCTCCGCCAACTGGGCCGGCGGACTGGCCGCCACCCGCCATCTGCTCGACCTCGGCCACCGCTCCATCGCCGTCGTCACCGGACCCGAGGACATGCTGTGCTCCCTCGCCCGCCTCGACGGCTTCCGCTCCGCGATGGCGATGGCCGGTGTGCCGGTCGACCCCGGACTCGTACGGTTCGGCGACTTCCACGTCCAGGCCGGCTACGACCACGCCATGGAACTCCTGCGGCTCGCTGAACGCCCGACCGCGATCTTCGCCGGGAGCGACCTCCAGGCCCTCGGTGTGCTGGAGGCCGCG
Organism: Streptomyces niveus; assembly: GCF_001723055.1. Taxonomy (GTDB): domain Bacteria; phylum Actinomycetota; class Actinomycetes; order Streptomycetales; family Streptomycetaceae; genus Streptomyces; species Streptomyces niveus. The sequence continues at coordinate 28,215 of NZ_MDCR01000287.1, forward strand.
CGGGTGCTCGGCGTCCAGGTGCCGGAGGACCTGTCCGTGGTCGGGTACGACGACATCCCGCCGGCCCAGTGGTCGAGCCCCGCGCTCACCACCGTGCACCAGCCACTGGTCGAGATGGCCGAGGAGGCCGCGCGGATGCTGCTGCGGCTGCGGCAGGCGTACCAGAGCGACCAGAGCGGCGGGGACCGCTCCGACGCCCGCCTCGGCCAGGCCGACACCCGGATCGAGTTCGCCACCCGGCTCGTCGTCAGGAACAGCACGACGGTGGTGAAGCCCGCGACGGAGTGAACCGGTCCGTGAGAGAAGCCGGTCCCGGGGAAGGTGAAGGGCGACCCAGCACGACCGGGAAGGGATGGACACCGTGGCACGACCGAGGATTCTCGTAGTGGGCGCAGGCTTCGCGGGGGTGGCGTGCGTACGCCGTCTGGAGCGGAGGCTGGAGCCGGGAGAGGCGGAGATCTCTCTGGTCACCCCGTTCTCGTACCAGCTCTACCTGCCGCTGCTGCCACAGGTGGCATCAGGAGTGCTGACCCCGCAGTCGGTCGCCGTCTCGCTGCGCCGCAGCAGGAAGCACCGCACCCGGATCATCCCCGGCGGGGCCATCGGAGTGGATCCGAAGGCGAAGATCTGCGTCATCCGGAAGATCACCGGCGAGATCGTCGACCAGCCCTACGACTACATCGTGCTGGCCCCCGGCAGCGTCACCCGCACCTTCGACATCCCCGGACTCGTCGACAACGCGCGCGGCATGAAGACACTCGCCGAGGCCGCCTACGTACGCGACCACGTCATCGCGCAGCTCGACATCGCGGACGCCAGCCCCGACGAGAAGGAACGCGCGGGGCGCCTGCAGTTCGTGGTCGTCGGCGGCGGCTACGCGGGCACGGAGACGGCCGCCTGTCTCCAACGCGTCACCACCAGCGCCCTGCGGCGCTACCCCAGGCTGGACCCGAAGCAGATCAAGTGGCACCTCGTCGACATCGCTCCCAAGCTCATGCCGGAACTCGGCGACAAACTCGGCGCCACCGCCCTCGACATCCTGCGCGGGCGCGGGATCGATGTGTCGCTCGGGGTGTCGATCGCCAAGGCCGGACCCGACGAGGTGACCCTCACCGACGGCCGGGTGCTGCCCTGCCGCACCCTCATCTGGACGGCGGGCGTCGTCGCCAGCCCGCTGGTGCGTACGTTCGACGCCGAGACGCTGCACGGCCGGCTCGTCGTCTCGCCCGAACTGCGGGTCGGCGGCCTCGACGGCATGTTCGCGCTCGGCGACGCGGGAGCCGTGCCCGACCTCACCAAGGGCGGCGACGCGATCTGCCCGCCGACCGCCCAGCACGCCATGCGGCAGGGCCGTACGGCCGCGGAGAACGTCATCGCCACGATGCGCCGCCGGCCCCTGCGGCGCTACGAGCACAAGGACCTGGGGCTGGTCGTCGACCTCGGCGGCCGGGACGCCGTCTCCAAGCCGATGGGAGTGGAACTGCGCGGGCTGCCGGCCCAGGCCGTCGCCCGCGGCTACCACTGGTCGGCGCTGCGGACCAATGTCGCCAAGGCCAGGGTGCTGACCAACTGGGTGCTCAACGCCGTCGCCGGGGACGACTTCGTACGGACCGGGTTCCAGGAGCGCAAACCGGCGACCCTGCACGACTTCGAGTACACCAACGACTATCTGACGGCTGATCAGGTAGGGGAGCGCACCCGGGCACTGACGGCGCGCGGCTGACCCGGCGGGCGGAGCGGCGGAGCGGGCCGGGTACGGGACACCTCCCGTACCCGGCCCGCCCACATCAGCGGTCAGGTGGTGAACCGGTGGTGCCCCGACCCCACCGCGTACACCGCGCAACCGTCCTCCATCCGCAGGAACTTCGCCCCCCGGTGCCTGACATCGCCCGCCTTCCGCGCCGGCACCCACACCTGCGCCGTGGTGTTGGGCGGCACCGAGCACTCCAGCTCGAACCCGCCGCGCCCCGACTCCCAGCGGGTGGTGATCGGCCCGTGGACCGACGCGTACCGGCCGCCGGCCCGCTTCACCTCACCACCGGGGCGCGGCCTGATGACGATCTCCTTGAACCCGGGCCGGCCCGGCGCGATCCCCGCGATGTTGGCGTACATCCACTCGCCCACCGACCCGTAGGCGTAGTGGTTGAAGGAGTTCATCCCGGCGTCCTGGAAGCCGCCGTCCGGCCTGATCGAGTCCCAGCGCTCCCACATCGTCGTCGCGCCGTTCTCGATCTGATACCCCCAGCCGGGGAACGTGCGCCGGTGCAGGAGCCGGTACGCGACGTCGGTGTGACCGGTGTCGGTGAGCACCGGCAGCAGCCGGGGCGTGCCGAGGAATCCGGTCGACAGATGCCAGTCCTTCGCCTCGATCAGCTCCACCAGCCGGTCGGCGGCCGGCTTGCGCGCCGCCTCGGGCAGCAGCTCCATGGACAGGGCGAGCACATAGGCCGTCTGAGTGTCGCCCTTCACCCGGCCGTCGGCGCTCACGTACGCCGCCCGGAACGCGTCACGGACCTGGCTGAACAGCGTCTCGTACGGCGCGGGATCCTTGCCCAGCACCCGCGCGATCCGCGCCGTGAGGCCGGCGACGTGCGCGAAGTAGGCCGTGCCGATGACGTCCTTCGGCGTCTCGTCCTCGATGTTCAGCCAGTCGCCGAAACCGTCCGCCGGGCGCAGGAAGCCGGTGCTGTGCGCCCGCAGATAGTCCAGCCATCTGACCATCGAGTCCCACGACACGTCGAGGATCCGCTCGTCGCCGTATGCCTGGTACAGCGCCCACGGCACCGTGACCCCGGCGTCGCCCCAACCGGCCGAGCCGTCGCCCACGTTCGCGATGTCGGGGGCGACATGCGTGAACGAGCCGGCGCCCGTCTGCGCGTCCCTCAGGTCCTGGAGCCACTTGGTGAGGAAGCGCGCGGACTCCATGACATAGGTGGCGGTCGGGGCGAAGACATTGATGTCCCCGGTCCAGCCGAGCCGCTCGTCCCGCGCGGGTGTGTCGGTCGGGATGGACAGGAAGTTGCCGCGCTGACCCCAACTGATGTTGCTGTGGAGCTGGTTGAGCATGGGGACGTCGGAGTCGAACTCGAAGGTGAACGGCGCCGAGGTGTGCATGACCCGCCCGGTGACCGCGCTCGCGCGCGGCGTGCCCGGGAAGCCGGTGACCTCGACGTAGCGGAACCCGTGGAAGGTGAAGCGCGGTTCGAACGTCTCCTCGCCGCCGCCCCGCAGCGTGTACGTGTCGGTGGCCCGCGCCGTACGCAGGTTCGCGGTGTAGAGCGAACCGTCCGGGTTCAGCACCTCGGCGTGCCGCAGCGTCACGGTCGTGCCCGCCTTGCCGGACACCTTCAGCCGCACCGAACCGACCATGTTCTGACCGAGGTCGAAGACGAAGACCCCCGGCGCGACGCGGGTGACCTTCCTGGCGGGCAGCTCCTTGGTGATCCGCACCGGGCCGTCCACCTGCGCGACGATCTCCGTTTCGACGCCGTCGACCCGCTCGGCCGGGAGCCAGCCCGCGTCGTCGAACCCCGGTGACGTCCAGCCCCTGGTCTCCAGCCGGGCGTCGTACGCCTCGCCCGCCTGCATGTCGCTCGACACCAGCGGCCCGCCGGCGGCCCGCCAGCCGTCACCCGACACGACCCGCTCCCGGGTCCCGTCCTGGTACGTGACCTCCAACTGCGCCAGCAGCGCGGGCCGTTCGCCGTAGTGGTGGGGCCCGAACATGCCGAGGTTCCCGCCGTACCAGCCGAGCGCGAGATGCGCGCCGAGCACGTTCGCGCCCCGCCGCACCAGCGCCGTGACGTCGTACGTCTGGTACTGCACCCGCTGCCGGTAGTCGGTCCAGCCGGGCGCGAACAGGTCCTTGCCGACGCGCTGCCCGTTGAGATGCGGCTCGTAGTGGCCGAGCGCCGTCGCGTGCAGCCGGGCGCTCGCGACGGGCTTGTCCGCCAGGCGGAAGGAGTGCCGCAACTGGGTGGCGGGGAAGTACGCGGGCGCCACCGCGCCCCACGGCCCTGAGCCCCACGCCGGGCCCTTCCGGGCGGCGGGCCAGGCGCTGTCGTCGTATCCGGTCTGCCGCCACCCGGCGCCGGGCTCCGTGTCCGTGCTCCGCCAGGTGTCGTCCGTGGGGACCGTGGTGGTGCCTTCGGCCGTGGTCAGCTCCAGAACGGCGAGGAGACCGGCCGGGCTCTCGGTGGCGTTGACCGCGGCCACCGCCAGGACGTTGGCGCCGGCGCCCAGATGGGCCGTGACGTCGACGACGGCCGGCCGGCGCCAGTTCTCGGCGGGCCCGTCGGGCTCCGTGCGGCTCACCTCGGTGCCGTTCACGTACACGGTGTACGCGTCGTCGGCGCCCACCACGAGCCGGGCGCCCGTGACACCCGCCGGGACGTCGACGGCGCGACGGAACCAGCGGGTCCCGGCGGGCAGGTTGCCCGCCGGATCGCCCTCGGGGAACCAGATCCAGGACGAACCCCGCAGGGACGGCGCGCCGCTCAGCGCCGCCGGTGCGGCGATCCACCGCGCCGACCAGGCCGCCGTACTCATCAGCCCGGTCTCCCACCAGGCGTTCTCGCTCCAGCCGGATACCTCACCGGCCGCGTTCCAGACGCGGACCGACCAGTGATACCGCGTCAGGGGACGCAGGGCGGGACCCGCGTACGCCACGAGCACCGACCGGTCCGACACCACCTTGCCGCTGTCCCACACATCGGGCTCGGCCAGCTCGCGCGCGCTGGAGGCGACCCGGATCTGGTACGCGCTCTGCGTCTGACCGGGCGCGTCGGACAGCAGCGGCCAACTCAGCCTGGGCTCCGGGGTGTCGAGGCCCAGCGGATCGCGTACGTACTCGACGGTCGGCGCGCCGACCCGGAGCGCGCCGGCGCGGTCCGGTCCGGTGGCGGCGGCTCCGGTCTGCCCGGCGGCCCGCGCCGACGGCGCGCCGGCCGCGACGGCGGAGGCGCCGAGCGCGGCTGCGGTGGTGGTGGTGAGCATGCGGCGTCTACTGATCACGTCAACCCCAGAACAATTCGACAGTGAATCGATTCATCGCGTGAAAGTAGGGGCGCTCTCCTGGCGCGTCAAGGTGTCGCGCTCACATTGCCCTGCCAGGCACTCGAATTCCGGTGCCGTGCTGAACCCTTTCATTCGGATCGCCCGTGGAGCCCGCTCCCGGCCGTCCGGCGCCGCGCGGATCACTTTGTGTGCGACCGGTGTGTACGGTTCCCGTCTCTGCCAGGATCTCTCCCGGGTACTCCGGCGGCCGCCCGACGGTGATCCAAGAAAATGTTGTCATGCGGTAACTGATCGCTTTAGTCTCAACCCGGACGCACCCGTCGGTCCCACGGGGCCGCGGCGCCCGTGGCGAGAGGAGAACAACTGCCATGGGCACCCGCCCGAGTACAGCGGTCAGATCCACCCCAGGCAGACCCGGCGCCCCCGCGTCCCCCGGCGCACGGAGCCACATCCCCGCCGGCCGCGACGCGGCGCGGGGGGACGAAGCCGCGGAAGCCCTGTGGAACGGGCGTCCGCCCACGGTGCTGCTCATCGAGGACGACCCCGGTGACGCGCTCCTGGTCGAGGAACTCGTGGCCGACAGCGGGATCCCGCTGAGGCTGAGCCTCGCCAGGACACTGGCCGAGGCGGTCACCGCGCTGGAGGCCGAGGTGCCGCAGTGCATCCTGCTCGATCTCCATCTCCCCGACGCCCAGGGACTCGAAGCCCTGGAACGGGTGATCGTCCACGCGGGCGGCTCGGCCGTGGTCGTACTGACCGGGCTCGCCGAGGAGCAGGCCGGTCTCGCGGCCGTCGCCGCCGGCGCCCAGGACTATCTGATCAAGGGACGGGTGGAGCCCGGCCTGTTCGTCCGCGCGATCCGCTACGCGATCCAGCGCAAACACACCGAACTCGCCGCGTCCGCCCTCCAGACGAGCCGGCTGCGCGCCCAGGAGAACGCCCGCCTGGAGCGTGGCCTGCTGCCCACCCCGCTCCTTCTCGACCGGAGCGTCGCCGTCTGCGCCCGCTACCAGCCCGGCCGCTCCCAGGCCCTGCTCGGCGGCGACTTCTACGACGTCGTCCAGACGTCCGACGGCATGACCCACGCGGTCGTGGGCGACGTCTCCGGGCACGGGCCCGACGAGGCGGCACTCGGCGTGTGCCTGCGGGTGGCCTGGCGCTCCTTCGTCCTGGCGGGCGCCCGTGGCCAGCAGCTCCTCGCGCTGCTCGAACAGATCCTCGTCGCCGAACGCTCCGGCCCCGAGATCTTCGCGACCCTCACCTGTCTGACCCGGCTGCCGGCCGAGGACCACATGAACCTTCAGCGCGCCGGCCACCCCGGCGTACTGATCCGCTCGCCCGACAGCGACGTGCGGCTGGAGGAGGTGCCGGGCGGTCCCGTGCTCGGCCTGCTGCCCGGCCGGGTGTCCTGGCCCGTGACCGCGGTCCCCGTCCACCGGCGGGGCGCGGTGATGATGTTCACCGACGGGCTCATCGAGGGTCGTATCGGCACCGGCTTCGAACGGCTGGGGGAGGACGGGCTGCTGGAAATCGCCCGGCGCCACCAGCACGAAGCGGCCGACCCCTTCGTCGACACGTTGATCCACACCGCGCAGACACTCGCGGCGAGCGGCGGCGGCCTGGCCGACGACGTCGCCGTGCTCCACCTCGAATGGAACGGTGCCACCTGATGTCCGAGACCGCACGACCCTCCGCCCGGGAGCCGGAGCCCCCGCCGCCGCGCCCCCCGTTCGGCCACCGGGTCCGGATACTGCGGCGGCTGACGGTCCAGGGCTGGTTCCTGCTGGCCGTCGCCGCCCTCTGCGTCATGACGCTGGGCGCGGGGTCGGTGGCCGTCGCCACGCTCGTGCGCACCACCGAGACCGGCGACCATCTGATCGACGAGGTGTCCCCGGCCCGTACCCAGGCGTTCCGCCTCCAGGCCGCCCTCCTCGACCAGGAGACGGGTGTACGCGGCTACCAGCTGACCAAGGACGAGGACCTGCTGGAGCCGTACCGGCGCGGCCTCAGCGACGAGAGCGCGGCGCGCGAACGGCTCGGCGACCTGGTCGAAGGACTCGACCGGCCGGTCGCCGACCTGCGCGCGGTCGACCGGGCGGCCCGCGAGTGGCGCACCGGGTTCGCCGGCCCGGCGCTGGCGGGCGTGTCCGGCGACGACGCCGCGTCGGTCGCCGGGGCGAAACAGGCCTTCGACCGGGTCCGCGCGGCGCTCAACGCCCAGCAGGAGCACCTCGGCCAGGAACAGCGCGCCGCGCGGGCCGCGTTCGCCGATGCCCGCTCGGACCGCGACCGGGCGCTGATCGCCGCCCTGGTGGCGTTCCTGCTGACCGGGGTGGCAATCACCGTCCTCGTGCACTTCACGGTGGTACGGCCGCTGGACACCGTGCGTACCGCGTCGCGTCGCGTGGCCGGCGGGGACTTCGACCACGCCATCCCCGCGCACGGACCGGCCGACCTGCGGACCCTCGCGGCGGCCGTGGAGGGCATGCGGCTGCGGGTGGTCAGCGAACTGGCCACGTCCCGCCGCGACGAGGCCGAACTCGCCCGCCAGGCCGCCGAGCTGGACGCGAGCGCGGTCGAACTGCGGCGATCCAACGCGGAGTTGGAGCAGTTCGCGTACGTCGCCTCGCACGACCTCCAGGAGCCGCTGCGCAAGGTCGCCTCCTTCTGCCAGTTGCTGGAGAAGCGCTACGGCGACCAGCTCGACGACCGGGCCGCGCAGTACATCGGCTTCGCCGTCGACGGCGCCAAGCGTATGCAGATCCTGATCAACGACCTGCTCACCTTCTCGCGCGTCGGCCGGGTCCAGGACGCGCAGGAGCCGGTCGCCCTCGACGCGGCTCTGGACCGCGCGGTGCGCAATCTCTCGGTGACGATCGAGGAGACCGGCGCGGTGCTGGAGCGCCCGGCGGAGCTGCCCGAGGTCGTGGGCGATCCGACGCTGCTCACGATGCTCTGGCAGAACCTGGTCGGGAACGCGGTCAAATTCCGCCGCCCCGACCGGGAACCGCGCGTCGCCGTCACCGTGGACCGCGACGACGAGGCCGGCTTCTGGACGTTCACGGTCACCGACAACGGCATCGGCATCGCCGAGGAGTTCGCCGAGAAGGTCTTCGTCATCTTCCAGCGGCTGCACGCCAGGGACGCGTACGCGGGCACCGGCATCGGTCTGTCGCTGTGCAAGAAGGTCGTCGAGCACAGCGGCGGCCGGATATGGATCGACACGGCCCACACCGACGGCACCCGTATCGCCTTCACCCTCCCGGTCCCGGAAGACCCGGGAACCCCGGGAACCCCGGAAGCCCTGGAAGCCCCGGAAGTCCCGGAAACCGCAGAAGCAGTGGAAACCGTGGGAACCACCACCGAAGGAAGCACCGTATGAGCACCTCCCCCCAGCCCCGGCCCGTCGAAGTCCTGCTCGTCGAGGACGACGCGGGCGACGAACTCATGACCCGCGAGGCGTTCGAGGACAACAGGATCGGCAACACCCTGCATGTCGTACGGGACGGTCTGGAGGCACTGGACTTCCTCTACCAGCGCGAGGACCACACCGAGGCGCCGCGCCCCGACCTCATCCTGCTCGATCTGAATCTGCCGAAGTACGACGGCCGGCAGGTGCTGGAGAAGATCAAGTCCGACCCCGAACTCAGCTCCATCCCGGTGGTCGTCCTCACCACGTCGGCGGCCGAGGAGGACATTCTGCGCAGTTACAAGCTGCACGCCAACGCGTATGTGACCAAGCCCGTCGACCTGGAGCAGTTCATCAGGGCGGTCCAGCAGATCGACGAGTTCTTCGTGACCGTGGTCAAGCTGCCGCGCGCGTTCTGAGAGCGGCACCCCGCGCTGTTAAGCTTCACAACAGAGACTGTTGCCTTACGTAAACAGTTGGGCGGGACCGGACCTCCGAACCCCGCACCGTCCACACCACTCGCACGCGAAATGGGGCGCGATGACGTCAGGCGCTGTCCGCCGCCGAGCCCCGGTCGTCCGCGGGACGCGCCTCGGCCGCCTCGTCGAGCCGGGCGGACGCCGCCGCGTGGAAGGCGGTCAGTCCCTCCGTCAGCGCGGCCACGGCCGAGTCGTCCATGCCGTCCAGTACGGCGCTGACCTCCCGTGCCCGGATCGCCCGGTGCTCGTCCAGCACCTTGCGCCCGCGCGGGCTCAGCCGCAGCTCCACCTCACGGCGGCTGGTCGCGCTGGTGCGCCGCTCGACCAGGCCCAGTGCCTCCATCCGGTCGCACAGCCGGCTCACCGACGGAGGGCGGGAGCCGAGCGCCTTGCCGAGCGAGCGCAGATTCGTCCCGTCGTACCTCTCCAGCACCAGCAGCGCTCTGAGCTGCGACGGCGACACCGTCCCCGACGGCGCCGCTTCCTGGCCGCGCCCCCACAACACCTCAAGCAGCTCCGAGGCGGCACGGGCGGCCTCGGACATCTTCTCGCGCGGACGCGGCTGACCGGTGAGGGGGGACATCCGTCCACTGTGTCACCCGACGGCGACCTCTGTCAGCTCTACCCCGCTCCCGATCCCGTCTCCGGGGCCGCCCGCGAGATCATCCCCGTCCCCCTATCAAGAATGTCTGAGAGACCGTGACGCAACGCGACGACGAACTCGGAAGATCGGTGCGGGCAGCCGCGCCGTACGCGCTCGTGGACAGGATCCGCGACGGGCTCGCCGCCTCGCACGGCGCGACGCGCGTACAGCTGTTCCTCGCCGACTACGGCGCCACGGTCCTCACCCCGTACGACCCGCCGCCCGGCCAGGAGCAGCCGCTCTCCCTCTACAACAGCCCCGAGGGCCGCGCCTTCGGCAGCCAGGAACCGCGTGAACAGCAGGTCCGGCACGGCGACGCCGTCGACCACCATCTGCCGGTGACCGTCCGCGGCGAACGGACCGGCATCCTCTCGGTCCGGCTCCCCGGCGACCGGTCCACCCCCGAGGCCGTGGACGAGCTGACGCACATCGCCGATCTCCTGGGGCACGAGATCCTCGTCGCCGAGCGCGATACCGACGCCTACCAGCGGGCCCGCCGGATCGCCCGGCTCACCCTCGCGGCCGAGATGCAGTGGCAACTGCTTCCCGCCCGCGCCTGCACCGCCGAGGAGTTCGCCATCGGCGCCCAGCTGGAGCCGGCGTACGCCATCCACGGGGACAACTTCGACTGGGCGGTCGACTCGCGGGAGCTGACCGTCGCCGTCACCAACGGCATGGGCGAAGGCATCCAGGCGTCCCTGCTCAGCAATCTCGCCGTCAACGCACTGCGCAACGCGCGCCGCTCGGGCCTCGACATCGCGGGCCAGGCGGCCCTCGCCGATCAGGCCCTGTACGAGCAGCACCGGGGCGCCTCGCACGTGTCGACCCTCCTGATGCGTTTCGAGCTGGCGACCGGTCGTGCGGAAGTCGTGGACGCGGGCTCGCCGCAACTGTGGCGCCGGCGCGGCCGGACGGTCGAGCGCGTCCCCCTCGAAGCACAGCTGCCCCTCGGCATGTTCGAGGAGTCCCACTACGAGGCCCAGGAGTTCGACCTGCTGCCGGGGGACCGGCTGCTGATGGTGAGCGACGGCGTGTACGAAGCGCTCTCACCGGACGGTGAGCCGTACGGCGAGCGGGCGCTGGCCCGCGCGATCAGCTCCACCGGTCTGCTCCCGGCGGCGACGGCGCCCCGCGCCCTGCTGCGCGCGCTGGCCGAGTTCCGCGTGACGGACACGACGGACGACGCGCTGGTGGTCTGCCTCGACTGGACGGGCAGACCGGCACAGAGCTGAGAAAGGGGGGTGCGGGCGCCCGACCGGCGCCCGCACCCCCTCTTCAGCACGCTTTGGGGGACGGCAGGGTCACTCCTCGGCGAGCATCCCCGTGCGCAAGGTCGTCAGGATGCGGGAGAGCATCCGGGACACATGCATCTGTGACACACCCAGCTCGGCGCCGATCTCGGACTGGGTCATCTCGCGCCCGAAACGCATCTCGACGATCCCGCGGTCCCGTTCGTCAAGCTCCCCCAGCAGCGGGGCCAGCGAGTGGAAGTCCTCGACGAGCTCCATGGCCGGATCGCACGCGCCGAGCGTGTCGGCGAAGGCGCGCCCCCCGGCGCCGGCCGGCCCGTCGTCCCCGCCATCGGTGGGCAGGTCGAGCGACCCCGCGGTGTAGCCGTTGGAGGCGACGCGCCCCTCGACGACCTCGGACTCGGTGAGGTCCAGATGCCCTGCCAGCTCGGCCACGGTGGGCTTGCGGCCCAGGGTGTCGGTGAGCGTGTCCTGTGCTTTGGCCAGCTCCGTACGCAACTCCTGAAGCCTGCGCGGCACATGGACCGCCCAGGTGGTGTCCCGGAAGAACCGCTTGATCTCGCCGTGGATGTACGGCACGGCGAAGGAGCTGAACTCCACCTCGCGGGACAGGTCGAAGCGGTCGATGGCCTTGATCAGACCGATCGTGCCGACCTGGAGGACGTCCTCCATGTCACCGCTGCCCAGATTCCGGAAGCGCCGCGCCGCGTATCTGACCAGGGACTGGTTCATCTCGATCAGCGTGTTGCGCGCGTACTGGTACTCATGGGTGCCTTCTTCGAGGACCTGGAGCCGGTCGAAGAAGACCTTCGAGAGCTTCCGCGCGTCCTGGGGGGAGACCTTCCCCGTGTCCTCGATCCAGGGAAGCTCGCCGCTCGACGAGTCTGTCCGTGTGGTGGCCGGCGCGCTGCCGGGATGTGCCGGAGCGGCGGGGGAGTGTGTACTCATCGTTGCGTCATCGCCTTCATCGGTGGGGGCACTCTGCTGTGAGGCCACTGCTTGAGAACCCTGCCGGTCCTACGGTGGCCTAATAGTTGCCGTCTGGCAAGAGTGTTACCCCGTGAGCTGCTTCTCAACGGGATGACTGAGTGAAGATCGCCTAGCATGTCCGCGGAAGGCTGGTGAGTCGTGGTACTCAAGACATTCGGCTGGGCATTCGGGTTCACCGTGCTCGGCCTCGCGCTGGCGGTGCTCTACGACGGCTGGACCGCGCTCGGAGTCGTGGCGATCCTCACCGTGCTGGAGGTCTCGCTGTCCTTCGACAACGCGGTGATCAACGCCGGGATCCTGAAGAAGATGAGTGCCTTCTGGCAGAAGATCTTCCTCACCATCGGCGTCCTCATCGCCGTGTTCGGCATGCGGCTCGCCTTTCCCGTCATCATCGTCGCGGTCACCGCCAAGCTCAGCCCCGTCAAGGCGGTGCAGCTCGCGGTCGACGACAAGGACCGGTACCAGCAACTGGTCACCGACGCCCACCCGTCGATCGCCGCCTTCGGCGGCATGTTCCTGCTGATGATCTTCCTGAGCTTCATCTTCGAGGACCGCGAGACCAAGTGGCTGGGATGGATCGAACGACCGCTGGCCAAGCTCGGACAGGTCGAGATGCTGTCCGTCTGCCTCTCGTTGATCGTGTTGCTGATCGCCTCCATGACGGTCGCCACCCACGCCCACCAGCACGGCGGCGGGCACGCCGACAAGGCGCAGACGGTCCTCACCTCCGGACTCGCCGGGGTCGTCACGTATCTCATCGTCGGCGGGCTCTCCAGCTTCTTCGAGAACAGACTCGCCGACGAGGCGGACGCCCAGGCCGACGCGGAGGTCATCCCGCCGGGAGAGCCGCGTGAGACGGGCACGGGCGCCGCGTCCGGTCCGGGTGGCAAGGGCGGTCCCTCGCTGGTCGCCGTCACCGGCAAGGCCGCGTTCTTCATGTTCCTCTACCTCGAAGTCATCGACGCCTCCTTCTCCTTCGACGGTGTGATCGGCGCCTTCGCCATCACCAACGACATCGTGCTGATGGCACTCGGCCTCGGTATCGGCGCGATGTACGTCAGGTCGCTCACCGTCTATCTGGTACGCCAGGGCACGCTGGACGACTACGTCTATCTGGAACACGGCGCGCACTACGCGATCGGCGCCCTCGCCCTGATCCTGCTCATCACCATTCAGTACCAGATCAGCGAGATCATCACCGGCCTCATCGGCGTCGTCCTGATCGGGCTGTCCTTCTGGTCGTCGGTCCTGCGCAACCGGCGGATCGCGGCGGGCCGGCCGCGCGCGTCGGACCTGGCGTGAGCCGTACATGACCACCGAGACCGCCCACTCGGGCACCGAGACCGCCCGCCGCGTCACCGACGTGCTCCAGCCACGCAACACCCTGATCGCCGGCATGACCGGCATCGGCGCCGCGGCGGCCGGCGACTGGACCGGCGTCCCCTGGGGACTGCTGGGCGCGCTGTGCGCCGGGATCGTGCCCGCCGCGTACATCGAGTGGGAGCGCGGGCGCGGCCGATGGGGCGACCGGCACGTCGTGGACCGGACCCAACGGGCGCCGATCTTCCTGGTGATCCTCGGCTCGATCGGTGCCGGCGCGCTCGCCATGACCGCCGGAGGGGCGCCCACGGGCATCCTGGTCGCGATGACCGCGCTGTGGGCGATGACGGTCGTCCTGCTGGCGGTCAACACCGTATGGAAGATCAGCGTGGACTCCGCCGTGGCCTCCGCGGTTGTCGCGATGCTCGCCGCTGTCCACCACCCGTGGTGGCTCGCCGCGTACGCCCTGGTCGTCGCCGTGTGCTGGTCCCGGGTACGTCTCGGCTACCACTCCCTCGCCCAGACGGCGGCGGGCGCCACCCTGGGCGCGGCCACGGCGGCGGCGTTCCTGCCGCTGTAAGCCGTGTTCCCGGCTCAGACCGGGCGGAATTCCTCCCGGCGGGGCAGGGTGGAGACGACGCACCCCAGGCGACGGAGGGCCTCATGACGAACGGTGCCGCGGCGACCGACGAGGACGGCGCGCCCGCCCTCCACTGCCTGGTGACCGGCGCCACCGGCTACATCGGCGGCCGGCTCGTACCGGAACTGCTGGACGCCGGACACCGGGTGCGCTGTCTCGCGCGTATGCCCGAGAAGCTGCGCGACCACGCGTGGGCGGGCCGGGCCGAAGTCGTACGCGGAGACGTCACCGACGCCGCGTCCGTCGGCGACGCCATGCGGGACATCGACGTCGCCTACTACCTCGTCCACTCGCTCGGCACCGGCCCCGGCTTCGAGCGGACCGACGCCGACGCCGCCCGCGTCTTCGCCGAACAGGCCCACGCGGCGGGCGTCCGGCGCGTCGTCTATCTCGGCGGACTCACCCCGGCCGGCGTACCCGAGCGGAACCTCTCGCCCCATCTGCGCTCCCGCGCCGAGGTCGGGCACATCCTGCTCGACTCGCCCGTCCCCACCACCGTGCTGCGCGCCGCCGTCATCATCGGCTCCGGCTCCGCGTCCTTCGAGATGCTGCGCTACCTCACCGAACGCCTCCCGGTGATGGTCACACCGAGCTGGGTACGCAGCCGGATCCAGCCCATCGCGGTACGCGACGTGCTGCGCTACCTCGTCGGCAGCGCGCGGATGCCCGCCGACGTCAGCCGCGCCTTCGACATCGGCGGCCCGGACGTCCTGACGTACCTGGACATGATGCACGCGTACGCCTCCGTCGCCGGGCTGCGGCGCCGGCTGATCATGCCCGTGCCCGTCCTCACCCCGACCCTGTCCAGCCACTGGATCGGACTGGTCACCCCCGTACCCCGCTCGATCGCCCGGCCGCTCGCCGAGTCGCTGCGCCACGAGGTCGTCTGCCACGAGCACGACATCGCGCGGTTCGTCCCCGACGGGCCCGG
>NZ_MDCR01000288.1 GCF_001723055.1 Streptomyces niveus
GATGCCCTCCGGGTCGAGCCCGTTCACCGGCTCGTCGAAGAGCAGCACCTGCGGGTCGCCGAGCAGCGCCGAGGCGATGCCGAGCCGCTGGCCCATACCGAGGGAGAACCCGTTGGAGCGGCGCCGTGCCACGTCCTGGAGGCCCACCACGCCCAGTACCTCGTCCACGCGGGCCGCCGGGATGCCGGAGAGCTGCGCGAGCGACAGCAGATGGTTGCGCGCGCTGCGCCCGCCGTGCACCGCCTTCGCGTCGAGCAGCGCGCCGACCTGGCGGGGCGCGTTGGGAAGCTGCCGGAACGGATGCCCGCCCACGGTCACATGGCCGGCGGTCGGCTGGTCGAGGCCGAGGATCATCCGCATGGTCGTCGACTTGCCGGAACCGTTGGGGCCCAGGAAGCCAGTGACGGTACCGGGCCTTACCTGGAAGGAAAGGTTGTACACGGCCGTCTTGGCGCCGTAGCGCTTCGTCAGGCCGACTGCCTCGATCATTCTCCAGCCCCATCGACAGTTCAGTCAGGTGGTCGGGGCAGTGGCCGCTCCGGGCCGAAGGCCCCCGTAAGAGTTAGGAGGATATCCGGGCCTTGACGGTTCCGGCCAAGTCGTTGCGACGGAGCGGCGGCGACGCGATCTCGGCGACCGGGCCTCAGGCGTCGCGCTTCTTCAGTACGAGATAGCCGCCGACCAGCGCCGCGACGACCCACAGCGCCATGATCCCCATGCCTTCCCAGGGGGTGTACGGAGGCTTCTCCGAGTTCAGGGCGTTGGGAACCACCTGCATGATCTTGGAGCCCGCCTGGTCCGGGAAGTACTTGGCGACCTGCTTCGCCTTCGGTACGGAGGCGAGGATCTGCGAGACGAGGAAGAAGAACGGCATCAGGATGCCGAGCGACAGCATCGAGCTGCGCAGCATCGTCGCGACACCCATCGAGAACAGCGCGATCAGACCCATGTACAGACCGCTGCCGATGACCGCGCGCAGCACGTTCGGCTCACCGATGCTCGTCCCGTGGTCGCCGAGCGCCGCCTGGCCGAGGAAGAACGTGACGAAGCCCGTGACGAGCCCGACCACCAGGGCGAGCGCCCCGGCGACGAAGATCTTGCTGAAGAGGAACGTGGCCCGCTGCGGTACGGCGGCGAGCGAGGTGCGGATCATGCCCGAGCTGTACTCCGAGCCGACCACGAGCACACCGAACACCACCATCGCCAGCTGGCCGAGAATCATCCCGGAGAAGCTCACGAAGGTCGGGTCGAAGGTCACACGCTCGGCGTCCGACAGATCGTCGAACGTCGACTTGAACAGCAGCGACAGGCCGAAGCCCATGGCCACGGTCACGAGGAACGCGACGGCGAGGGTCCAGATCGTGGAGGAGACCGTACGGATCTTGGTCCACTCCGACTGGAGGACCGCTGGTACCGATGCCATGGGTCAGGCTCCCTTGCCCTGGTTGTCGTGCTGTCCCCACTGCGGACCCGGGGCCGTGTGGGCCGCCGGGCCCACGCCGCCGGCGCCGCCGGAATGGGCGTGGTACTCGACCGACTCGGCCGTCATCTGCATGAACGCCTCTTCCAGCGAAGCGCGTTGGGAGCTGAGCTCGTGCAGGGTGAGCTGGTTGCGGGCGGCCAGCTCGCCGATCTCCTCGGCGGTGGAGCCGTCGATCTCCAGCGCGCCGTCGGCCGCCTCCACGACGGACAGCCCGCCGGCGTGCAGCGCGTCGCGCATCTGCTCGCGCTGCGGGGAGCGGAGCCGTACGAAACTGCGCGAGTTCTCCTGGATGAAGTCGGCCATCGAGGTGTTCGCCAGGAGCTTGCCCTGGCCGATCACGATCAAGTGGTCGGCGGTCAGGGCCATTTCACTCATCAGATGCGAGGAGACGAAGATCGTCCGGCCCTGGGCGGCGAGCGCCTTCATCAGATTGCGGATCCAGTGGATGCCTTCGGGGTCCAGCCCGTTGACCGGCTCGTCGAACATCAGGATCTCGGGATCACCGAGCAGCGCCGCGGCGATTCCCAGCCGCTGGCCCATGCCCAGCGAGAAGCCCTTCGACTTCTGCTTGGCCACCGCCGTCAGACCGACGGTGTCGAGAACCTCGCTGACCCGGCTCACCGGGATGCGGTTGCTCTGCGCCAGACACAGCAGGTTGTTGTACGCGCTGCGCCCGCCGTGCATGGCCTTCGCGTCGAGCAGCGCGCCGATGTACTTCACCGGCTCCGACAGCTCCCGGTAGTGCTTCCCGTCGATGCGGACCGACCCGCCGGACGGGATGTCCAGATCGAGCATCATCCGCATGGTCGTCGACTTACCGGCTCCGTTGGGGCCCAGAAAACCCGTTACCACGCCCGGTCGGACCTGGAAGGAGAGATGGTCGACCGCGATTTTCTTCCCGAAACGTTTGGTGAGCCCTTCGACCTCGATCATGCCGACAACCTATGGGCGCGCAAAGCCCCCCGCCACTCCACTGGCGGGGGGCTTGCACGATCGTTACTTACGGAACGGATCCGTCTATCAGCCGTACATCGGCCGTCCAGCTGACAAGCGGTCCTAGCGGGACTGCTGCGCCGGGACGCCGCGGGAGATCGGCTCGTCCTCGGCCGGCGAACCCGCCGCGGCGACGGCCGCACCGGTCAGCGTGGCCAGCATCTCGCGGACGTTGGTCAGCTGGGCGTTGATCGAGTCGCGGCGGTTGGTGAGCGCCGCCAGCTCGCGCTCCGATTCGCTGCGGATCCGGTCGGCCTTGGCGTTCGCGTCGGCCACGATGTCCTCGGCCTGGCGCTGCGCGGTCTCCACCGTCTGACGGGCGCGACGCTCCGCGTCCGTACGGAGCTTCTCCGCCTCCAGGCGCAGCTGCTCGGCGCGGTGCTCGATCTCCGCCAGGCGCTTCTCGGCCTTCGCCTGACGCGAGGCCAGGTCACGCTCGGACTGCTCACGCCGCTTGGCGAGGTTCGTCTCGAAGTCCGCGGCGGCCTGGGCGGCCTTGGCGCGGGTCTCCTCGAAGAGCGCGTCCGCCTCCTCGCGCTTCTGCTGCGCGTCCTTCTGCGCCTCGGAGCGCAGGGTCGAGGCTTCGCCCTTCGCCTTCTCGACGATACGGACGCCCTCGTCCTCGGCCTTCGCCTTGCGCTCGGCGGAGAACGCCTCGGCGTCGTTACGCACCTGCTGAGCCGCCGACTCGGCCAGCTCGCGGTGCTGTTCGGCGGCGCGACGGGCCTCTTCACGCAGGTCCTTCGCCTCCTCCTCGGCGAGGCGGAGGATCTTCTCGACGCGCGCTCCCAGGCCGGCGTACGACGGCTCCGCGTCGGTGACCTGGGCCTGTGCGTTCTGCGTTTCGAGGTGGAGCTCCTCGATGCGCTTTTCCAGTGCAGTGATCCGTGCGAGAGCGCTGTCACGGTCGGCGACGAGCTTGGTAATGCGGTCATCCACCTGACCGCGGTCGTAACCACGCCGCACGAGCTCGAAGCCGAATGGGGAGGAAGTGTCGCTCATGGGGTTCCTGTCGAATGAGACCGGTGAGGTGATAAGGGGAATCCTAGGGGCCTAAGCGGCGTGTCATCGAGCAGATGACGGTTTGATCTGGAGAATGTCCAGCCTTTTGAGTGGCTAACTGTCGGACGGCTTGCCACCCGAACGGGTAGCACCCGCCGTCGCGCCCGCCTTGACGCTACCCCCGCCGGCGCCGCCGCCCGAACCCGTCTTGCCGCTCGCGGCCGGAGTCTCGAACGATTCCAACGCCTCCAGCACGTCCTGGACACGGGAGATCTCGGCCTGGATGTCCTCGCGCCTGCGTACCAGGACGTCGAGTTCACGCCTGCCCTCCTCGACGGTGCGGGTGGCCTCCGCCTCCGCGTCGGCGCGCAACCGCTCGCCCTCGCGGGTCAGTTCGGCCTTCTTCAGCTCCGCTTCCTTCAGCAGCGCCTCGGCCTTCTTCACCGCCGCGATCCGGACCTTGCTCGCTTCCGAACCGGCGTCCGCCACCAGGGACTTGGCCTTCTGCTCGGCCTCCGCCTGCTGTTCGGTCGCTGCCTTGACCAGTTTGTCGACGCGTTCGCCCGCGTTCTTCATCTGTTCGGCCGTCTCGCGGCGGGCCCGCTCGTGGAGTTGGTCGATCTCGCCCTCCACGCGCACCCGCAACTCCTCGGTGCGCTCCCGGATCGCCGTGGAGTCCCGGCGGGCCCCGACGAGCAGTTCGTCGGCGTCCGTACGGGCCTTCTCCACCAGGGAGTTGCCCTCGACCGTCGCGTCCGACGTGATCCGCGCCGCCTCCGAGCGCGCGGCGCCCACCATCGCGTCGGCCTGCGCCTCGGCCTCGGTGGCGGCGCGCAGCGCCTCCTCCTGGGCCTTGTTCATGAGCTGGTCGGCCTGCTCGGCCGCGTCCGCGCGGCGCTTGGCCGCGTTCGCCCGCGCGTCGTCGAGCAGCCGGTCCGACTCCGTGATCGCCTCGCTGACGGTCCGCTCCGACATCGCCTCGGCGTCCGACCTGATCTGCGCGGCCTCCGCGCGGAGCCGTTCTGCCGCCCGCTGGGCCGAGTTGACCGTCTCGGCGGCCTCGGCGCGCATCCGCTCCGACTCGCTCGAAGCCTCGCCGATGAGCCGGTCCGCCTGCTCCGCGGCGTCGCCCCGGATGCGGTTGGCGTCGTCGCGCGCCTCCTGGCGGGCGCGCGCCGCGTCCTGCTCGGCGGCGGCCAGCGAGTCCGACGCCTCGGTCCGCAGACGCTGCGCGTAGTCGGAGCTCTCCGCGCGCAGCCGCTCCGCCTCGGCGACCGCCTCGCCGACGGTGCTCTCGGCCAGGGCCTGCGCGGCGTCCGTCTCCTCCTGCGCGCGGGCACGCAGCCGCGCCACGTCCTCCGCCGCCCGCTCGCGCTCCGCGTACGCGTCGGAGCGGACCCGGTCCGCCTCTTCCTGCGCCTGCGACCTCGTCCGGTCCGCCGCGTGCTCGGCGGCGGAGCGCAGCCCGGCGATCTCCTGCTCGGCCTGGTCGTGCAGCCCGGCGACCGCGTCCCGTACCTGCTGCGCCGTCTGCTCGGCGGCCGACACCAGCTCCGTGGCGCGGAGTTCCGCCTCCTCGACCAGCCGCGCCGCCTCGGTCTGCGCCTCGTCGACCCGCTTACGGGCCGACGCCAGCAGATCCTCGCTCTGCTCGCGGGCCCGCTCGCGCTCCTGGTCCGCCTCCGTACGGGCGGCGCTCAGCAGCTCGTCGGCCTCCCGGCGGCGGCGGCTCGCCTCCTCCTGCGCGGCGTCCAGCGCCTCGGCCGCCTCGGTGGCCACCCGCTCGGCCGCGGCGGCGGCCTCGGCGCGCAGCCGGTCCGCGCTCTCCTGTGCCTCGGACTTGGTCCGCTCGGCCTCCTGCGTGGCCTCGTCCCGCAGCCGTACGGCGGTCGACTCGCCCTCCGCGCGGGAGCGACCCGCGTCCTCGGCCGCCTCGTCCCGCAGCCGCTGGGCCTCCTGCTCGGCCTGGGCCTGGAGCGTACGCAGCCGCTCGGCGGCCTCCGTGCGCAGCCGCTCGGCCTCCTCGGCCGCCTCGCGGCGGATCCGCTCGCTCTCGGCGCGCGCGTCGGACAGCGCCGACTCCGCGCCGTTCAGGCGCTGTTCGGCCTCGGTGTGCAGCCGGGTCAGCTCGTCGGACGCCTCGTCCTTACGGGCCTCGACACCGCGCTCGGTCTCCGCGCGCAGCTCGGCCGCGGCCTGCTCGGCGGCGGCCTTCACCGCCTCGGCCTGCTCCTCGCCCTCGGCGCGCAGCCGGTCCGCCTCGGCGCGGGTGCGCTCCAGCGTCTCCTCGGCCTGCTTGCGCAGCGTCGTGGCGCGCTCGATGGCCTCCGTACGGACGCGCTCGCTGTCCGTGGACGCGGTGGCACGCATCTCGTCGGCGTCGGCGCGGGACTTCGTCAGCAGTTCCTCGGCGGTGCTGGCCGCCTCCTCGATCTGCTGGACGGCCTCACGGCGCGCCTCGCTCCGGATGCGCTCGCCCTCGGCGACGGCCTCGGAGCGCAGCGTCTCGGCCTCGCCGCGCAGCCGGCGGGCCTCCTCCTGGAGCTCGACCGTCTTGGCGCGGTACTCCTTGGTGTCGTCCTTGGCCGCGCCCTTGAGCTGGTCGGCCTGCTCGGCGGCCTCGCCGCGCAGCCGGTCCGCCTCGGCGCCGGCCTCGCGGCGGATCCGCTCGGCCTCCTCGCTCGCGGCGCGGGTGGTGGACCTGGCGTCCTCGGACGCCTTGGTGAGGACTTCCTCGGCCGAACGGGCCGCCTTGGCGAGCTGGGCGGCGGTGTCCTCGGCGGCGGCCGTACGCGCCTTCTCGGCGGCCTCGGCGACCATCTTCTCGGCCTCGGCACGGGCGTCGGCGAGCGCCTGCTCGGCCTCCGCCTTCAGCGCCTCCGACTCCTTCGTCGCCTCGCCGACGAGCCGGGCGATCTCGGACTTGGCGGTACGGGTGCGCTGCTCGTACTGGGTCTCGGCGCCGGCCAGCCGCTTGACCGCGGCCTCCTTGGCCTCGGCGACCAGCTTCTCGGCCTCGGCGCGGGACTCGCGCAGCCGCTCGTCCGCCTCCTGTATCCGCGCCTCGGCCGAGCGGCTCAGCTCGCCCGCCTGCTGGCGTGCCAGGTCGGACTCGGCCGTCGTCGTCGTACGGAGCTGCTCGGCGTGGCTGGTGGCCTCCTGCGCCTGCGTGGACGCGGCGTTGAGCAGCCGCTCGGCGTCCTTGCGGGCACGCTGCAGAATCGCCTCTGCCTCGGCGCGGGCGGTCTCGGACTCGGCGCCGAGCCGGCGGCGGGCCTCCTCGGTGACCCGGGTCGCCTCGGCGCGCGCGGCGGCCAGCGACTTCTCCGCCTCGTTGCGCGACTCGTCGAGCAGTCTGCGGGCCTGGGTCTCGGTGCGACCGCGCAGCTGCTCGGCCCAGGCGACGTTCTCGTTGACGTGCGATTCGACGGTCTGGCGGCGCTCGGCCAGCTCCTGGTCGAGCCGCTGGCGGCGCTGGACCGCCTCGGCGTGCAGCTCGGCCTGGAGCCTGGCCTGGTGCTCGGCGTGCTCCTGGAGGATGCGCTGCGTCTGGGCGCGGGCGTCGCGCAGCTCGCGCTCGGCGTCGGTGCGCAGCTGGTCGGCCTGGATCTGCGCGTTGCGCAGCATCTGCTCGGCCTGGTAGCCGAGGTCGGCGTTGTTGTCGTAGGAGGGCCGGGACGCGAGGTTGCGGCGCGCCTCGTGCAGTTTCGCGCGCAGTACTTCGACCTGGTAACCGAGGTCTTCGGCGTGCTGGACGGCCTTCTCCCGCGCGGTCTTCAGCCGATCCATCTCGGCTTCGAACCGCGAAAGGTGGTCGTCGTCAGCTCGGTGGCTCTCCTGGCGTTCGTAGCCCCGCACTGCGCGGTCCCATCCGTCCCCTGGTCGCAACTGAGCAATAGGTACCGCCCGACGGGCGAACGGCCCCCCGGGGAATGGTGACAGATCATCGGCCGAGGCGCCGCCCCGACCCGGCCCCGGCCCGGAGCGGCCCACTCTACCGGGCCGGGAATCATTCGGGTCAGTGCTCCTGAGGCTTCTCGGCGGAGGTGACGAGTTCCGTCAGGACGCCGTGACAGTCCTTGGGGTGCAGAAATGTGATGCGGGAGCCCATCGAGCCGGAGCGCGGCTCGTCGTACAGAACCCTGACACCCTT
Organism: Streptomyces niveus; assembly: GCF_001723055.1. Lineage (GTDB taxonomy): Bacteria > Actinomycetota > Actinomycetes > Streptomycetales > Streptomycetaceae > Streptomyces > Streptomyces niveus. The sequence continues at coordinate 7,632 of NZ_MDCR01000288.1, forward strand.
CTCGCGGACGGCCTGGGAGTCGGCGTCGACGTCGGCTGTGCCGAAGGCGATGTGGTGCACGCCCTCGCCGTTCTTGGCCAGCCACTTGCCCACGGCCGAGTCCTCGCGGACCGGTTCGAGCAGTTGAAGGTAGGAGGCCCCGCCGTCCGAGGTCTCGTTGATCTTGAGCATGGCCTCCCGCACGCCCTGCTCCTCGTTGACCTCGGTGTGGAAGACCTCGAAGCCGTAGGTGGCCCGGTAGAACTCGACGGTCGCGTCGAGATCGTGGCAGGCGATTCCGATGTGGTCGATTCGCGTCAGCATGCGCACAGTGCAGCGTGCACGGCGCGGTTACGCAACGTGCGCGCTGTCACACTCGCGGCCGGGTGACCCGGGACCTGTGCGCTCAGTACATTTGGTGAACCCTCGTTAACCCTCACTCTTCATCCTCAGGCAAAGGGGCCGCATCTCATGCCGGATTCGAACACCACCACTTCCGTCATCGTCGCGGGTGCCCGTACGCCCATGGGCAGGCTGCTCGGATCGCTGAAGTCCTTCTCCGGCGCCGACCTGGGCGGTTTCGCCATCAAGGCCGCGCTGGAGCGGGCCGGCGTGACCGGCGGGCAGGTGCAGTACGTGATCATGGGTCAGGTGCTCCAGGCCGGGGCGGGGCAGATTCCCGCGCGCCAGGCGGCCGTCAAGGCCGGTATCCCGATGAACGTCCCCGCGCTCACGATCAACAAGGTCTGTCTCTCCGGCCTCGACGCGATCGCGCTGGCCGACCAGTTGATCCGCGCGGGTGAGTTCGACATCGTCGTCGCGGGCGGCCAGGAGTCCATGACCAACGCGCCGCATCTGCTGCCGAAGTCCCGTGAGGGCTACAAGTACGGCGCGATCGAGATGCTGGACGCGATGGCGTACGACGGTCTGACCGACCCGTTCGAGTCCATCGCGATGGGCGCCTCCACGGAGAAGCACAACACCCGCCTCGCCATCGCCAGGCCCGAGCAGGACGAGGTCGCCGCCGCCTCCCACCAGCGGGCCGCCGCCGCGCAGAAGAACGGCGTCTTCCAGGCCGAGATCACCCCCGTCGAGATCCCGCAGCGCAAGGGCGACCCGGTGATCTTCGACCAGGACGAGGGCATCCGCCCCGAGACCACCCCCGAGTCCCTGGCCAAGCTGCGGCCCGCGTTCGCCAAGGACGGCACGATCACGGCGGGCTCCTCGTCGCAGATCTCCGACGGCGCGGCGGCCGTCGTGGTCATGAGCAAGGCCAAGGCGCTGGAGCTGGGCCTGGAGTGGATCGCGGAGATCGGCGCGCACGGCAATGTGGCGGGGCCGGACAACTCGCTCCAGTCGCAGCCCGCCAACGCGATCCGGCACGCCCTGACGAAGGAGGGCATCGCCGTCGAGGACCTGGATCTGATCGAGATGAACGAGGCCTTCGCCGCGGTCGCCGTCCAGTCGACCAAGGAGCTGGGTGTGTCCCCTGAAAGGGTGAACGTGAACGGCGGAGCCATCGCGCTCGGCCACCCGATCGGCATGTCCGGCGCGCGGCTGGTGCTGCACCTGGCGCTCGAACTCCAGCGGCGCGGGGGCGGCGTGGGCGCGGCGGCGCTCTGCGGCGGCGGCGGGCAGGGCGACGCGCTGATCGTCCGGGTGCCGAAGGCGTAGGCCCCCTCTTCTCAGTCCTTCAGCAACCAGGAACGGAGCGCGGTACGGATGACGGTGGACGTCCCCCAGCTGGTGACCCAGGCACGGGAGGGCCGGCCCAGAGCCGTGGCCCGGCTGATCTCGCTGGTCGAAGGGGCGTCGCCGCAACTGCGCGAGGTGATGGCCGCGTTGGCGCCGCTGGCGGGCGGCGCGTACGTCGTCGGGCTCACCGGGTCGCCCGGTGTCGGCAAGTCGACATCGACGTCCGCGCTGGTCTCCGCGTACCGGAAGGCCGGCAAGCGCGTCGGTGTCCTGGCCGTCGACCCGTCGTCCCCCTTCTCCGGGGGAGCGCTGCTGGGCGACCGGGTGCGGATGTCCGACCACGCGTCGGACCCCGGCGTCTACATCCGCTCCATGGCGACCCGCGGCCATCTCGGCGGGCTCGCCTGGGCGGCGCCGCAGGCGATCCGGGTGCTCGACGCGGCCGGCTGCGACGTGATCCTGGTGGAGACCGTCGGGGTCGGCCAGTCGGAGGTGGAGATCGCCTCGCAGGCGGACACCTCGGTGGTGCTGCTGGCGCCGGGGATGGGGGACGGCATCCAGGCGGCCAAGGCCGGGATCCTGGAGATCGGTGACATCTACGTCGTCAACAAGGCCGACCGGGACGGCGCCGACGCGACCGCCCGGGAGCTGAACCACATGCTCGGCCTCGGCGAGGCGCGCGGCGCGGGCGACTGGCGCCCGCCCATCGTCAAGACGGTGGCCGCACGCAACGAGGGCGTCGACGAGGTCGTCGACGCCCTGGAGAAGCACCGCGCGTGGCTGGAGAAGCACGACGTCCTCAACGAGCGGCGGGAGCGCCGCGCGGCCCGCGAGGTCGAGACCATCGCCGTCACGGCGCTCCGCGAGCGCATCGCGGACCTGAGCGGCGACCGGCGCCTGGGGTCGCTGGCGCGTCGGATCGTCGCGGGCGAACTGGACCCGTACGCGGCGGCGGCGCTCAAGAAGCACCCCGGCGCCGTGACATCGATCGAATCGGACGACGACGACCGCAAGGCCGGCCACTGGGAGGTGACGGTGCGCGGCGACGACGGCGCCTGGCACGCGGTGACGGTCGACATGACGACCGGCGCGGTGGCGGCGGACCGGGACGACGACCGGGGTGACGACCACGACGACGACGGCAAGGACGACGACGGTCACCACGACGACCGCGGTGGGGACGACGACGGCGACGACGACTGACGCCCCGCGTCTCACGAACCCCGTACCGCCTCCGGGACAGCCGGTGGCAGAGGACAGATCCCCCCTCCTCCGCCACCGGCCTCCGCGCGTCTAGGGCGTGTCGTTTGGATCAGGCCGGATGAGTGAGCGGGGTCTGGTGCCG
>NZ_MDCR01000289.1 GCF_001723055.1 Streptomyces niveus
CCGGTGGCCGCGCCGCCGGTGGCCGTGGCAAGGGCCGCGCCGCCGCGGGTGGGAACAAGGACACCGCGGAAATTCGCAAGTGGGCCAAGGAGAACGGCTACAGCGTCAACGATCGCGGTCGCGTTCCGGCCGAGATCCGCGAAGCCTACGAGAAGGCCAACGGCTGAGATTTCGTACCCGTCGATTCTCCACGAAGCAATCGGACCCGGTGGCACTCCGTCGCCGCCGTGTCCACGAGTCGAACGAGATCGGGGACACCCCCACCCCTGTCCCCGAGTCCGGCACTGCCTCCGGGCCCGTGTCCGAAATGAGTGAGAGCCGGCAGCGTCGGTTCCACCTCGCGTCCCGGCTCGGGGGGCCGCAGCCACACGGCGGCCCCCTGCTCCGCCCCCGGGCGCCCGCCGAACGACCCGCCCGGCGCGGCCCCTGTCGGCCCCCGCGGCCTTCCCGGTGGCTCGGGAGCGGTCATCCGGCCGCCGGCGCCCACGGCCGTCAGATCGAGCGCGACGCCGCCCCACTCCAGCCAGTCGAGCAGCCCCGGCAGTTCGTCCGCGCCGCCCGCGGCCACCAGCAGCCGCATCCGGCCCGCCGCCAGGGCCACCGGACCCGTCCCGGCCGCGCCGATCCGCCGCAGCACGGCCGCGCCCGCGTCGGCAGGCAGTTCCAGTACGTCGAAGCGGAGCCCGGTCAGCAGCGCGACCGGTGGTCCCGCCGCCGTGGCCCAGCCCAGCTCGTGCTCGTACCAGAAGGCGCTGCCGCCTTCGGACGGCAGCGGCGCGCGGGGGAGCGGGACGGGAAGAGCCATGCACGGACCAACTCCCCGCCCTGGCTTTGGGTTACGCAGAGTTGATGACCCCTCGCCCTGTGTGTTCGCGGCGGGGGCGTACAGAAGCATTCGGGAGTGCAAGGGTGTTCGCCCGTAGCGGAGCGAACGGGGGTGCGCCGCATGGACTGTCAGTGCTTACGGGTAAGACATTCCTAGTGGGGAGGGGCGACACGCGGTCCCGGACGTCTCACGTTCGCCATCGGCGTACCGATAGCGGGGGTATCTGTCTGGCCTGCGGGAACATCGTCTCGCACCATCAGGTTGGAGCAGGTGTCGGCTGTTCGTGAGGAAAGTTCGCCGTCGAGGCGGGGTGATCACGGCGGATGTCGGCAGTTGGAATGAGCGGTCCCCGCTTGCGGGACTAAGCTGCGGAAGGACAGGGAGGGGACCGACCCCTTTACTGCCTGACCGCTCTGAGGAGCGATTAACGATGTTCGAGAGGTTCACCGACCGCGCGCGGCGGGTTGTCGTCCTGGCTCAGGAAGAAGCCCGGATGCTCAACCACAACTACATCGGCACCGAGCACATCCTCCTGGGCCTTATCCACGAGGGTGAGGGTGTCGCCGCTAAGGCCCTGGAGAGCCTCGGGATTTCGCTCGAGGCGGTCCGCCAGCAGGTGGAGGAGATCATCGGGCAGGGCCAGCAGGCTCCGTCCGGCCACATCCCCTTCACGCCCCGTGCCAAGAAGGTCCTGGAGCTGTCGCTCCGCGAGGCCCTTCAGCTCGGCCACAACTACATCGGCACCGAGCACATCCTGCTCGGCCTGATCCGCGAGGGCGAGGGCGTCGCCGCCCAGGTCCTCGTGAAGCTGGGCGCCGATCTCAACCGGGTGCGGCAGCAGGTCATCCAGCTGCTCTCCGGTTACCAGGGCAAGGAAGCCGCCACCGCCGGCGGCCCGGCCGAGGGCACGCCCTCGACCTCGCTCGTCCTGGACCAGTTCGGCAGGAATCTCACCCAGGCGGCCCGCGAATCCAAGCTCGACCCGGTCATCGGGCGCGAGAAGGAGATCGAGCGGGTCATGCAGGTGCTGTCCCGCCGTACGAAGAACAACCCGGTCCTCATCGGCGAGCCCGGCGTCGGCAAGACGGCGGTCGTCGAGGGACTGGCGCAGGCCATCGTCAAGGGCGAGGTGCCCGAGACCCTCAAGGACAAGCACCTCTACACCCTGGACCTCGGCGCCCTGGTCGCGGGCTCCCGCTACCGAGGTGACTTCGAGGAGCGCCTGAAGAAGGTCCTCAAGGAGATCCGCACCCGCGGCGACATCATCCTGTTCATCGACGAGCTCCACACCCTGGTGGGTGCGGGCGCCGCCGAGGGCGCGATCGACGCGGCTTCGATCCTGAAGCCCATGCTCGCCCGTGGAGAGCTGCAGACCATCGGCGCGACGACGCTCGACGAGTACCGCAAGCACCTGGAGAAGGACGCCGCGCTGGAGCGCCGCTTCCAGCCCATCCAGGTGGCCGAGCCGTCGCTCCCGCACACCATCGAGATCCTCAAGGGCCTGCGGGACCGTTACGAGGCGCACCACCGCGTGTCCATCACGGACTCCGCGCTGGTGGCCGCCGCGACGCTCGCCGACCGCTACATCTCGGACCGCTTCCTGCCGGACAAGGCGATCGACCTGATCGACGAGGCCGGCTCACGGATGCGCATCCGCCGGATGACCGCGCCGCCGGACCTCCGCGAGTTCGACGAGAAGATCGCGAACGTCCGCCGCGACAAGGAGTCGGCCATCGACTCCCAGGACTTCGAGAAGGCAGCTTCGCTCCGCGACAAGGAGAAGCAGCTGCTGGCCGCGAAGACCAAGCGGGAGAAGGAGTGGAAGGCCGGCGACATGGATGTCGTCGCCGAGGTGGACGAGGAGCTGATCGCCGAGGTCCTGGCGACCGCCACGGGCATCCCGGTCTTCAAGCTCACCGAGGAGGAGTCCTCGCGGCTGCTCCGTATGGAGGACGAGCTCCACAAGCGCGTCATCGGCCAGAAGGACGCCATCAAGGCGCTCTCCCAGGCCATCCGGCGTACGCGGGCGGGTCTGAAGGACCCGAAGCGTCCCGGTGGCTCGTTCATCTTCGCCGGCCCCTCCGGAGTCGGTAAGACGGAGCTGTCCAAGACGCTCGCCGAATTCCTCTTCGGTGACGAGGACGCGCTGATCTCCCTCGACATGTCGGAGTTCAGCGAGAAGCACACGGTTTCGCGTCTCTTCGGTTCTCCCCCCGGATACGTGGGGTACGAAGAGGGCGGCCAGCTCACCGAGAAGGTGCGCCGGAAGCCGTTCTCCGTCGTCCTCTTCGACGAGGTCGAGAAGGCCCACCCCGATATCTTCAATTCCCTTCTGCAGATCCTGGAGGACGGTCGGCTGACCGACTCCCAGGGCCGGGTCGTGGACTTCAAGAACACGGTCATCATCATGACGACCAACCTCGGGACCAGGGACATCTCCAAGGGCTTCAACCTGGGCTTCGCCGCCCAGGGCGACACCAAGTCCAACTACGAGCGGATGAAGAACAAGGTCAACGAAGAGCTCAAGCAGCACTTCCGGCCCGAGTTCCTCAACCGTGTGGACGACACGGTCGTCTTCCACCAGCTCACCGAGGAAGACATCATCCAGATCGTCGACCTCATGGTGCACAAGGTGGACGAGCGCCTGAAGGACCGGGACATGGGCCTTGAGCTCAGCCCGAACGCCAAGGCGCTGCTCGCCAAGAAGGGCTACGACCCCGTTCTGGGCGCCCGGCCGCTGCGCCGGACGATCCAGCGCGAGATCGAGGACATCCTCTCCGAGAAGATCCTCTTCGGTGAGCTGCGCCCCGGTCACATCGTGGTCGTGGACACCGAGGGCGAGGGCGAGGAGAAGAAGTTCAGCTTCCGTGGCGAGGAGAAGTCGGCCCTGCCCGACGTCCCGCCGATCGAGCAGGCCGCCGGCGGCGCCGGTGCCGGCCCGAATCTGGCGAAGGAAGCGTGAGCCGACGCTGAACAAGGGCTGAGGCGAGGCTGAGCCCAGCCACGAGGGGTGGCCCGGGACCGTAACTGGTTCCGGGCCACCCCTCTGTCATGCCCGGCCGCTGCCTCGGTCCGTCCTCGGTCCGTCCTCGGAACGGCTCTCGGGAAGGCCCTCAGGCCGGGTGGATCATGCTCTCGGTACGTGATCGACATGGCCTCGCGATGGCCCCGATGTGGCCCGCGCCGTGACAAGCCGCACACCCGTTTCCCGGCCTACGACCCGGAATAGTGGTGAAGCGGGTGATTCCGCCGGGACCTTCGGAAAGGTCGGCATCGGGACCTTGGTCCTGAGGGCCCGGAAGGCGGCGGTGGCTGGGGCGTGCGGCGGGCGGGCACCCTTGTGACGTGCGACGAAACAGTATCCAATCTGGACATTTCGGGTCACGCGGAACGGATGCTTCAGGTCGTCAAGGGGTCGAGACGCAGGTGCGGCGACTACGACGACATGTCGTAGATGGGCGGTTTGGGGTGTGATGGGCGGTCGGGTTACCAAGGTGTGGCAAGCCACCGCCCGGTGCCCTGAGTGCCGGGTCCATTGATGCCCGGAGGTTACTCAATGTCGCAGCGCACCACGCCCCGCCAGTCCACGCTCCGTACCCGTGCCGCCATCCTGGCCGCCGGACTCGGAGTGACGACGGCGCTCGGCGCGGGGGTCGCGTTCGCCGCGAACAGCAGCGGCGACGCAGGCGCCCCGGCGTCGGCCGCCGCGGTCGTCGACAAGGCCGACAGCTCGCAGAAGGCGGGCGCGGCCAAGGCCGCCGACAAGGCGAAGGACAAGAAGGAAAAGAAGGCCAAGCTGAATCCCACCTGGGTCAAGCCGGTCTCCAAGTACACGCTGAGTGCCACCTACGGCACCGGCGGCGGTATGTGGGCCAGCAAGCACTCGGGCCAGGACTTCGCCGTCGACGTCGGCACGAACGTGAAGGCCGTGCACACCGGCACCGTCGTGAAGGCCGGCCCGAACGGTGCCGGCGACGGCCCCGCGTACGGCAACGCGATAGTCATCAAGCACGGCACCGGCTCGTCCGCGAAGTACTCGCAGTACGCGCACCTGTCCAAGGTGAAGGTGAACGTCGGCCAGAAGGTCGACAAGGGCCAGAGCATCGCGCTCTCCGGCAACACCGGCAATTCGAGCGGTCCGCACCTGCACTTCGAGATCCGTACGACCCCCAACTACGGCAGCGCGATCAACCCGGTGAACTTCCTGCGCTCGGCCGACGTCATTCTGTGACCCCCTGAGAGCGCACCATCAGATCGGTGGCGACCTCGAGGATGGCTTCCTGCTTCTCCTCGGGGTCGCCTTCGACGTCCCTGAGGGCCAGCATCCCCGCGTGCATCGTGAAGATCGCGGTGAAGCAGCGGACGCGGTCGGCCATCGTGCCCTCGGGCTGCTGGAGCAGCTCCAGCAGCCGCAGCATGCGGCTCTTGAAGGTCTCTCCCACGCTCAGATCGCGCATCGTCGCCTGGTTCTCCTGCATGAAGCGGAACAGAGGCGCGGCGGCGGCGAGTGAGTCGCTGTAGCGGCGCAGGACCTCCTTCTTCACTTCCAGGGTCTGAGGCTGCGACTCGCCCCAGGCGATCAGCTCATCGACCGGCCGGGCCAGGTCCTGGAAGAGGCTGATCACGATGTCTTCCTTGGTCTTGAAGTGGTAATAGAGCGCGGCCTTGGTGACGTCCAGGTGCTCGGCGATCTCACGCAGCGAGGTCTTCTCGTACCCCTGCTCGGCGAAGAGTTCCAGCGCGACGTCCTGGATGCGCTGGCGGGTGTCCCCACCCCGACGCGGCTGCGCTGTGCTGCCCATGACTGCTCTCCCCGAAACTTACTTACTTGACGACCGGCTAGTGACAGGTCTACTTTCCCCAGTGTACTAACTTGCCGGTCGGCAAGTAAGTGGCGGTACAGAACCAGGAAACAGACCAGAAAACAGGGGAGTGGGGGCCATGTCGATCGACACGGCAGCGGGGTCGGACCTCAAGAAGAAGGCGGAGCCACAACCGCGAAGTGTGCGCGTGGTGCTGCTCGCGCTCATGATCGCGATGCTGCTCGCCATGCTGGACAACATGATCATCGGCACCGCGATGCCGACCATAGTCGGCGAGCTGGGCGGTCTGGAGCACCTGTCCTGGGTGGTCACCGCGTACACCCTCGCCACCGCCGCGTCGACCCCGATCTGGGGGAAGATCGGCGACATGTACGGGCGGAAGAAGATCTTCCTGCTCTCCATCGTCATCTTCATCATCGGCTCCGCGCTCAGCGGCATGGCCCAGGACATGGGCCAGCTCATCGGCTTCCGCGCCATCCAGGGCCTGGGCGCCGGCGGGCTCATGGTCGGCGTCATGGCGATCATCGGTGACCTCATCCCGCCTCGTGAGCGCGGCAAGTACCAGGGCATGATGGCCGGCGTGATGGCCCTCGCCATGATCGGCGGACCGCTGGTCGGCGGCACCATCACCGACCACCTCGGCTGGCGCTGGAGCTTCTACATCAACCTCCCGCTCGGTGCCGTCGCCCTCGCGATGATCGTGACCGTGCTGCACCTGCCCGCCGTGGAGCGGACCAAGAGCAAGGTCGACTATCTCGGCGCGGCCCTCCTGACGGTCGGCATCACCTCTATCGTGCTCGTCACCACCTGGGGCGGTACGGAGTACGCCTGGAGCTCCGCGGTGATCATGGAGCTGATCGCCATCGGCGTCGTCACGCTCACCGCGTTCGTGTACGTGCAGACCAAGGCGCCCGAGCCGATCCTGCCGCTGCACATCTTCCGCAACCGCAACTTCACCCTGATGCAGGTGATCGGCTTCCTGACCGGCTTCGTGATGTTCGGAGCCGTCCTCTTCCTGCCGCTCTACCAGCAGTCCGTCCAGGGCGCGTCGGCGACCAACTCCGGTCTGCTGCTCCTGCCGATGCTGCTGTCGATGATGGTCGTCTCGCTGATCGCGGGCCGGGTCACCACCAACACCGGCAAGTACAAGATCTTCCCCATCATGGGCAGCGCCCTGATGGTCGTCGGCCTTTTCCTGCTCGCGCAGATGGACGTCGAGACCTCCCGGCTCACCTCCGGCGTCTACATGGCCGTCCTCGGTGCCGGTATGGGCTTCCTGATGCAGATCACGATGCTCGTGGCGCAGAACAGCGCCGAGCCGCGTGACATGGGCGTCGCCTCGTCCTCCACCACCCTCTTCCGTACGCTCGGCAGCTCCTTCGGCGTCGCCATCATGGGCGCGCTGTTCACCAGCAAGGTGCAGGAGGAGATGGCGGCGCGCGGCGGGGACGCGGTGACGCAGAAGTCCGCGCAGCTCGACGCGGCGAGCCTGGCGAAGCTGCCGGACGCGGCGCGTGAGGCGTACCAGATCGCGGTGTCGTCCGGTACGCACGTGGCCTTCGTGCTGGCCGGTTCGGTCGCGGTGATCGGCTTCCTCGCGGCGTTCTTCGTCAAGGAGGTCCCGCTGCGGGGCGCCGGCCCCGAGAAGGCGGGCGCGGCGGACAAGGGCGCGGCACCGTCTGGCGGGGACACGGCGGCGCAGTCCGCTTAAACCCGCTTAGACGCTTTATCGGGCGCCCTGTGGACAGCGGAGAGCCGTTGTCGGTGGCGCGTGCCAGCATCGAGTACGTGGACAGAACACAAGCAGGTCAGCAGCCGCAGGTGCCCCTCACGCACCTGCGGCAGCTGCGTCTCGCCAAGGACGCCATGGACCGCGACTGGGCCGGCCCCCTCGACCTGGACGCGGTGGCGGCGCACGCCGGGTATTCGCGGTATCACTTCGTGCGCGCCTTCAAGGCGGTGTACGGGCAGACGCCCGGCCGCTATCTCTCCCGCCGGCGCATAGAGCGCGCCGAGGAGCTGCTGCGCTCGGCGAATCTCACCGTCACCGAGATCTGCGCGCTCGTCGGCTTCAGCAGCCTCGGCACGTTCTCGAAGCGCTTCAAGGAGCAGACCGGCAGCACCCCGAGCGCCTACCGGACGAAGCACGCGGGCCGCGGGGCCGCGCTCATACCGGGGTGTTACGCCCTGCTGTCGGCCGGTGGCTTCCCGTCCCGTGACGCGGGCGCACCCGGCCCCGACAGGCCAGGTGAGGACCGCAATTCTGGAGAAGCCCGGTGACACCGCTCATGTCTACGGTGAACGAGGACGCACGGGCCCCCTGAGCGGGCCGCGTACGGCACATCTCTGCGAGGAGCACGACATGATCAAGGGTCTCGCCATCTCCACCGTCTGGGTGCTCGACCAGGACCGGGCCAAGGAGTTCTACGTCGACAAGCTCGGCCTGGAGGTCCGGACGGACATGACCCTCGGTGAGGGAGGGATGCGCTGGCTGACGGTCGGTGCCAAGGACCAGCCCGACGTGGTGCTGACCCTGATGCTGCCGGGCGGGCCCGCGGCGGACGAGGAGTCCGCCGCCGCGATCAGGACGCTCGTCAGCAAGGGGATGCTGGGCGCCGGAGTGCTCGCCACGGACGACATCCACGGGGACTACGAGAAGCTCAAGGCCAAGGGCGTCGAGTTCCTCCAGGAGCCGCAGGAGCGGCCGTACGGGACGGAGGCGATCTTCCGCGACGACTCGGGGAACTGGTTCTCGTTCACCCAGACCAAGGAGGGGGACCTCGACCTGGAGAAGGAGTGGGCGTCATGACGGGGGTCTGACCGGCAGGGGACCACGTACGAGGGCGCACGAGGGCGTCCGCGTACGGGGGCGTCAGTCCGGGAACTCGATCATCGGGAAGCTGCCGGTCGCCGTCGGGGCGTGCTCGGGGAGCCACAGGACCGCGATCGCGCCGCCCGTCTCGTCCGGGCCGGGCGTCGGGCTCTCCGCCGCCGCGTTGCGGAAGGTCAGCCGCGCCCCCAGTACGCGGGCCTGACCGGCGGCGATGGTCAGCCCGAGACCGTGGCCGTGCCCGGCGCGGTCGCTCGCGCCCGTACGGAACCGGCTCGGCCCGTCGCGCAGCAGCGCGTCGGGGAAGCCGGGACCGTGGTCGCGTACGCGTACCACCCGGCCCTCGACGGTCACCTCCACCGGTGTGCCGCCGTGCTTGGCCGCGTTGGCCAGGAGATTGCCGAGGATCCGCTCCAGCCGGCGCGGATCGGTGCTCACCCACGACTCGTGCACGACAAGGATCCGCACCGCGGGATCGAGCAGTGCCACCCGCCTGCTGACGAATTCGCCGAGCGCGATCTCCTGAAGCTCGGCGCGCTCCGACGCGCTGTCGAGCCTGGCGACCTCCAGGACGTCCTCGACCAGCGTCCGCATGGCCTGCGCGCGGTCCCTCACCAGCTCGGTGGGGCGGCCGGGCGGCAGCAGCTCGGCCGCCGTGAGCAGGCCCGTCACCGGCGTACGCAACTCGTGCGCGATGTCGGCGGTGACCCGGCGCTCCGCCTCGATGCGCTCGTTCAGCGCGTCCGTCAGGGCGTCGACCGCGCGGGCCAGCTCGTCGGTCTCGTCCCGTACGACTCCGCCGACCGCCTCCCGTACCCGCACGTCCGTATTGCCCTGCGCGACCTTGCCGGCCGCCGCGGCGGCCTTACGCAGCCGGCGCGAGAGCTGTCCGCCGATCAGCACGCCCAGCGCGCAGCCGCCGACCACCACACAGACCGAGCCGATCAGCAGGGCCTGGTCGAGATCCTTCATGATCGTCGCGGAGCGGTCGGCGAACTTGCTGTTCAGGGAGAGCACACCGCTGTCCACCGGTACGGCCGCCCAGACGTCGGGCGTCCCGTCGGCGGAGTCACGCACAAAGGTGGCGCGCCTGCCCTGCTGCACCTTCTTCCGCAGGTCGTCGGGGAGCGCGGGGTCGTTCAGCTTCGTGCCGAACTTCAGCTCGTGCGTCGAGTCGTACATACGCTGCGCGAACAGCAGCCGCTCCAGCTGGACCTCGCGGGCGTTGTCCAGCATCGAGAGCTGGGCCGCGTTGTGCACGACAAGGCTCAGCGCCATCGCGGTGAGGGCGCCGACCGCCGCGATCGCGATGCTGATCTTCCACCGGACGCCGGTGCGCAGGGCGAATCGCTTCATGCCTTGAGCTTGTAGCCGAAACCGCGGACCGTCTCGATCCGGTCCTGTCCGATCTTTGTGCGCAGCCGCTGCACGTGGACGTCCACGACGCGGGTGTCACCGCCCCAGCCGTAGTCCCAGACGCGTTCGAGCAGCTTGTCACGGGACAGGACGGTGCCTGGCGCGGCCGAGAACTCGATCAGCAGCCGCATCTCGGTCGGTGTCAGCGCCACCGGCTCGCCCCCTTTGCGTACCTCCATGCCCTCCGTGTCGATCTCCAGATCGCCGAAGGACCGCGCGCCCTGCTCGTCCGTCCGGTCGTGCCCGGCCAGCTCACCGGCGGGACCGCCCGCATGCCCGAAGCGGCGCAGCACGGCGCGGATCCGGGCGACCAGTACCGCGCCGTCGAAGGGCTTGGTCACGTAGTCGTCGGCCCCCGCCTCCAGGCCCAGCACCACGTCGATCGAGTCGGCGCGCGCCGACAGCATGATCACGGGAACGGTCGACTCGTCCCTGATCCGGCGGCAGAGGCTGACACCGTCGAGACCCGGCACCATCACGTCGAGCAGCGCGATGTCCGGCCGGTCGGCCCGGAACGCCTCCAGGCCGGACAGGCCGTCCGGCATGGCCGTCACCACGAAGCCGTCGCGTTCCAGCGCGAGCTGGGTGGCCTCGCGGATCACGTCGTCGTCCTCCACGAAAAGGACATGGGTCTCGGCCATCGGGCAGCTCTCAGCTCTCTCAGTTGTCGGTCGGCGAGGACGGCGCCGGGACGGTGTCCACGGGACCGCTGCCGACCGCTCCGCTGTAGTTGTTGCGCACCCGGTAGCGCTCGGTGAATCTCGTGTCGGCCCAGCTGTAGGTCACGACGTCCTCACCGGACGGATACGCCACGGGGTCGCCCTTCGCGTACACCTGGCGGGTCACCACCAGCTCGCCACGGTCGATCGTGGCGTACACGGCGGGTTCCTCGGCGACGAAGACGTTCTCGTACTGATGGTCCTGGTCGGACTCACGGTAGACGTACGTGCCGAGCCCCACGGCATCGTCGCAGGTCATCACGTTGACCACGACGTCGGGTGCGGTGCCGCCGGTCAGATTGCCGTACGAGGTGTCCACCGGGTAGGCGTTCGCCGAGCAGGGTTTGAGGTCGGCCTTCACCCGGGTGCTCACCTTGGGGTCCCGCCGGAGCAGGGCCACCGGGTCGATGTCCTCGGCCGGTCCGGCCGACGCCTCGGAGGTCGGCGGGGCGGCGGGCTCGGCTGTGGCGACGACCGCCGCGCCCTCGTCCCTGGTGCCGGTCGTGTTCGTGGAGCAGCCGATGGCGAACACGCCGAAGGCGAGGAGCGCCGCCAGCGCCACACCGCCGGTGGCGGTGGTCGCGGACAGCGTCACCCTCTTCGGGGACCGGCCGGGCGTGCTGTCTCCGTCGCGCTTCAGGCCGCGCACCTCTCCTGCTCCCGTCCGTCGCGACGATAACCGGCCCGCTCCGGAGCGAGGGTGCGCGGTGCGCGGTGCGCGGCGCGCAGGTTCCCCGGCGTCCGGCGCTCCGTGTCACGGCGCTCCAGCTCCCGGGCCTCCAGCTCCTCGCGGAGTTTGGCGAGCGCCCGGTGCAGCGTGCTCTTCACCGTACCGGTAGACATGCCGAGCGCCGCCGCCGTCTCCTCCGTACTCATCTGCTCCCAGTGCCGCAGCACGACGACGCTGCGCTGCTTCGGGGCGAGAACACCGAGGATGTCGATGAGCAGGGCGCGGTCGGCGCGCTGCTCGGAGCCGTCCTCGACGCAGGGCTCGGGCAACTGCTCGGTCGGCACCTCTTCGAGCTTGCGCGCACGCCACCACTCGGTACGGGTGTTGATCATGACCCGGCGCAGATAGGCGTCGGCGAGCGACTTGTCGGCGATGCCGTCCCAGCGGCCGTAGGTACGGGCCAGGGCGGTCTGGAGCAGGTCCTGGGCGTCGACCGGGTCAGGGACCAGACGCCGGGCACTGCGCAGAAGAGCCTCCTGCCGAGTGCGTACGTACTCCTCGAATTCGAGCACCTCGCCGTGCGCCATGCCAACCGCCTCCCACCCCGTGAACTGCACCGTGTACCGCGCTTCTGTGGTCTTCGCTTACGTCACAGAAATTACGGAGGCGTTGTCACGAGGCCGTGCGCGCCAGCCCTCGGCGGGCGCACGGACATCCATCGGTTGTGTAACGGCGGGGACGGAACGGACGAATGCGCGCGGGGTGTGAGTGACGGGTGAGGCGACGGACGGAGAGGCCGGCGGGCCGACAGACGGACGGCCGGCCCGGAGGGGCCGGCCGATGCGGAGCGGTGGAAACGGGGCGGTTGATACGGGGCGGATGGTGGTCGGTCCAGGGCGGCGCGGTCAGGTCAGGTCAGCGGCAGCCGGTACAGGTCGTCGGCCATCGGCTCGACCAGCCCGTCGGCCACCAGTCCGTCCAGCGCCCTGGCCCGCTGCGCCGGTTCCTCCCAGACGGCGTCGAGCACCGCGAGCGGTACCGGCGCCACCGCCTCGCGCAGTACGGCGAGCAGCTTGCCGCGCACCTGGCGGTCCGTGCCCGCGTACGTCTGGCCACGGCGGGCCGGACCCTGGTGCGCCGGTTTGCCGGCCAGCCGCCAGGCGCACTTCGAGGCGATCGGGCAGCGCGCGCAGTCCTCGTTCTTCGAGGTGCACACGAGCGCGCCGAGTTCCATGGAGGCGGCGGCCCAGCGGGCCGCCGTCGGCTCGTCCACGGGCAGCAGCGCGCGGGCCAGTTTCCGTTCGGCGGCGGTCGTCGCGTTCGGCGGGTACTGGATACCGGCGGCGGCGCGCGCGAAGACACGGCGCACGTTCGTGTCGAGGACGGCGTGCCGTTGTCCGTACGCGAACGAGGCCACGGCCGCCGCCGTGTACTCGCCGATCCCGGGCAGCGCGAGGAGCTGGCCGTGCTCCCGGGGTACGTCGCCGCCGAACCGCTCCGTTATCGCCAGGGCCGCCCCGTGCAGCCGTAGCGCTCGGCGCGGGTAGCCGAGTCTGCCCCAGGCGAAGCGGTACGCGCCTGGGGCAGACTCGGC
>NZ_MDCR01000029.1 GCF_001723055.1 Streptomyces niveus
GCTCGGCATGCGCTTCGCCGTGTCCGGCGGACGCGAGGGCTGGACCCGTACGGCGCTGACCGCCGTCGGCGTCGGGCTCGGCGTCGCGCTGCTCCTCGCCGCCGCAGCCGTCCCGCATCTCCTCGACGCGCGCGAGAGCCGCGACGCGGCGCGCGCCACCTTGAAAGCCACCTCTCAGGCGGTCGACAAGGGCAGCACGCCCACCACCTTCCTCTGGGCCGAGGCGAGCACCGAGTACCGCGGCGACCCGGTCGGCGGCCGGGTGCTGCGGGCGGAAGGCGCCGACGCGCCCCCGCCGCCGGGGGTCGCGAAGATCCCCGGCCCCGGCGAGATGGTCGTCTCGCCCGCGCTGCGCGACCTGCTCGCCTCCTCGGAAGGCGCGCTGCTGGCGCAGCGGCTCGACGACCGGATCGTCGGCACGATCGGGGACGCCGGTCTGGTCGACCCCGGTGAACTGCTCTTCTACGCGGGCAGTTCGACGCTGAAGGTCGACGGCGTCGGCATCCGGTCGCCCGGCTACGGACTCGACGAGTCCACGCCCCCGCTCGACCCGCTGCTCGTCGCGCTGGTCAGCCTGATGTGCGTGGTGCTTCTCGTACCGGTGGTCATCTTCATCGCCACGGCCGTCCGTTTCGGCGGCGAACGCAGGGACCGCAGACTGGCCGCTCTGCGGCTGGTGGGGGCCGAGGTCAGGACGGTGCGGCGTATCGCGGCGGGGGAGGCCCTGGCCGGGACGGTGGCCGGGCTGGCCGTCGGCGTCGTGTTCTTCCTGATCGTGTGCCAGATCGTGGGCCACGTACGGCTCTGGGGGTACAGCGCCTTCCCGTCCGACATCACCCCGGTGCCGCTGCTGGCGCTGCTCATCGTGCTCGCGGTGCCGGTCGCCGCCGTCCTGGTCACCCAGGTCGCGCTGAGTTCGGTGGCCATCGAACCGCTCGGAGTCGTACGCGACACCGGACCGCGCCGGCGACGGCTGTGGTGGCGGCTGCTGCTGCCCCTGCTCGGCGTCGGCATCCTGTCGACCGCCGGGAGCCTGGACACCATGACGCAGACGGGCGGGGCGCTGCCCATCGCCGTCGGGTCCGCGTGTGTGCTGATCGGGCTCGCCGGGCTGCTGCCCTGGCTCGTCGAACTGGCCGTCTCACGGCTGCGCGGCGGGCCGGTGTCCTGGCAACTTGCCACCCGCAGGCTTCAGTTGAGCAGCGGTACGGCGGCGCGGGCGGTGAGCGGCATCACCGTCGCGGTGGCCGGCGCCATCGCCCTTCAGATGATGTTCGGCGTCATGCAGAAGGACTTCCTGGAGATCACCGGGCAGGACACCGACCGGGCCGACTTCTACGTCACCAGCGACTACGGCGACTCCGCGCTCGCGGAGCGGATGATCCAGGACTTCCGTGACACGAAGGGCGTCGACAAGGTCATCGGCACCGTCGAGGCCTATGTGGCCGGCACCGGCGCTCCCACGGAGCACGGCTGGCAGCCCATCACCACCCTCACGGTGGGCAGTTGCGCGATGCTGCGGGAGATCGCCGAACTGCCCACCTGCCGGGACGGGGACGCCTTCCTGGGGCACCTCGACGCCAGGGCCGCCAAGAAGGTCGGGTCGGACGGGGTGAAGCGGCAGAACGACAACACCGACCAGGCCGCAGCCCCGGGCAGGCCCATCGACCTGACCGGGGACTACGGGGAGGGGAAGGGCAAGCCCGTGCTGTGGACGGTGCCCGAGTCGGCCCGTACCGTCGTCACGTTCCCGGATCCGATGGGCGACGTGCACGACGGCATCCTCGCCACGCCGGGCGCGCTCGGCTCGGTGAAACTGCCCGGTGCCACGGCCAGGGCGTCCATCAAGATCGACCGGTCGGTGCCGGACGCGGCGGAGTACGTACGCGGCACGGCGGCGGCGATCGACCCGACGCTGCGCATCAACCCGCTGATGGACCTGGAGCGCGACAAGCAGTACGAGAGCGTGCAGGGCGGCCTCCTGGTGGGCGGCACCCTCACGATGATGCTGATCGCGGCCAGCCTGCTGGTCTCCCAGATCGAGCAACTGCGTGAGCGCAAGCGTCTGTTGTCCGTCCTGGTGGCGTTCGGTACCCGGCGCCGGACGCTGGTCTGGTCGGTGCTGTGGCAGACGGCGGTGCCGGTGCTGCTGGGCACGGCCCTCGCGGTCGCCGGCGGGCTCGTGCTCGGCAGATTCATGCTGGGCATCATCGACAAGTCGATGGGCGACTGGTGGGTCTTCGTACCGTACGCGGCGGTCGGCGCCTCGGTGATCCTGCTGGTCACGCTGGCGAGCCTGCCACCACTGTGGCGGATGATGCGTACGGAGGGTCTGCGTACGGAGTAGCGGGGGCCTGGGGCCGGGCCGGGTGCGGGCCGGGCCGTACGGACCCGGCCCGCCGCGTAATCCGGTCGACGCGACGGCCGCCGGTTCGGCAGGCTCTCGTCATGGAACCTGCCGTCTGGCCCCTGTACGACCTCCGGATCACCACCCCGCGCCTTGAGCTGCGCCTCCCGGATCTCGACGAGCTGTCGCGACTGGCGGCCGTCGCCGCGGCCGGGGTGCACGACGAGGACCGGATGCCGTTCGTCGCGGCGTGGACCGACGTGAGCCCCGAGGAGCGGGCGCGGGCGACCTTCCAGCATCTGCTCGGCACCGTCGCGGGCTGGACTCCCCGCAAGTGGTCGCTGGGCCTGGCCGTCAGCTGGGAAGGAAAGGTGGTCGGGCGCCAGGACCTGGGGGCGACGGACTTCGCGGTGACCGGTGAGGCGCACACCGGTTCGTGGCTGGGGCAGGCGTACCAGGGGCGCGGCATCGGTACGGAGATGCGGGCGGCGGTGCTGCATCTGGCGTTCGAGGGGCTGGGGGCCCGCTTCATGACATCGGGGGCGATGGCCGACAACGCGCGGTCGCTGCGGGTGTCGGAAAAGCTCGGCTACCGGCCCGACGGGCGGGAGGTGGTGAGCGTACGCGGGGAGGCGCGCGACCACCGGCGGCTGCGCCTGGACCGCGCGGGGTGGGAGGCGCATCGTACGGTGCAGGTCGAACTGCACGGCCTGGAGCCGTCGTTGGCGCTCTTCGGGCTGTAGGGGGAAGGGGCGTCCCCACGGCAGCCCTGCCCATCCGCTCCTTCGAAGACTCACCAAACATTCATGAACGGGCTAATCCATCAGCTTCCGGGTCGAGTTCGTACAACGCGATGGTCCGATACGTCCTTGACACGGCTATTGGTCTAAGCCAACATCCCGATTGGCCTGTACCAAGTTCCAAGGCGGTTCGCTGCGGCCGGCCGCCGAGCGATGCGCCTTCGGAGGACCCGCATGCAGTCGAGCAGCCGGCCGAGCAGCCGTCACCAGCAACTGACGCGTCTCGCGGGGACGGTGCTCCAGCCAGGGTTCGTGGGCACGACCGTGCCCGACTGGGTCCGCCGGGCCATCGCCGACGGTCTCACCTCCGTCGTCCTGTTCGGCCGGAACATCGTCGACCCCGAACAGGTCGCGCGCCTCACCGCCCAGCTACGCGCGGAGAACCGCGACCTGATCATCGCCATCGACGAGGAGGCCGGCGACGTCACCCGGCTCGAAGCCTGGACCGGCGCGTCCCGGCCGGGCAATCTCGCGCTCGGCGCCGTCGACGACATCGACCTGACCGAGTCCGTCGCCCGCGACATCGGCCGCGAACTCCACGCCGCCGGCATCTCCCTCAACTACGCGCCCAGCGCCGACGTCAACTCCAACCCCCTCAACCCCGTCATCGGCGCCCGCTCCTTCGGCGCCCGTACGGACGTCGTCTCCCGGCACACCGCCGCCTGGGTCCGCGGACTCCAGTCGGCCGGTGTCGCCGCCTGCGCCAAGCACTTCCCCGGCCACGGGGACACCGCCGTCGACTCCCACCACGGTCTGCCCCAGGTCTCGGCCAGCGCCGAGGAGATCGCCGCCACCGCCCTGCCGCCGTTCGTCGCCGCGATGGAGGCGGGCGTACGCGTGGTGATGACCGCACACCTCCTCGCGCCCGCGTACGACCCCGAACTGCCCGCCACCCTGAGCCCCCGCATCCTCGTGGACCTGCTCCGCGGCGAACTGGGCTTCGACGGCCTGGTGGTGACGGACGGCATCGAGATGAGCGCGGTCACCGCCCGCTACGGCATCGACGGGGCCACCGTACGGGCGGTCACCGGCGGGGCCGACGCGGTGTGCGTCGGCGGCGAGCACGCCGGTGAGGCCACCTTCCACCAGCTCACCGAAGCCCTCGTGGGGGCCGTGCTCGACGGCACCCTCCCCGAGGCCCGGATCTGCGAAGCGGCGGCGCGGGTCGCGGAGTTCGCCGCCTGGTCGGGCAGCCGGATGCGCGCCGTGGCCGCCGACGATGCCGCGTCCGACATCGGTCTCGTCGCCGCCCGGCGCGCGCTGCGCGTACGGACCGAGCAGGGCCGGGAGTCGGTGCTGCCGCTCGTCGGGGCGCCGCACGTGGTGGAGCTGTCACCGACGATGAACCTGGCCGTCGACGGGCAGACCCCGTGGGGCGTGGCGGCCCCGCTGAGCGATCTGCTGCCCGGCACGACATCCGTACGGCTGACGGAGGCCGACCTCGCCGAGTCCGGGGAACTGTCGGACCTGGCGGACCTCCCGGACCTGCCGGACCGGCCTGACCGGTCGGGTCTGCCGGATCTGCTGGAGCGCAAGGTGCTCGACCCGGCGGCGGAGCGTTCGCTGGTCGTCGTCGTGCGCGACGCGGCGCGCCACGACTGGATGTCGGCGGCGATGAACCGGCTGCTCGGCAGCCGGCCCGACGCGGTGGTCGTGGAGATGGGCGTACCGAACGGCACGGCGCCCGGCGCCGTCCACCTGATTACCCACGGCGCGACGCGCGTCTCGGGTCTCGCGGCGGCCGAGTTCCTGGCGGGGCGCCGCTGACCGCGTGTGGGGGAGCCCGGGCCCCGGGAATCCCCCACACACGCCGGCGGAGTCAGGCCCCGCCCTAGATGCCGCCCTGGATGTCTACTCGGCCGCGTCCGGTACGACGTTGTCGTACGGCTGCGTGATCACTTCCAGGTAGTGACCCGTCGGATCGAGGAAATACACGCCCCGTCCGCCGTGGTTGTGATTGATCTGGCCCGGCAGCTTGCCGTGCGGATCGCCGAAGAAATCGAGTCCGGCGTCCTTGATCCGCCCGAAGATCCCGTCGAAATCCTCTTCGGGCACCAGGAAGGCGTAATGCTGCGGAGTGATGGACTCCTGACCGACAGTCGCGAAGTCGAGAGTGACGCCGTTACCGGTGTCGACCGGAATGAAGGGGCCCCATTCGGTGCCGATCTCCAGATCCAGGATGTGCGCCAGGAATTCGGCGGAAGCCCGGTTGTCCCGGGAGTGAACGATCGTGTGATTCAGCTCTACTGACACAGTGGAATGCCTCCAGAGGCATCTCACGGGAACCTCCACGCTTCACCCAGCCGGTGACCAACGCGCGATGCCCACCGAGGATCGTAAACGCCCGGGGAGTACGGCTCCAACCCCTTTACGGCCAGTGTCCTCGCCTGCCTTCTTCCCTGCCTTCTCACTTGGCTTCCGAGTACCGCTCCACCGTCGCCGTCGTGAACGGAAACCGCACCGGCGTCGGGCCGAACGCGATCCGGCCCGCCAGCTCACCCGCCTCGCGGATCGCCACCGCCACCTCCGCCGCCTCCGCCAGCGGACAGTGCACGATCACCTCGTCGTGCTGGAAGAAGACCAGCTCGGCCCGCATGTCCGCAGTCGCGCTCCGCAGCGCCGCCAGCATCAGCAGCGCCCAGTCCGCCGCGCTGCCCTGCACCACGAAATTCCGGGTGAAGCGCCCCCGCGCGCGGGCGTTCGACGACGCGTACCCGGGGGTGAACCCGCCCCCGCCGGAGGGGACTTCACCGGACGACGGGTCGTCGGCCTCCTGCGGGATGCCCGCCTCGCCGCCGTCCTCCGAACCGGCCGCCGGCGGACTCGTCCGGCCCAGCCACGTCCGTACGAGGCGGCCCTCCTCGCCCGCCCGCGCCGCGTCGTCGACGTACGCGACGGCCCGGGGGAACCGTCTTCGCAGGGCGGCCAGATTCTTCAGGCCGTCGCCCGACGTCTGGCCGTAGATCGCGCCCAGCAGCGCCAGCTTGGCCTGCGCGCGGTCACCGGCGAACGCCCGGTCCGACAGCACCTTGTACAGATCGTCGTCGTGCCCGGCGACCTCCATCAGCCCCCGGTCGCGCGAGATCGCGGCCAGCACCCTCGGCTCCATCTGGTCGGCGTCCGCCACCACCAGCCGCCACCCGTCGTCGGCGACGACCGCTCCCCGTATGACGCGCGGGATCTGCAACGCGCCGCCGCCGTTGGTCGTCCAGCGGCCGGAGACCGTACCGCCCGGCAGATACTCCGGCCGGAAACGCCCGTCCCGCACCCAGTCCTGGAGCCAGCTCCAGCCGTGCGCGGTCCAGATGCGGTACAGCTTCTTGTACTCGATCAGCGGAGCCACCGCCGGATGGTCGATCTCCTCCAGCTCCCACCGCCGCGTCGATCTCACCTTGATGCCCGCCCGCGTGAACGCCTTCACCACGTCCGCCGGGAGGTCGGGCCGTACGCGACGCCCGAACGCCGCCGAGACCTGGTCGGCCAGCTCGGCCAGCCGCCGTGGCTCACCCCCGCCCGCGTACCGCTCGCCCAGCAGCCCGTCCAGCAGCTCACGGTGCACATCCGCCCGCCACGGCAGACCCGCGCCGTGCATCTCGGCGGCCACCAGCATGCCCGCCGACTCCGAGGCCGTCAGCAGCCGCATCCGGTCCGGATGCTCCGCCGCGTCGTGCCGCCGCTGCTGCTCCGCGTACACCTCCAGCAGCCCGTCGAAGGAGATCTCCGCCCCCGCCTGCGGCTCGAAGAGCGAGGACTGCGAACCCGGCTCGGCGGAGCGCGCCGGCGGATCCGGCGGTACGGGCCCCCGCCGCAGCCGCGCCCAGGCCGCCGCCGCCGACCTGGGCTCGCCGAGCCGCCCCTCGTGGCCGAGCAGCAGCAGCTCCGCCGCCTCGATGTCGTAACACCGCTCCACCCGCACCCCCGCGGCCAGCAGCCGGGGCGCCAGCTCGGCGGTGGACCGCCACACCCACCGCGTCACCTCGGGCAGCCGCGCTCTGACGGCCTCGGCGAGATCGGGCTCGCGCAGCACGGGACCGGCGGGGCGCCCGTCAGCGCCCAGCGGCGCGAGCCACGCGCCGCCGCCCTCCGCCGGGGCCAGAGCCCACCGTCCGATCACGGGTCCGAGTCTCCCAGCCGGGTCTGACAACGGGCCGGTGCGCGAGGGCGCCGGACGGACCCGTTTCGAGAGGCGGACGGGGCTGTCGACAGAGACCATCGAAAGGACTCACAAGAAAAAGACCCACCCCGGACACCTGACACCGAACACCGCACACATCGACATTGCTCTACGGAGGCCGACATGCAGGCGATCGTTTTCGAGGAGTACGGCGGTCCTGAGGTGCTTCAGCTCACGGACATCGAGCAGCCGGAACCGGCGCCGGGCCAGATCCGCGCGTCCGTGCGGGCGGCGGGCGTCAACCCGGCCGACTGGAAGATCCGTAAGGGCTGGATGGACGAGGTCTTCCCGACACATTTCCCCGCCGTTCCCGGCACCGAGTTCTCCGGAGTCGTGGACGCCGTCGGCGACGGCGTCATCGGACTCTCCGTAGGAGACGAGGTCCTCGGCTGGTCCGTCGGCGGTGCCTACGCGCAGTACGCGCTGGCCACCCTCGTCGTGCCGAAGCCGGCCGGGCTGAGCTGGGACGTGGCGGCGGCGCTGCCGGTCGCCGGTGAGACGGCCCGGCGGGTCCTCGACGACCTGGCCCTGAAGGAGGGCGAGACCGTTCTCGTGCACGGCGCGGCCGGCTCGGTCGGCTCGATGGCCGTCCAGCTCGCCGCCGCGCGCGGCGCGACGGTCGTCGGCACCGCGTCCCCGGCCAACCACGACTACGTACGGCTGCTCGGCGCCACCCCGGTGACGTACGGCGACGGCCTGGTCGAGCGCGTACGGGCCGTCGCGCCCCAGGGCGTGGACGCGGTCTTCGACGCCGCGGGCAAGGGCGCCCTGCCGGACTCGATCACCCTGCGCGGCGGCACGACCGACCGCATCATCACGATCGCCGACCCGACGGCCGCCGAACACGGCGTGGTGTTCTCCTCGGGCGGCTCGACCCCGGAGGAGAGCCGCGCCGGCCTCACCGAGCAGGCCCGACTGGCGGCGGACGGCACGCTGCGCGTCCTGGTGGCGCAGACGTACCCGCTGGCGGAGGGGGCCAGGGCCCAGTCGGCGAGCGAGTCGGGCCACACGCGCGGCAAGCTGATCATCAAGCCGTGACCTGACGGCCCCCGGGTGCGGGACGGGACGGGCGGAGCTGAGGCCTCGCGGCGTCGATGTCGGGGGTCTGTCAGCCCTCTGTCGGTCGCCGCTGCGAGCCTTGGAGCGGTGGGACGGGGTGCGGGCGCCGTGTGTGGGCGTCCCGCCCCGCCCACCTCCAGCCGGCCCGCCGGACAGCGGGCCGGCCGTTCCGAGTACGAGGAGCCCGCCACCCATGTCTTCCCGATCCGGCCCGTCCCGCTCCGGCGACCACCGCTGGGACGTTCACCGGCCGCCCGCGGCCCGGGGCCGGACCTTCCTGGTCACCGGCGGCAACGCGGGGATCGGCTACTTCGTCGCGGAGCAGCTCGCGGGCACCGGGGCCACGGTCGTGCTCGGCAGCCGCAGCCCCGACAAGGCGGCAGCCGCCCTGGTCTCGATCCGCTCCCGCGTACCCTCCGCCGACGTCCGCCATCTTCCGCTCGATCTCGCCGATCCGGCCTCCATCAAGACCTCGGTGGACAGCCTGGACGTCGACCGTCTCGACGCGGTCGTCCACAACGCCGGGGTGGCGCTCGACGATCCGCCGCGCCGCGAGACCGCGCACGGCGACGAGCTGATGTTCGGCACCAATCACCTCGGCCACTTCCTGCTGACCCAGTGGCTGGCGCCCCTGCTGGCCGCCGCGCCCGCCGGTCGCGTCGTGACGGTCGGCAGCTTCGCGGCGAAGTCCGAGCGGCTGGACCTGGCCGACCTCCAGTCCACCGAGGACTACCGGCCCAAGCGCACCTACGGCCGGTCGAAGCTGGCGCAGATGTACTTCGGCCTCGAACTCGACCGCCGGCTGCGCGCCGCGAACAGCACGGTGCTGAGCGTGCTGGCGCACCCGGGAGGCGCGCTGGACTCCCTCACCCCCTCCCGCCCGCCGGTCCACGTCCGTACCGCCGGTGCGCGCCTGCGCGCGCTGCCCGCCGGTCTCCTCGTCCAGGGCAAGGAGGCCGGCGCCTGGCCCGCCGTGCGTGCCGTCCTGGACCCCGAGGTGAGGGGAGGGCAGCTCTGGGGGCCACGGGTCTTCGGTCTGCGCGGCAGGCCCCGGGCCGAGCCGGTCAAGGGCCATCTGACCGACGCGGCCGTGGCGGCCCGTCTGTGGGACGCCAGTTGCGAACTGACCGGCGCCGACCCGTCCCTCGGATTCGGCCCCGGCCCCGGCCTTCGGTAGAGGTCCGGGCGCCAGGACCTACCCCAGTTCGCGGACCACCCGCGCCGGGTTGCCGACCGCCAGCACCCCGGCCGGGAGGTTCTTCGTGACCACGGATCCCGCGCCCACCACCGTGTTCTCGCCGATCGTCACGCCGGGGCAGACGATCACGCCGGCGCCCAGCCAGACGTTGTCGCCGATGGTCACGGGAGACGCCCGCTCCCAGCCCGCCCGGCGGCGCTCGGTGTCGAGTTCATGGGTGGGCGTGAGGAGTTGGACGTTCGGGCCGATCTGGACGTCGGAGCCGACGGTGATCGGCGCGCAGTCGAGGAAGACCGCGCCGAAGTTGATGAACGTACGGGCGCCGATGCTGATGTACGTCCCGAAGTCGCAGTTGAACGGGGGCCGGATCCGTACGTCCTCGGCCACCGACCCCAGCAGCTCGCCCAGGATCCGCTCGCGCCCCTCCGCGTCGGGCAGCCCCTGGCCGCTGGTGCCGTTGTACGCGGAGCACAGGTCGGCCCGCCGTCGCGACTCGGCCTCCAGCTCCTCGTCGTCCGGCAGATACCACTCGCCGGCCTGCATCAGCTTCTTGTTCTCGCCCATCTGCGTGCGCGTCCTTTCGTCGGGAGTTCCACCACGGTAGGACGAGGCGCCGGATCGCGGGACGGAACCCCCTCACCCTGTGGACAGACGGGCTACCGTGCAGGTCGTGCAGTAGTTCGATATGCACAACCTGTGGATAACTCGTCCTCTGGAACCATGGACGGTGGCCCGTCGCCGCGACGGCCAGGGGCGGCCGGTCAAGCGGCTGATCAGCCCTGACGATCAAGGGACAAGGGGAGACGGTTCTCATGCCAGGCACGGTCGAAGGCGCCTTCGCCGCCGCGCTCTACGCCGACCCGGCGGCGGACGACGGCAGGGGCCTGGACACCGGCGCCTCGCTGCTCGCCGCCGACCCGGCCGCCGACACCGAACTGCGCCGACGGGGTACGGAGTTCCTGCGCCGCGCCTGGGAGCGCGGCTGGCAGCCCGCCGACGTCGTACGGATCGTCCGCCGCGACCTCGACGAGCCGCACACGCGTCTGGTCGCCGAGCTGATCGCGACGGAGGCCGTCCGGTACGAACGGGTGGCCCCCCGCTGGGGCGCCCAGCTCACGGACATCGCGGCCGACCTCGAAGCCGACCGCGGGAGCGGCACCGCGCCCCGGTCCACCGACCGCTTCTCCTCCGCGACCACCGCCCTGGAGCTGTACCGGCTGCTCGTACGACTGCCGGCGATCGAGGCCGTGGGACCGGTGCCCGGCACCCCCGTCCACCTCCCGGCCGCCGACGGCGAGCCGCGCATGCTCACCCGCATCCGCGCCCTGCTCGCCAAGGCGGAGGGCACCGACTTCCCGGAGGAGGCCGAGGCGCTGAGCGCCAAGGCGCAGGAGCTGATGGCCCGGCACAGCATCGACGAGGCCCTGCTCGCCGACCGAGCCCACAGCGCCGACGTACCGGCCGCGTGCCGGATCGGGGTGGACGCTCCGTACGAGAGCGCGAAGGCGATCCTGCTCGACGCCGTGGCGTCCGCCAACCGCTGCCAGGCGGTGTGGAACAGCGGATTCGGCTTCTCCACCGTGGTCGGTTTTGAGCCTGATTTGGAGGTGGTGGAGCTGCTGTACACGTCGCTGCTCGTGCAGGGGACCGGAGCGATGACCCGTGCGGAAGCCGCCCAGCGGGCGTCGGGCCGCAAGCGGACGAAGACTTTCCGGCAGTCGTTCCTCATGGCGTACGCCCACCGGATCGGCGAACGGCTCGCGGCCACCGCCGAGCAGGCCACGGCCGAACAGATCGCCGCCGACGCGGCACGGGCCGCGAACGGCGAGACGGTCGGTCCGAGCACCGGGGACCCCGCTCTGACGGCCGGCGGGGGAGGGCGGTTGCTGCCCGTCCTGGCGGCACGGGACATGGCGGTCACCGATCGCGCGGAGCGGATGTTCCCCGAAACGGTGCGGACGAGGGTGCGTGGTGTGACCGACGGCGAAGGGTGGGCGCACGGCAGGGCGGCGGCCGACCGGGCCCGCGTCACCTCCTCATAAAGAGGGCGCCAGGTTCAGGTGACCCGGCGCCCCTTTCAAGAGAAAGCGGTCTCCGTCAGGGCGCCGGGATGCCGGTCGGCAGCTCATCGGGCAGTTTGCCGGGATCCGTTTTGGCGAGGCTGTCCTTCGTGCCGCCTTCCCACGAAAGCACCAGTGTCTTCCCGTCGTTGGAATCGATCGACCCCATCGTCCGGTCGGTGTTCCCGTCGGCGCACTTGAGCGACAGCATCGGCTCGCCGCCCATGTCCTCGACCGCGCCCTGGCAGATGTGCTCGTCGGCGATGAGAGCGGCCTTGCCCTCCTTGACGGACAGCGCGACGGCCTTGCCCTCCGTCATCCCCGCCCAGCTGCCTTCGAGGCTGTCGGCGGTGGTGGTGGCGTCCGGGGCGGCCTCGTCGCCACCGGCGTCCTCCGACGCGCTCGGGGCCGGTGCGCCACTGCTCTTGTCCTTGCCGGAGTCGTCACCGCTGTCACCGCCGCCACAGCCGCCGAGAGTGAGCGCGACCACGAGTCCGGCAGCCGCGACGCCGCTTCGTACGAGCTTGTGCATGTCTCTGTCCCCCTTCAGTTCCACGACCGCGCCAAGCTACCAGGACGGCCGCCGCGAACTGCGTCGGCGAGTTCCGGACGAGTACCGGAAACACTGGCACCGAAAGGGCTTTCCGTTCGTCTCAACGAATGAGGCAATACGTTCGCAAGCCTGTAGTCAAGGGAACACCCCCCGTGCACGTGCATCTGCTCATGCATTGGCATGTGAACACAGCTATGATCCGAGCTAGTTGACACTTGCACCATGCAACTCGGGGAGCGTCCTGTGCACCACGCGTACAACGGCATGGCGGCCACCGAGCTTCACGGAGTCGTCTGGCAGAAGAGCAGGCACAGCAATTCGCAGGGCTCCTGCGTCGAGTTCGCCAAACTGCCGGGCGGGGGAGTGGCGGTCCGGAATTCACGCCACCCCGAAGGACCCGCCCTCGTGTACACCCGGGCCGAGATCGTGGCCATGCTGGCGGGTGTCAAGGACGGGGAATTCGATCACCTGACGGCCTGAGACCACGCCGTCACGCATCGCGCGTCGCGTCTTCAAGCCGTCCGGTCTTCAAGCCGTCCGGCCGTCGACCGGCAAGCCGCTCGCCGTCACTCGGCCCGTAGCCGGAACAGCGCCCAGACCACCTTGCCGTGCAGCGAGCCGGCGAGCGGATGCCAGCCCCACGTATCGCTGAACGAGTCCACCAGGAACAGCCCCCGGCCGGACTCCGCGGCGAAATCCTCGTCCGACTCGCGCGCCGTGGGGCCTGCGTGACTGGGATCGCGTACCGCGCAGACCAGCCGGGTCGTCCAGCGCATCAGATGCAGCCGTACGGGCGGTTCCTGCGGTTCGCGCGGGGTGTCCGAGGGGAGGGCGTGCCGCAGCGCGTTGGTGACGAGTTCGGAGACGACCAGCGCGACATCGTCGAAACGGTCGTCAAGTTCCCACTGGCAGAGCGTCGTCCGGGTGAACTGCCGCGCGCCGCGCACCGCTTCGTAGCGGGCGGGCAGTGCGCAGGACGCCGAGCTGGAGACGGCTGCGGGATCGATCGGCGGAAGCCCCTGCCTTAACGGCTCGAGCACGGTCGATCCATTCGTCCCCATGCGAGGCACTCCCCGGGATTCGCGGCCGTAGCGATACTGCGGTGGTACAGCGTCACAACACGTCAAACACGAACGAGCACGCAGGTGCGGCGAGGACCATGGTTCCCAATGCGCAGGGCAGATGCAAGGGCAGATGCACGTGCACGCGCCCGACTCGTCCGAGAATGTGGCGTTCAGGATTATTTCTTCTCTTGACTACTTTCCCGCTCTTCCCAAAGGCTTCTCATTTCTGTAATCGAATGAGTACGGGCTGATGCGTTTGATGGCACAATCCGGCTCTCAGGGTTCGGGGGTGCTCCGAGGGCGACGTGGGACAAATAGTGGGAGATGGACCGTATGGGGAGGGTTGGAGACGTGACCGCAGTGGAACCGGGCGGATCCGTGGTGCGGCGCATACTGCTGGGCTCGCAGCTGAGGCGGCTGCGTGAGTCGCGCGGCATCACGCGCGAGGCGGCCGGTTACTCGATCCGCGCGTCCGAGTCCAAGATCAGCCGTATGGAGTTGGGGCGGGTGAGTTTCAAGTCCAGGGACATCGAGGACCTGTTGACGCTCTACGGAGTCGCCGACGAGATGGAGCGAGGGTCCCTGATCGGTCTCGCCCGTGAGGCCAACGTCGCCGGCTGGTGGCAGAGCTTCGGCGACGTCCTGCCCGGCTGGTTCCAGACGTACATCGGACTCGAAGGCGCCGCCTCGTTGATCCGGATCTACGAAGTCCAGTTCGTGCACGGCCTGTTGCAGACGGAGGCGTACGCGCACGCCGTCGTCAAGCGCGGCATCCCCAACGCCCCCCAGGCGGAGATCGACCGCCGTGTGGCGCTGCGCCAGGAGCGCCAGAAGGTGCTCGTCTCCGAGCGCGCCCCGCGCCTCCACGCGGTGCTGGACGAGGCCGCGCTGCGCCGCCCGTACGGCGACCGTGACGTGATGCGCGGCCAGTTGGCCCATCTCATCGAGATCTCCGAGCATCCGACGGTGACCCTCCAGGTGATGCCGTTCAGCTTCGGCGGGCACGCGGGCGAGAGCGGCGCCTTCACGATGCTGCGCTTCCCCGAGTCCGACCTGTCCGACCTCGTCTACCTGGAACAGCTCACGAGCGCGCTGTATCTCGACAAGCGGGAGGAAGTCACCCAGTACGAACGGGTGATGACGCGCCTGCACGAGGACAGCCTCGGGCCCGCCGAGAGCCGTGATCTGCTGCGAGGGCTGCTGCAACTCTCCTGAACGCGCTCCGCACGTGCCCCGAACACACCCTGAACGTGCTCCTGAGCGCGCGCGATCGAACGAGAACGACCGGCGGGCGATCGTGAATGATCACGAACGACCGATGTTGTACGGCCAAGCGAGAGACGGGATTCGGACGTTCTCGAAGACCCTTGACTCTGCTGGGGCGTAAGTATGATGACGTGACATCAGTTTCCGGTTCTGAGGTTAGGGATCACATGTCCTTCTTCGCCGAACTCGACCAGCAGTACATCGACGGCGAGTGGCGGCCCGGCAGTGGCTCGTGGGACATCATCGATTTCAATCCCTACAACGGCGAGAAGCTGGCCTCGATCGCGGTGGCGACGGCCGACGAGGTGGACCAGGCGTACCGGGCGGCCGAGCGCGCGCAGACGACCTGGGCGGCGACCAACCCGTACGCCAGGCGGCAGATCCTCGAACGCGCCCTGCGCGTCGTCGAGGACCGCGAGGAGGAGATCACCGAGGCGATCATCGCCGAACTCGGCGGTACGCGCCTGAAAGCGGCGTTCGAGCTGCGCCAGGCCAAGGAACTCCTTCGCGAGGCCGTACAGCTCACGCTGCACCCCGAAGGCCGGATACTCCCCTCGCCCGTGGACGGCACCGAGAACAGGCTCCACCGCGTGCCCGTCGGCGTGGTCGGTGTCATCAGCCCGTTCAACTTCCCGTTCCTGCTGTCCCTCAAGGCGGTCGCCCCGGCTCTGGCGCTCGGCAACGCCGTCGTACTGAAGCCGCACCAGAACACACCGATCTGCGGCGGGTCGCTGGTGGCCAAGGTGTTCGAGGACGCGGGCCTGCCCGCCGGACTGCTGAACGTCGTCATCACCGATATCGCCGAGATCGACGACGCGCTGATCGAGCATCCGATACCGAAGGTCATCTCCTTCTCCGGCTCCGACCGGGTGGGACGGCACGTCGCCGTCGTCTGCGCGAAGAACTTCAAGCGCTCCGTGCTCGACCTCGGCGGCAACAGCGCGCTGATCGTGCTCGCGGACGCCGACATCGACAACGCGGTCGAAGCGGCGGTCTTCAGCCGGTACGCGTATCAGGGCCCCGTCTGCATGGCGGCCAACCGCATCCTCCTCGACCGCGCGGTGGAGCAGGAGTTCACCGAGAAGTTCGTCGCCAAGGTCAGGACGCTGACCGTCGGGGACCCGGCCGACCCGAAGACGGTCGTCGGCCCGCTCATCAGCTCCCAGCAGGCCGACGCGGTCGGCGCGCTGGTCGACGAGACCGTCGAGGCGGGTGCGACCGCGCTGGTGCGCGGCACCGTCGACGGCAATCTCGTCACCCCGACCGTGCTGACCGATCTGGCGCCCGACTCGCCCGTTCTGACCCAGGAGATACTCGGCCCGGTCGCGATCCTGCTGGCGTTCGACAGCGTGGACGAGGCGGTCAGGATCGCCAACGACACCCGGTGCGGGCTCAGCGGTTCGATCCACACCGGTGACGTCGAGCGGGGCGTCCGGGTCGCGCGGCGGATCAACACCGCCATGCTCCACGTCAACGACGGCACCGGCCACGACGAGCCGGTCGTCCCCTTCGGCGGCGAGAAGTACTCCGGGCCCGAGTGGATGAACACCGACGGCCTGGTCGACGCCTTCACGACCAGGAAGTGGATCTCGGTGCAGCACGGGCGCTCCAGCTTCCCGTTCTGAGCCGGAGGCGGCCGGGCTACCGGTTCTCTTCCGGGACGTCTCGCCGCTCGGGGAGTGATTCCCGCACCTCCGCGGCCCGCCCCCGGTCGTCCCCCACCTCGGCGCGCTCCACCTCCGTCAGCTCGACGGCGGCGGCCCTGTCGAGGAAGCCGCGCGCCTCCTCCGTGTCGTCCAGGCGCTGCGCGATGTCGCCGCGCAGTACGAGCATCCGGTAGAGCTGGACGGGCGTCGGCGACGCGCCCTCCTTACCGAGGCCGTCGTCGCTCACCGCGGCGTCCGTGAGCGCACGGTCGAGGATCTTCACGGCGGCCCCGAGATCCTGCTTCGAATCGGCGAAGGCGACCGCCAGGTGGAGTGCGCGCGCGTACGGCTCCTTGGGAGGGGGCTGGTGGTGCCCGTCGCTCCCGGCGTCGTTCGGCTGCCCGATCCTGAGGGTGTTGCCGGCCGGATCCGTCATGAGGAACTGCCGTACGCCGTACGACATGTCCTTGACCGGCCCGATCCGGGGCAGCCCCCGCGTCGGGATCTTCCCGTACGCCGCCTTGAGCCCGGCCCGGAAGGCGCCGTACATCCCGTCGACGTCGTCGGTCAGCACGTAGCAGCCGCTGATCGACTCGGTGGGCTCGTACTTCTTCATTCCGAAGAACTGGAGCTCCACGTTCCCGCGCTCGACGACCGCGTAGGCGTAGGGGCTCTTCTGTATGAAGGTGATCTCGAAGCCGAGTGCCGAGTAGAAGTCGACTACGGGTTGGATGGTCTGACACGGGAGGAGCGGGATGGTCTTCTCTGTCATGTCGAGTAGTCTAGTCAAAGTTGAATAGAAGGGTACGGCGATGTCAGCGATCCGGCTGCTGGTGCTCGGCGCGGTGCGCCAGCACGGCCGCGCGCACGGCTATCAGATCCGCAACGACCTGGAGTTCTGGGGCGCGCACGAGTGGTCCAACGCCAAGCCCGGCTCGATCTACCACGCGCTGAAGCAGCTGGCGAAGCAGGGGGAGCTGCTCGCGCACGAGGTCGCGCCGAGCACCGCGGGCGGTCCGCCTCGTACGGAGTACGAGCTGACGGAGGCCGGGACGGCGGAGTACTTCCGGCTGCTGCGCGAGTCTCTGGTCGCCTACGACCAGAAGGCGGACGTGCTGACGGCCGGCGTCGGCTTCATCGTCGACCTGCCGCGCGCGGAGGCCGTCGAGCTGCTGAAGGAACGCGTGCGGGCGATCGAGGGCTGGCGGGCGTCCGTGACGGAGCACTACGTGCCCGAGGACGGCCCGGAGCAGCTCGGGCACATCGGCGAGATCATGAACCTCTGGATCAGCCAGGCCGACTCCGGTGTGGAGTGGACGCGCGGATTCATCGCGCGCATCGAGGCCGGCGCGCACGTCTTCTCGGGTGAGGGTGATCCCTTCGTCGGGGTGCTCGCCGACGGCGAGGAGAACCCGTATGCGACGGACGTTCGCGCCGAGGGTGACGACGACTGACGGCCGTCGGCGCGGGTCGGAATCTCCTCTAATCAAGTTTGATTAATCCAGCTCCCTGTGGTTACCCTTCGCCGCGTAGTCAAATTTGACTACGCGGCGAAGGGGCTGGAGGCGAAGACATTGACCGACGCGATCGTCATGGAAGGCGTACGCAAGCGGTACGGGGAGAAGGCGGCGCTCGACGGGTTGGACCTGGTGGTGGCGCGCGGCACCGTGCACGGGGTTCTCGGGCCGAACGGCGCGGGCAAGACGACGGCCGTACGGGTGCTCGCCACGCTCCTGCGGCACGACGAGGGTGTGGCCCGGGTCGCGGGGCACGACCTCCGTACGGAGGCGCAGGAGGTACGCCGGCGGATCGGGCTGCTCGGACAGCACGCGGCGGTGGATGAGGAACTGAGCGGGCGTCAGAACCTCGACATGTTCGGGCGGCTCCACCACCTGGGCGCCCGGCGCGCGGCGGCGCGCGCCGACGAACTGCTGGAGCGCTTCGGGCTCGCCGACACCGGACGCAAGTCGATCAAGCAGTACAGCGGGGGCATGCGGCGCCGCCTCGACCTGGCGGCGTCGCTCATCACCGATCCGGCGGTGCTCTTCCTGGACGAGCCGACGACCGGACTCGATCCGCGCGGGCGGGCCGAGGTGTGGGCCGCCGTGCGCTCACTGGTCGGCGGAGGCACGACCGTCCTGCTGACCACGCAGTATCTGGAGGAGGCGGACCAGTTGGCGGACCGCATATCGGTCGTCGACAACGGGCGCGTGATCGCCGAGGGGACGGCGGACCGGCTCAAGGCGGAGGTCGGCGGCGACCGGATCGACGTCGTCGTGCGCGGCGCGGGCCAACTGGCGGCGGCGGCACGGCTGTTCGGGGACGAGGCGACGGTGGACGCGGACCGCCGGCTGATCGGCGTGCCCGCCGCGGACCGGATGGCGGAGCTGACCAGGGTCGTACAGGCGCTGGAGGCGGCCGGGATCGAGGCGGAGGACATCGTGGTGCGCAGACCGACGCTGGACGAGGTCTTTCTGCGGCTGACCCACCGTACGAAGGAGGCCGTATGAGTACGGCGAACGCCTGGGTGATCACCGACAGCTGGACGATGACCCGGCGCGAACTGGCGCACTGGCGGCGACAGCCGGTCCAGGTGGTCGTCGGGCTGGTGTTCCCGGTGATGCTGCTGCTGATGTTCGGCTATCTGATGGGGGCGGGACGCGGCGTCGAGGGCGAGTACATCGGTTTCCTCGTCCCCGGAATGCTCGCGCTGACCATGGTCTTCGGGCTCGAGTCCACGATGCTGGCCGTCACCCAGGATCTGGGCAAGGGCGTCATCGACCGGTTCCGCTCCCTGCCGATGGCGACCTCGGCGGTGCTGGTGGGCCGGAGCGTCGCGGACATGATGCAGTCGGCGCTGAGCCTGGTGGTGATGATCGGGGTCGGGTTCGCGCTCGGCTGGCGCTGGCACGGCGGCACCGCGGCGCTGCTGGGGGCGGTGGGGCTGCTGCTCCTGCTGCGGTTCGCGATGCTGTGGCTCGGCATTCACCTGGCGATGGTGGCCGGCAAGCCGGAGATGGTGCAGGCGGTGCAGATCCTGGTCTGGCCGATCGGTTTCTTCTCCAACGCGTTCGCGACACCGGAGTCCATGCCGGGCTGGCTGGGGGCCGCGGTCGAGTGGAACCCGCTGTCGGCGACGGCCGCGGCGGTACGTGATCTGGCGGGCGTGCCGGGGCAGTTGAGCGGGTCGTGGGCGGCCGAGCACGCGCATCTGCTCGCGGTGGGGTGGCCGGTGGCGCTGATCGCGCTGTTCTTCCCGCTGGCGGTCGGGCGGTTCCGCAGGCTCAGCCACTGACCCTCCGGCCGTCGGCCCGGTCGCCGCACATCGACCGGCCGGCGGCTGGAACCTTTCCGGGGTTCGCGGTGTATCAGAGGCAGAACCGCACGCGGCGCACGGTGCTCCGCGGACCTCGGGGGGAATCCATGCGCATCATCTCCGCGCTCACGCGCCGCTCAATGGTGGAAGGCCGTGGCCGCCGACTTGTCCCGGCCCAAGGGGTGCGGCTGGCGCCGCAGTTCCGGCAGCAGCAGCCGCAGATCGGCGAGCAGCAGCGCGGCGAGATCGGCCGAGAAGCCGTTGCGGCACACCACGCGCAGGACGGACAGATCCTCGCGGTTGGCCGGGAAGGTGTAGGCGGGCATGAGCCACCCGTGCTCCCGCAGCCGCCGCGAGACGTCGAAGACGTCGAAGTTCGTCACCTGGGGCGCGGTGGTGAAGGCGAAGACGGGCAGTTGGTCGCCGCGGGTGAGCAGCCGGAAGTCGTCCATCGCCCCGATCTGGTCGGCCAGCCCGCAGGCCACGTCCCGCGCCGCCTGCTGGACGGCCCGGAAGCCGTCCCGGCCGAGCCGGAGGAACGTGTAGTACTGGGCGACGACTTGCGCGCCGGGCCGGGAGAAGTTCAGCGCGAAGGTGGGCATCTCCCCGCCCAGGTAGTTCACGCGGAAGACCAGTTCCTCGGGCAGTTCGGCCGACGTGCGCCACAGCGCCCAGCCGACACCCGGGTAGACCAGGCCGTATTTGTGCCCGGAGGTGTTGATCGAGGAGACGCGCGGGAGCCGGAAGTCCCACACGAGGTCCTCGTCGAGGAAGGGCGCGACCATCGCGCCGGACGCGCCGTCGACATGGACGGGGATGTCCAGACCCGTGCGCTCCTGGAGGGAGTCGAGGGCCGCGCAGAGTTCGGCGACGGGTTCGTAGGAGCCGTCGAAGGTGGAGCCGAGGATGGCGACGACGCCGATGGTGTTCTCGTCGCAGAGATCGGCGGCCGCCTGCGGGTCGAGGTGGAAGCGGTCGCCCTCCATGGGAAGGAGGCGGGCCTCGACCTCCCAGAAGTTGCAGAACTTCTCCCAGCAGACCTGGACGTTGACGCCCATGACGAGATTGGGCTTGGCGCTCCCCGGATAGCGGTCCCGGTTCTTCGCCGTCCACCGGCGCTTGAGCGCGAGTCCCGCGAGCATGCAGGCCTCGCTGGAGCCGGTGGTCGAGCAGCCGACGGCGGCGGTCGGGTCGGGGGCGTTCCAGAGGTCGGCGAGCATGGTGACGCACCGCCGCTCCAGCTCGGCGGTCCGTGGGTACTCGTCCTTGTCGATCATGTTCTTGTCCCGGCACTCCGCCATCAGCACCCCGGCCTGGGGCTCCATCCAGGTGGTGACGAAGGTCGCCAGGTTGAGCCGGGAGTTGCCGTCCAGCATCAGCTCGTCATGGACGAGTTGGTAGGCCGTGGACGGGGGCATGGGGCCGTCGGGCAGCCGGTGCGTGGGCGGGGCGGACGACATCCCGTTGGTCGGGTCGGCCTCGCCGAAGAAGGGGTTGAGCGACAGCCGGCGCCGCTCGCTGTGATCGTCCGCCGGATCCTCCGCCGGACCTCTCATATTGCCCTCGGCGCCCTGCGTGCCGCGGTGGAGTGCCATCGCTTTCCCTGCCTCCCGTGGTCTCTCGCCTCAGCCGCCGAGGCCGGCCTTGATGGCGCGGGTGAATCGCACGACCCGCTCCGCCTGGACGCGGGCGGCGGTCAGCGTCTGCTCGTTCACCGGGAGGTCGCCCGATCCGGAGACGTGCGACGTGCCGTACGGATTGCCGTCGACGAACTTCGACTCGTGCGTGTAGCCGGGAGTGACGAGGATGCCGCCGAAGTGGTGGATGGTGTTGTACAGGGCGAGCAGCGTCGTCTCCTGGCCGCCGTGCAGCGTGGCCGACGCGGTGAAGCCGCTGTAGATCTTGTCGGCGAGCTGCCCCTGCTGCCAGAGGCCGCCGAGGGTGTCCAGGAACTGCTTGAGCTGCGCGGTGACATTGCCGTAGCGGGTGGGGCTGCCGAAGATCACGGCGTCCGCCCAGATCATGTCGTCGGGCGTGGCCTCGGGGATGTCGGCGGTCGCCTCGATGTTGGCGACCCAGGCCGGATTGGTGTCGATCGCCGACTGCGGGGCGAGTTCGGCGACCCTGCGGAGCCGTACGGCCGCTCCGGCGGCCTCGGCGTCCCTGGCGATGGCCTTGGCCATCGTGGTGATGGTGCCGGTGGCGGAATAGTAGATGACAGCGACGTTCACGGACGCGGGCATGGTGGCTACCTCGGTGATCGACTAGGGATGTCAGGCGCGACGATACGGACAAAACGGTCCATCGGCTCGTCGGGTGTCCGTTCGGGTTGCCGCGTCGGCGCCCGTCACCGCAGAGCCGCGCCGTCGGCGTCGAGCTGCATCTTCGGGCGCCCGGTCACCAGCAGCCAGGCGGGCAGCGTGGCCACGCACAGCAGGGGGAGCAGATTCGGGTCGGCGGCCAGCACCGCCGCGGTGAACAGGCTCAGCCATCCCTGCCGGGTGATCGCGAGCAGGATCCCGAGCACCCCGCAGATGACCGCGACGGTCGGATGCACGGCCGGTACGAGCGCGTGCGCGCAGAGCCCGAGCGAGACTCCGACGAAGACGCCCGGGAAGATCCGTCCGCCCCGGAAGCCGCAGGCCGCCGCGATCGTCATGGCGACCAGCTTCACCACCGACATCAGCGCGAACTGCCCCGCCGACCAGCCGTCCGGGTCGGAGGCCAGCGTCTTCACCTCGTCCAGCCCCTTGAAGAGGGTGAGGTATCCGCCGAGCGCCCCGAGGAGGCCGAGCAGCAGTCCGCCGAGGGTCAGGGCGAGTACGGGACGCCCGACGCGCCGGAAGACGGCGTGGGCGTACGGGAAGGCGTACACGGCGGCCATACCCAGCGCCGCGGCGGTCGGTGCGATCACCAGCGCGCCCAGGGCGTCGGTCCAGCGGCCCCCCGGATAGTTGGGCAGCGACAGGTCGAAGGTCGGGTGGTCGATCAGTACGGTCATCAGCCCGCCGGCCCCGGCGGCGACCAGCGGTCCGAAGAGCTTGTCCCAGAGCGAGCCCGGCCCGGGCTGGGTCGCGAAGGTCTCCGTGAGGATGAGCGCGGCGGCCACGGGCGTGCCGAAGAGCGCCCCGATCGTGCCGGCGGCGGCCAGCGAGACCCAGAGCGCGGCCGGGGCGTCAGGGGCGATCTTGCGGCCGAGCCAGTAGGCGAGCGCGATGTTGGCCGCGGTGATCGGGTTCTCGGGGCCCAGACTCACCCCGCCCGCCAGGGCCAGTCCGGTGGCCAGCAGCAGACCGGGCACGACGCCGGGCGGCAGCGGGCGGTCGACGAGCCCGGTCGTGGCGGGGTCGGGTCCCGCGTGCCCGTGCACCTGCCGTACGACCAGACCCACCGCGAGCCCGGTCGCGGTGAGCATCACGATCATCCACAGGGAGGAGTGAGGGCCGATGCCGAGCGCGTCGGGCAGCGTCTGCCAGAGCACGTTCTTGAGCAGATCGGCCAGCCCGCTGATCCCGAGCAGGAGAAGGCTCGCGAGCACGCCGACGGCCAGCGAGGGAAGAATCAGCGGAAGGAGCGTGCGCCCGGAAGGGTCCGACGGGGCGGACGGAGTGTCAGTGGCCACGCGCACACCGTAATGGCACAAATGCGGCAAACCGTCCCCATGGGAAGAGGCTTGCACCTCACGTGGCGTGAGGACACAGGCTGATGCCGTACCGAACACCACCGGACGACACGGACCGGTGGACGGCAGGGAGCGAGGAAGGCCATGAGCTACTCCGTGGGACAGGTGGCGGTGTTCGCCGGAATCACGGTGCGCACGCTGCACCACTACGACGAGATCGCCCTGCTCTCCCCGAGCGGCCGCAACCACGCGGGACACCGGCGTTACGACGACGCCGACCTGGACCGCCTGCAACGGATCCTGTTCTACCGGGAGCTCGGCTTCCCGCTCGACGAGGTCGCGGTCCTTCTGGACGACCCCGACGCGGACCCGCAGGAGCACCTGCGCCGCCAGCACGAACTGCTGTCGGCCCGTATCGCCGAACTCCAGAAGATGGCCGAGGCAGTGGAGCACGCCATGGAGGCGAAGAAGATGGGCATCAATCTCTCCCCCGAGGAGAAGTTCGAGGTCTTCGGAGGCAAGGACCCCGAGCGGTACGGCGAGGAGGCCGAGCAGCGCTGGGGCGGGACGCCGGGCTACGAGGAGACCCAGCGGCGCGTCGCCCGCTACACCAAGGACGACTGGAAGCGGATGCAGGACGAGGTCGCCGACTGGGGCGCGCGCTACGACGCGCTCATGGAGGCGGGTGAGCCCCCGACCGGGGAGCGGGCCGTGGCCATGGCCGAGGAGCACCGCCGGCACATCACCAAGTGGTTCTACGACTGCACACCCGAGATCCACCGGGGCCTCGGTGACCTGTATGTGTCCGACGAGCGGTTCCGGGAGTTCTACGACTCGATGCGGCCGGGCCTGGCCGAGCACGTGAGGGCGGCGATACACGCGAACGCCGACCGGGTCGGATAGCCGCCGACGGGGAGCAGCGGCGTGGACCGGGGACGAAACGCGCGCTTCGGACCCGGCCACGCCCATCTCAAGCCGTGCGGCCCGGGTGGAACCTCAATGAGGGGCGGAGCGTTGATAGCTTTGGGCAGCCGACAACCGCTGATGGCGGCTGGACGACGCTGATGCAGCGACGGCCGATTTCGACGATCGACCGACTATCGACTCAGGAGCCCCGGACCTCGTGACAACCCTTGCGCTCGGACCGAGCTGGCTTGACCCGGACTATCTGATCGGGACCTTCGGCCTGATCGGCGTCCTGGTCATCGTGTTCGCCGAATCCGGCCTGCTCATCGGCTTCTTCCTGCCGGGTGACTCGCTGCTCTTCACCACCGGACTCCTGGTGACGTCCGGCACGCTCGACAGGCCGCTGTGGCTCGTCTGTCTGCTGATCGTGCTGGCGGCGATCATCGGCGACCAGGTCGGCTATCTCTTCGGCCGCAAGGTCGGCCCGGCGCTCTTCAAGCGCCCGGACTCCAAGTTCTTCAAACAGGAGAACGTGGAGAAGGCGCACGAGTTCTTCGAGAAGTACGGCCCCAAGTCGCTGGTGCTGGCCCGCTTCGTGCCCATCGTGCGGACGTTCACGCCGATCATCGCGGGCGTCAGCCGCATGAACTACCGGTCGTTCGTCACGTTCAACATCATCGGCGGTGTGCTCTGGGGCGCGGGCGTCACCCTGCTCGGTGCCGCCCTCGGCAAGATCGAGTTCGTGCACAAGAACATCGAGATGATCCTCATCCTGATCGTGCTGCTCTCGGTGCTGCCGATCGTGATCGAGTTCATGCGGGC
Source organism: Streptomyces niveus (assembly GCF_001723055.1). Classification (GTDB taxonomy): domain Bacteria; phylum Actinomycetota; class Actinomycetes; order Streptomycetales; family Streptomycetaceae; genus Streptomyces; species Streptomyces niveus. The sequence goes on from NZ_MDCR01000029.1 coordinate 24,834, forward strand.
GCGTTCCAAGTCCAAGAAGGCCGCCGCGTCGGGTGAGCCCACAGCGACCGCGGGGCACGTGCCGCCCGCCGACCACACCCAGGTGCCGCAGGACTTCCAGACCCAGCAGCTGCGGGTCACGCGCGACGAGTACGGGGCGCCCCGGCCGTACGGCCAGCAGGACGACCCCGAGGGCCCGTCGCGCGGGCGTCACGCCAGGCGGTAGGAGACACCGCACCCACGCCGTCAGAAGCCGCGCGTCCGCTTGGCCGCGCGGCGGCTCGAACCGCGTCCCGACCCCGGCACCTTCAGGAACAGCCGGGAGAGCTCGCCGCCGAAGTTGACCCCGATGGCGATCGCCAGGGCCAGCGCGGCGGCCGTGGACAGCGAGGCCAGCCCCACGTTCACGTTGTTCTGCGCGAAACCGAGCAGACCGAAGTACGTCGCGGAGCCCGGCAGCAGCGGCCCGATCGCCGCGGTGACGTACGGCAGCGCCGACGCGAACTGGTAGCGGGAGAACAACTGCCCGAACAGCCCCACCACACCGGCGGCCACCGCCGTCGACGCCACCGGCGAGATCCCGGCGGTGTCGTGCATCGCCCCGTACACGGTCCAGGCCACGCCCCCGTTCAGGGACACCATCAGCACGGTGGATCGTTCCTGCTGGAGCAGGATCGCGAAGGCGAAACTCAGCGCCACGGCGGCGCAGATCTGGAGCACCGGCCGCCCCTCCCCGGCCTGGAGCGGCACGTCGGGGTGGAGCTGGGCGTTCAGCTGGACGCCCAGATACAGCGCGATCAGCACCCCCATCACGATCGCGATGAAGAAGTACATGACTTCGAGCAGCCGGGCGGCGGCGGTGATGTAGTAGCCGGTCAGTCCGTCCTGGACACCCGCGACCAGGGCCCGCCCCGGCAGCAGCGCGAAGAGCCCACCGGTGATCACGGCGGACGGCCGGATGTCCCAGTTCGTGTGGGAGGCGCCCAGTGTCAGCGCGACGCCGATCGCGGCCGGCGGCATCGCGGCGGCCACGAATTGGTAGAACTCCGGAATCCCGCGCCCCGCGCACAGCCAGGCCAGCCGGTCGCCCAGCATCGCGCCGATCATCGCCGCGACGAACACCACCAGACCACCACCGACCAGTACCGACGCCGACCCGGCCAGCAGCCCGCTCGCGGCGGTCAGCGCCCAGCCGGGATACGGATGCCGGTTACGCCGGATCTCGGCCAGCCGCCGGTACGCCTCCTCCAGCGTGATGTCGGTGTCCTCGGTGGTGATGTCATCGACGAGCGTGTAGACGGCGGCGAGCCGGGTGTAGTCGGTGCCCCGTCTGCGTACGGTGCGACTGGCCGTCACCGGGTCGTCCACGAGCGACGGCTGGTAGGAGATCGACAGCAGCGTGAAGGTGACGTTCGGCTCGCAGCGGTCGAGACCGTACGCGCGGCTGACGGCGAACATCGCGGCCTCGACGTCCTCGGCCCCCTCGCCACCCGCCAGCAGCAACTCGCCGATACGCAGCGTCAGGTCGAGCACGCGCGGGACGGCGGGCCCCGCCTCGTCGTGCCGCTGCACGATCTCCGCCACCGGCCGGTCCCCGACCGGCATCCGCAGCAGCGTGCGCATCTGGTCCTGCCAGGGCACCTCCTTGCGCAGCCGGACGACGGGCACGCCCTCCGCGGGGGTGAAGGCGTGGGGCGACTGCCTGGCGCGATAGGTCCGCGGCGGATCGAAGGCCGACCGTTCGGTCTCCTGGGTGCTCTCCGGGCTCAGCCCTTGCGGAACCGCGAATTCCGAGGTGGGACTGTCCTCCTCCGGAACGTGCACCTGGTCCATGCCGGACGGCGGCGTGAACGCGCTGTGCGCCTCGTCGGACGGGGGCTTACGGTCCTCCGCCTCGTCCCGGTCGGCCACCACTGCTCGCCCTCACTCACTCTCGTCGGTGCCGCTCCGGCACGGTTCGCACAGTCATCCGTTCAGTATGGACACGCCCCTTCGTACGGGCGCACGCGAGCGGCGGACGGCGCACCCGTACGGTGCGCTGCCCGCCGCTCGTAGGAGCCTGTTCAGGCGCCTCGGGCCCTCCGGCCCATGTGACGCGCGCTCAGTGCGCGCCGCCCTGCGCCTCAAGGCGCTTGTACGAGGCCTCGATCTCGGCCTCCGCCTCGGCGCGGCCCACCCAGTCCGCGCCCTCGACCGACTTGCCGGGCTCCAGGTCCTTGTAGACCTCGAAGAAGTGCTGGATCTCCAGGCGGTCGAACTCCGACACGTGGTGGATGTCCCTCAGGTGCTCCACGCGCGGGTCCGAGGCGGGGACGCACAGCAGCTTGTCGTCGCCACCGGCCTCGTCCGTCATCCGGAACATGCCGATCGCGCGGCACTTGATGAGACAGCCGGGGAACGTCGGCTCGTCCAGGATGACCAGCGCGTCCAGCGGGTCGCCGTCCTCGCCGAGGGTGTTCTCGACGAAGCCGTAGTCGGCCGGGTAGCTGGTCGAGGTGAAGAGACGACGGTCAAGGCGGATCCGGCCGGTCTCGTGGTCCACCTCGTACTTGTTTCGCGAACCCTTAGGGATCTCGATGGTGACGTCGAACTCCACGGGTGGCTCCTCCATGATCAACACAACTGTCAGTGATGCTGCTGTCGGTGATACCGCACGTCACCGGGGCCGACCCCGGGCCGAGCAGGATCGGCCATCGCTGGCCGGGGCACCGTGCTCGTGGCAACGCGCAGTGATTAAGTGTCCCCCACGCAGCTGTGTGATCGCGAAAGGGGCTGATCAACCGTGCTTGAGCCGAAAGTGTGGCAGCTCACGGCAGGTTCCGCCGTGCTCGGCCTGGTACTGGCGGCCGGGGCGGTGGCCTTGGCCGGCCCCTGGGACTCCGGTCAGCGTAAGGCCGAGCGGGACTGGGCCGCCGCTCAGGGCCGTACAGGTGGCGCACATCACCCGGGTGGACACCCGGGCAAGCCGGCGCCCGCGCCCAGCGCCGCCGGAGTGCTCGACGAACTCGCCCCACCGGTCGAGTCCCTGTCCGCGCCCGCCGATCTGCCGGACGGCCTCAGGAAGACCCTCGGGCCGCTGCTCGAATCCCCCGACCTCGGACCGGCGCCCGCGGCGTCCGTCGTCGATGTGGCGACGGGCAAGCAGCTGTTCGGCGAGCGGGCCGACCGGCCGATGGCACCGGCCTCCACCATCAAGATCGCGACGGCGGTCGCCGCGCTGTCGGCACTCGGCCCCGACCACCGCATCGGCACCACCGTGGTCACGGCCGACGACAAGGCCAAGGGCGACGACCCGACTGAGATCACCCTCGTCGGCGGCGGCGACGCCACCCTCGATCGCAAGCGCCTGCGCGCCCTCGCCGAGGACACCGCCAGGGCGCTGCGCGACCGCGGCGTCCACGAGGTCGCCCTCCGCTTCGACGTCTCCCTGTACTCCGGGCCCCGCGAACACCCGATCGGCCCCAACGACAACATCGCCCCCGTCACCGCCCTGATGAACGGCCAGGGCCGCCTCGACGACTCCGCGCGCGACTCCTTCGGCGGCCCGGCACCGCGCAGCGGCGACCCGGCGGGCGACGCCGCCGACGTCTTCGCCGACCTCCTGCGCGAACGCGGCCTCAAGACCTCCGGGCCTCCGGTCATGCGCAAGGCGCCCAAGGACGCCGACCGTCTCGCGGTGACGTACTCGCGCCCCGTGTCCGCCCTGGTCGAACGGATGCTGACGAACAGCGACAACGACATCGCCGAATCACTCGTCCGGCAGACCGCCATCAAGGCGGGCAGGCCGGCGAGCTTCGCCGGCGCCCAACAGGCCGTGCAGGCCGAGCTGAAGGAGCAGAAACTGCCCGTCGGCGGCGCGCTCCTGCGTGACGGCAGCGGTCTCAACCGCCACGACAGGATCACCAGCGGCCTGCTCACCGCGCTGCTCGCCCGCGCGGCCGACCCCGACCGGCCCGAGCTGCGCCCGGTTCTCACCGGCCTCCCGGTGGCCGGATTCAGCGGCACGCTCCAGGGCCGGTACACCGACGCCGACGCGATCACCGGCAGCGGCATGATCCGGGCCAAGACCGGCACGCTGACCGGCGTGAACTCTCTGGCGGGCACGGTCGTCGGACCCGGCGGACGGCTCCTCGCCTTCGCCTTCCTGGCGGAGAAGGCCCCGGGCCCCGATACGGCCCAACGGGCGCTGGACCACCTCTCGGCGGAACTCACGTCCTGACCGCCCCCGCCCCCGCACGGCGACCGGCGCGGTCGGGGGTACCACCCGGGCGCCGGCCCGGACCGCCCAGGACGGCGAAGGCGCGGCCGACACCCCACCGCCTTTCGGCCCGAGCACGTACGGTTGACGCATGACGAGCATCGGTGGGGCCGAGATGGTGGACTGGAATCTCGCGGTGGCAACCGCGACCCGCCTCGCGCGGCCGGGACCGGAAGTGAGCCGGGACGAGGCCCGCGAGATCGTCGCCGAGCTGCGGCGGCACGCCAAGGCGGCCGAGGAGCACGTGCGCGCCTTCACGCGGATGATCCCCGAGGGCCATGAGCCACCGGACACCCCGGTCCTGGTCGTGGACCGCGCGGGCTGGATCAAGGCGAACGTCGCGGGCTTCCGCGAGCTGCTCAAGCCGCTCCTCGACAAGATGCAGGACCGCCGTTCCGGCACCCCGGGCGGCGCCGTCCTCGGCGCGGTCGGCGGCAAGGTGACCGGCGTCGAGCTGGGCATGCTGCTGTCCTTCCTCTCGTCCCGTGTCCTCGGCCAGTACGAGACGTTCGCGCCGCCGAGCCGCGACCTGCCTTCGAGTGACGGCGGTGGCGGCCGGCTGCTGCTCGTCGCGCCGAACATCGTGCACGTCGAGCGCGAACTGGGCGTCGACCCGCACGACTTCAGGCTCTGGGTCTGTCTGCACGAGGAGACCCACCGCACCCAGTTCACCGGCGTGCCGTGGCTGCGTGACCACCTTGAGGGCGAGATCCAGTCATTCCTGGAGGAGACCGACGTCGACCCCTCCACCGTCGTGGAACGCCTGCGTGAGGCGGCCCAGTCGCTCACCGGCAACCGCCCCGAGGGCGAGGAGGACGACGACGGCCGGAGCCTGGTCGAGCTGGTGCAGACCCCCGGCCAGAAGGAGATCCTCGGCCGTCTCACCGCCGTCATGTCGCTGCTCGAAGGCCATGCCGACTACGTGATGGACGGCGTCGGGCCCCAGGTCGTGCCCTCGGTGGCCGAGATCCGCGAGAAGTTCCAGCAGCGCAGGGCCAAGGGCGCGAGCCGGCTCGACCAGGCGCTGCGCAAGCTGCTGGGTCTGGACGCGAAGCTGCGGCAGTACCGGGACGGGGAGCGGTTCGTACGAGCCGTGGTGGACGAGGTCGGCATGGACGGCTTCAACCGCGTCTGGACCTCCCCCAACACCCTTCCCACCAAGGCGGAGATCGCCAAGCCGGCCGACTGGATCGCACGGGTGCACCGCAAGGCCGACTCCTAGAGCAGCGGCAGGGCCGCGGCCTCCTTGGGAGGGGGCCGCGAGGACCCGCCCTGGATGTCAACGTCCACATGTGTCCACCGGAATGGGACAGCATCACCCATCCGAGGGACCGTGGGCGGTGGGTAGGCGTGCAATGCTCGGGGAACGGCCCGGTTCTGTCACCATCGACGCACTCTGTGTGACTGAACCCCGTCCCCACTCCGACCGAGGCACCCCCCAAATATCACGAAGGGCACCGGACATGGGTCCCCATCCTGCGGTCGCGGCGATACGCCTGGCGGTCCGCCGCGTACTCCACGACGTCATCACCGAATGCTCCGAACGCGCGAGCTCCGACATCGAGCGCTCCCGGCTCACCACCGCGGCCGTCGCCGACCGCGCCGCCGCACCGCCCCCGGCCGACGAACGGCCGCTGGTGCTCGTCGCCTGTTCCGGAGGCGCCGACTCCATGGCGCTCGCCTCCGCCCTCGCCTTCGAGGCCCGCAAGCTCTCCGTCCGCGCGGGCGCCGTCACCGTCGACCACGGCCTCCAGTCCGGCTCCGACCTCCGTGCCGCCGAAGTCGTCTCCCGGCTCACCGCCATGCGACTCGACCCCGTCGAGTCCGTCGCCGTGACCGTCGGTCGCGACGGCGGACCCGAGGCAGCCGCCCGCGACGCCCGTTACGCCGCCCTGGACGCCGCCGCCGAACGCCACGGCGCCGTCGCCGTCCTGCTCGGCCACACCCGCGACGACCAGGCGGAGACGGTCCTGCTCGGCCTCGCCCGCGGCTCGGGCACCCGCTCGCTCTCCGGGATGGCCCCCGTCTCCGGCGCCACCGGACGCTACCGCCGCCCCTTCCTCCAACTCGACCGGCAGACCGCCCGCAAGGCGTGCCTGGTCCAGGCGATCCCGGTGTGGGACGACCCGCACAACGCGGACCCCGCGTACACCCGTTCACGTCTGCGCCACGAGGGACTGCCCGCCCTGGAGAAGGCGCTCGGCAAGGGCGTCGTCGAGGCCCTGGCCCGTACGGCGCAGCTCTCCCGCGACGACGCCGACGCCCTCGACGCGTGGGCCGCCGACGTCGAGTCCGCCGTACGGGACGACACCGGACAACTGGAATGCGCCAAGCTGTACGCGCTGCCGCCCGCCGTCCGCCGGCGCGTCCTGCGCCGGGCCGCCGTCGTCGCCGGGGCGCCCGCCGGATCGCTCTTCGCCCGGCACATCGAGGAGATCGACCGCCTGATCACGGGCTGGCGGGGCCAGGGCGCCATCAATCTGCCGGGCCGCGTCGAGGCCCAACGGCAGGGTGGCAGACTGGTCATCCGGCAGGGCTGACGCGCTGAAGCACGACGGCTGTGTCTCCGGGGTGGCGAGTTCCGGCCTCCTGGCCGACAACGAAAGTGATGCGGGTGGACCACAAGGACATGGGCGCCGACCTCCAGTCGGTGCTCATCACCAAGGAAGAAATCGACGCGAAGCTGGTCGAACTGGCCGCCAAGATCGACGCGGAGTACGCGGGTAAGGACGTCCTTCTCGTCGGCGTCCTCAAGGGCGCCGTCATGGTGATGGCGGACCTGGCGCGTGCCCTGTCCACTCCCGTGACGATGGACTGGATGGCCGTGTCCTCGTACGGCGCCGGGACCCAGTCGTCCGGTGTGGTCCGGATCCTCAAGGACCTGGACACCGACATCAAGGGCAAGCACGTCGTCATCGTCGAGGACATCATCGACTCGGGTCTGACGCTCTCGTGGCTGCTGTCCAACCTCGGCTCGCGCGAGCCCGCCTCACTGGAAGTCTGCACGCTGCTCCGTAAGCCGGATGCCGCAAAGGTCGCGATCGATGTGAAATGGATCGGATTCGACATTCCCAATGAGTTCGTCGTCGGCTATGGCCTCGATTACGCGGAGAAGTACCGCAATCTGCCATTCGTCGGCACACTCGCCCCCCATGTGTACGGCGGCTGAGCCGGGCACCGGGCCCGCCGGGCCGGGCCGGGAACCCCCGCACCGCTCCCGCCGTTGGAGCATGGGAAGACCGGTTTACCGGCAGTCCCGTGCGGTCGCGGGTGACAATGCTGGGGTACCGTCCGAAGAACAGTCTTTTCTCACAGCAGCATTTACCTACGGGCAGGAGGGACGGGGCGTTCTCGCTCCGTATGGATGGACGTGAAGCGATACTTCCGTGGGCCGGTCATGTGGATCGTGCTGGCCGTCCTCGCCGTGGTCGTGTTGATGCAGGTCGTCGGCTCGTCGGGCGGCTACAAGACGGTGGACACCGGCGAGGTCGTCCAGGCGATCGACAAGAACCAGGTCGACCAGGTCAAGCTGACCACAGGCGACGAACAGATCATCAAGATCGACCTCAAGGACGGCACCAAGGTCCAGGGCGGCGACAAGGTCCAGGCGAGCTACATCGGCTCGCAGGGCTCGCAACTGGCCGCCAAGCTCCAGGCCAAGTTCGAGAGCGGCGACATCAAGCAGGGCTACACGGTCTCGCCTTCGAAGCAGAGTCCGTTCGTCTCTGTGCTGCTCTCCCTGCTGCCGTTCGTCCTCATCGTCGTGGTCTTCCTGTTCCTGATGAATCAGATGCAGGGCGGCGGCTCCCGAGTCATGCAGTTCGGGAAGTCCAAGGCCAAACTCATTACCAAGGACACGCCCAAGACGACGTTCGCCGACGTCGCGGGGTCCGAGGAGGCCGTCGAGGAACTGCACGAGATCAAGGAGTTCCTCCAGGAGCCCGCGAAGTTCCAGGCCGTCGGCGCCAAGATCCCGAAGGGTGTGCTGCTCTACGGCCCGCCCGGTACGGGCAAGACGCTGCTCGCCCGCGCCGTCGCCGGTGAGGCCGGCGTCCCGTTCTACTCGATCTCCGGTTCCGACTTCGTCGAGATGTTCGTCGGTGTCGGTGCCTCCCGGGTGCGTGACCTCTTCGAGCAGGCCAAGGCGAACGCCCCGGCGATCGTCTTCGTCGACGAGATCGACGCCGTCGGCCGGCACCGCGGTGCGGGCCTCGGCGGTGGCCACGACGAGCGCGAGCAGACGCTCAACCAGCTGCTCGTCGAGATGGACGGCTTCGACGTGAAGGGCGGCGTCATCCTGATCGCCGCCACGAACCGGCCCGACATCCTCGACCCGGCGCTGCTGCGCCCGGGACGCTTCGACCGCCAGATCGCGGTCGACCGCCCGGACATGCAGGGCCGGCTGGAGATCCTCAAGGTCCACCAGAAGGGCAAGCCGGTCGCCCCGGACGTCGACCTGGGTGCTGTCGCCCGTCGTACGCCCGGCTTCACCGGAGCGGACCTGGCGAACGTGCTGAACGAAGCGGCGCTCCTCACGGCGCGCAGCGACAAGAAGCTCGTCGACAACCACTCGCTGGACGAGGCGATCGACAGAGTCGTGGCGGGCCCGCAGAAGCGGACCCGGATCATGTCCGAGAAGGAAAAGAAGATCACCGCGTACCACGAGGGCGGCCACGCCCTGGTCGCCGCGGCGTCTCCGAACTCCGACCCGGTGCACAAGATCACGATCCTGTCCCGCGGCCGGGCCCTGGGTTACACCATGGTCCTGCCGGACGAGGACAAGTACTCGACCACGCGCAACGAGATGCTCGACCAGCTGGCCTACATGATGGGCGGGCGCGCGGCGGAGGAGCTGGTCTTCCACGACCCGACCACCGGCGCCGCCAACGACATCGAGAAGGCGTCGGCGACGGCACGGGCCATGGTCACGCAGTACGGCATGACCGAGCGGCTCGGCGCGATCAAGTTCGGTGGCGACAACACCGAGCCCTTCGTCGGACGTGAGATGGGCCACCAGCGCGACTACTCGGAAGAGGTCGCCGCGCTGGTCGACGAAGAAGTCAAGAAGCTGATCGAGACGGCGCACAACGAGGCCTGGGAGATCCTCGTCGAGAACCGCGACGTTCTCGACAACCTGGTCCTCGCGCTGCTGGAGAAGGAGACGCTCAACAAGGAGCAGATCGCCGAGATCTTCTCGACGATCGTCCGGCGCCCGGCCCGTCCGGCCTGGACCGGCTCCTCACGGCGTACGCCTTCGACACGTCCCCCGGTGCTCTCGCCCAAGGAGCTGGCCCTCACGAACGGAGCGGCCGGCGGCAACGGCGCGCTGCCCGGTGTGACGACCGGCGACCCGGCGGCCGAGGCCGTTCCGGAGGAGCGTCCGGAGAGCTGATCCCGAGCTTCTCACCAGGCCCGGAATAGATGCCGCGCCCCACAGGTCTTAGCCTGATGGGGCGCGGCATTTGTGTGGTCGCGCATGGAACGGCAGAGGAACGAGGCCCAGATGACCAACCCCGTGAGGCTGGACGGCGAGGGTGTGATCGGCGAGTTCGACGAGAAGCGGGCCGAGGCCGCCGTACGAGAGCTTCTGATCGCGGTCGGGGAGGACCCGGACCGCGAGGGACTGCGCGAGACACCGGAGCGGGTGGCCCGCTCGTACAAGGAGATATTCGCGGGACTGTGGCAGCGGCCCGAGGACGTCCTGACGACGACGTTCGACCTCGGCCACGACGAGATGGTCCTGGTGAAGGACATCGAGGTGCAGAGTTCCTGCGAGCACCACCTGGTGCCGTTCCACGGCGTCGCGCACGTCGGCTACATCCCGTCGGCCGACGGGAAGATCACCGGGCTGTCCAAGCTGGCGCGGCTGGTGGACGTGTTCGCCCGCAGGCCGCAGGTCCAGGAGCGGCTGACCACGCAGATCGCGGACTCGCTGATGAAGATCCTCGATCCGCGCGGCGTGATCGTGGTCATCGAGTGCGAGCACATGTGCATGTCCATGCGCGGAGTGCGCAAGCCCGGCGCCAAGACGATCACCTCGGCGGTACGCGGGCAGCTGCGCGACCCCGCGACCCGTAACGAGGCGATGAGCCTGATCATGGCCCGCTGAACCACTGCGCTGAGCGAGGGGCGGCTCGGTCAGGCGTGGGCGGTGCCGTGGCCCTGGTTCTCGTCGTCGCGCCCGTCGGGGAGCTTGCAGACACGCTCCAGGAAGAACGCCGCGGCGATGACCGCGATCCCGGCGACCACCGAGGCACCCGCGTAGTAAGCCTGGTCCCGCCGGGCGGGCACGTCCAGCGAACCGAGCAGGAACACTCCCGTGCCGCCGTACATCCCGGCGACCAGCGCCGCGACCAGCGCGCTCGCGTGCCCGAACACGACCGCGCGGGCCGCCATCAGCGGATCCACACCCTTGGCTCCCGGCCTGCGCTCACGCTGGGCGCGCAGCCGGGAGCGCAGTGAGAGCGCCGTCGCCGCCAGGACGACGGCGATCGCCGCGAGCACGATGGGTGCGGCGAGGGGCACGCTGGGCAGGGTGCCGAGCGAGTCCCAGAGGCGGGCACCGCCCCAGGAGAGCACCCCGGCCACGGCGAAGACGCCCGCCAGAACCCTGATCCGCAACTGCGTCACCGCGAAAGCCCGCCCTTCACCCGTACTCGTCATCCACACACGCCGTCGGCACCCGGTCGATCGGCCGGCCTGTCGGCCGATTCGCAGAGACTAACGACTAGTCGGGCAGGCGAAGTTCCAGGTCCGCGCGCGGCTCCACGCCGGCCTGCTCCACGACGGCGAGCAGTTCGGAGACCGTACCCCGCCCGGTGAGCAGCGCCTCGGGCTCCACGTCGTGCCAGGGCACCAGCACGAAGGCGCGCTGATGGGCGCGCGGGTGCGGCAGGGTGAGCACCGGGTCGTCCGAGACGACGTCCGCGTACGCCACGATGTCGACGTCGATCGTGCGCGGCCCCCAACGCTCCACGCGGACGCGGTCGAAGGCCTCCTCGACGGCCTGGGCGCGCTCCAGCAGCGACGAGGGCGGCAGCGTGGTCTTCACCACGACGACCGCGTTGAAGTACGAGGGCTGGGTGCCCGGTTCGACGCCCCAGGGCACCGTCTCGTACACCGGTGACACCGCTTTGACCCGCAGGCCCGGGGTGTCCTCCAGCGCGTCGATGGCGCCCTGGAGGGTCTCCAGCCGGTTGCCGAGGTTGGAGCCGAGGCTGATCACGGCGCGCTTCGGATTGGACAGGGTGACGTCCGCCGCGTCGACCTGCGCCACCACCGAGGCCGGCACCGGCTGAACGGTCGGGTCGCTCTGGGGATTCATACTCGGCTCCGGGTGATGGTGATGGTCACATCGTCGAAGGGCACCGTGATCGGGGCGTCCGGCTTGTGCAGCGTCACCTCGACCTCGTCGACGCCGTCGTGCTTCAGACACTGTTCCGCGATGCGCTCGGCGAGCGTCTCGATCAGGTCGACGGGCTCGCCCCGCACGACGGCCACGACCTCCTCGGCCACGATTCCGTAGTGGACGGTTCTCGTCAGGTCGTCACCGGCCGCCGCGGGGCGGGTGTCGAGGCTCAGCACCAGATCCACGATGAAGGTCTGCCCCTCCTCGCGCTCGTGGGGGAAGACGCCATGGTGCCCACGGGCCTTGAGGCCGCGCAGCGCGAGACGGTCCACGCGAATCACTCCTGCTGTCGTTGGTCAAGTGGGGCACTATGCCGTATGCGGACGGCCGATGTCCCCGGTCGAATCTACTCGCGGGCACCGACAGGGCCTGCCCGTGGGGGCCTCGGGCGCCGCGGGCAGCGACCGCGACGGGCCCCGCGACTCCGGGAACCGCAGGTAGCACCAGCGGCGCGGGACCGGCCCTCGTACGTCGCATACCCAATCAGGCGGGAGTTTCGTCGTCCTGCTCGTCGTTGGTTTCGGCCAGAACGGGTGAGCCGTGGTGGGACCAGAGCCGCCAGCCCTCGGTGGTGCGGCGGAACACGTTCGTCGCCACCACGAGCTGGCCCACGAGCGGGCCGAGCGCGCCGCTCTCCTCGGCAGGGCCGCCGCTGAGGATGTTCTCGGTGCAGGTCACGAGGGCGGTGTCGCCCGCGACCGAGACCACGACATCCGTGAGGAAGAACTGGATGTACTCGGTGTTGGCCATGATCAGCGCGTACGAGCGCAGCACCTCGCCGCGGCCCGAGAGCACCTGCCAGCCCGGGTGGACGCAGCTGACGCCCGGGTTGTCGCCCGCCAGCCAGAGCTCGGACAGCGCGTCGAGGTCGCCGCGCTCCATGGCTTCGTAGAAGGCCGTGTTGAGGGCGTCGACCTGTTCCCTGTCGGTTCCGCTCGGCAGGCTCTTCACCGGGCTCCCTCGACGGCGCGCGAGACGCGGACGGCGTCGGCGGTCGCGCGTACCTCGTGCACCCGTACCGCCCAGGCGCCCTCGTGCGCGGCGATCGCCGACACGGCGGCGCTGGCGGCGTCCCGCTCGCGCGCCGGTGGCGGTCCGCCCTCACCGGCCAGTACGTGGCCGAGGAACCGCTTGCGGGACGCGGCGACCAGCAGGGGCCTGTTCAGCGCCCGCAGGTCCGTGAGGTGGGCCAGCAGCGCGAGATCGTGTTCGGCGCTCTTGGCGAAGCCGAGGCCGGGGTCGATCACCAGGCGCTCGGGGGCGATGCCGCCGGCGATCACCGCGTCCATGCGCTCGCGCAGTTCGGCCACCACCTCGGCGACGACGTCCGTGTAGATCGCGCGGCTGTTCATGTCCTGGCTGAAGCCGCGCCAGTGCATCACGACGAAGGGCACGCCCGCCGCGGCGACGGCGGGCACCATGGCCCGGTCCGCGAGACCGCCGCTGACATCGTTGACCAGGACGGCGCCGGCGGCCACGGCCTGCTCGGCGACGGAGGCCCGCATGGTGTCCACGGAGACGGTGACGCCCTCGGAGGCCAGGCCCCGCACGACGGGCACCACGCGCCGCAGCTCCTCGTCCTCGTCGACCCGAGGGGCGCCGGGACGCGTCGACTCGCCGCCGACGTCCACCAGGTCGGCGCCCTCGCCGACCAGGTCGAGGCCGCGCTTGACGGCGGTGGTGGTGTCGAACCAGCGGCCACCGTCGGAGAAGGAATCGGGCGTCACGTTGACGACCCCCATGACCGCGCAGCGGTCCCACTCCGGGAGGCCCTCGACCGTGCCCCTTCCGCCCTGTGCGCGCAACGTACTCATACGTCCCACCCTAGGCCCGTACGTGCCCCCGCCGCCCCGCACCGTGCGGGGGACGGCCCCGCGAGGGCGGCGCGGGCGGGGGCGCGGTCAGGGCGTGGCGATCTGGGCGACGGTCTCCAGTTCCACCTCGGTGCGGGGGATCGCGTGCGCGTCCGCGTCGATGGAGCGGCGCAGCGCCTCGTGCAGCCGGGCCGGGGTCAGCACGCCGAGGAAGCGCCCCGTCTCCTCCTTGTCGATGACCGCGATCCAGCCGGCGTCGTGCTGGAGCATCGTGGAGAACGCCTGCTTGAGCGAGGCGCCGACGGGCAGCCAGGCCTCCATGCGACGGGCGTGCTCCCGCACGGTGCCCGAGGAGCCGGTCTGCTCGGTGGAGATCCAGCCGTGCAGATTGTCCTCGGCGTCCAGGACGACCGCCCAGCGCGCGCCCTCCTTGGAAAGCTTCGCCGACGCGGCCCGCAGGGGGTCGTCGAGATGCAGGACGGGCGGCTGCTCCAGGTCGCCCTCCTCGATCGGGGTGACCGAGAGCCGCTTGAGACCGCGGTCCGCGCCGACGAAGTCGGCGACGTACGGCGTGGCGGGCGCGCCCAGTACGGCGGCGGGGGCGTCGAACTGCTCGATGGTGCCCTGCCCGTAGACGGCGATCCGGTCACCGAGCCGGACCGCCTCCTCGATGTCGTGCGTGACGAAGAGCACGGTCTTGTTGACGGCGGCCTGGAGTTTCAGGAACTCGTTCTGGAGGTGTTCGCGTACGACGGGGTCGACCGCGCCGAAGGGCTCGTCCATCAGCAGGACCGGCGGATCGGCGGCCAGCGCGCGGGCCACACCGACGCGCTGGCGCTGTCCGCCGGAGAGCTGCTCGGGGTAGCGGTCGCCGTAGACCGACGGGTCGAGGCCGACCAGGTCGAGGAGTTCGGCGGCGCGCGCCCGGCCCTTGTCGCGCTGCCAGCCCAGGAGATGGGGGACGGTCGCCGTGTTCTCCAGGATCGTCTTGTGCGGGAACAGGCCGACCTGCTGGATCACATAGCCGATCCGGCGGCGGAGTTGGACGGGGTCGATGGTCGATATGTCGTCCCCGTCCATGAATATCCGGCCTTCGGTCGGTTCGATCAACCGGTTGACCATCTTCATGGTGGTGGTCTTGCCGCAGCCCGACGGTCCGACGAGCGTGACCAGCTCGCCCGCTCCGACCTCCAGGTTGAGGTCGTCGACGGCCGTGGTGCCGTCCGGGTAGCGCTTGGTGACGTGCTCGAATCGGATCATGATTTCCCCATTGTGACGGGTCTTGTGTGAAGGCAATGTTGCTGGAATGTGGCGGCCTTCCGCGATTGTCAGTGGTCGGGGATAGGGTCGCCCAGACAAAGACACCAGACATACGTTCGGAGAGATAGGGGAGGCGGGGGTGGATGAGCACTCAAAGCTGTCTGGCGGCGAACGAATGGATCTGTGGAGAGTATCTCCGCTCACGTAGCCAGGAGTTGATCGATGCGACCGTCCAGCACATCTGGATCACCGTCGTCTCGATCCTGATCGGGCTGCTCGTGGCCTTTCCACTCGCCCTGCTCGCCCGCACCAAACCGGCTTTCGCCGGCCCCGTGCTCGGACTGACGACCCTGCTCTACACGATCCCGTCGCTGGCGATGTTCTCGCTGCTGCTGCCGTTCTTCGGGCTGTCGTCCGCGCTGGTGATCACGGGTTTGGTGCTCTACTCGCTGACGATCCTTGTGAGGAACATCATCGCGGGCCTCGAATCGGTCCCCGCGGAGGCGAGGGAAGCGGCCCGCGGGATGGGGTACGGCTCCGGGCGGCTGCTCTGGGAGGTCGAGCTGCCGCTCGCGCTGCCCGCGCTGATGGCGGGCGTCCGGATCGCGACCGTCTCCACGATCGCGCTGACGACCGTCGGCTCGATCGTCGGGCGCGGCGGACTCGGCAATCTCATCGAGGACGCGCTGCCCAGTCTGTTCAAGGCGCAGGTGCTCGCCGCCTCCGTACTGTGTGTGCTCCTGGCGATCACCGCCGACCTGCTGCTCCTCGGACTCCAGCGACTGCTGACGCCCTGGACACGGATACGTACGGGCGAGGGCCGCGCGTCCCGCCCGGCGCGCACGGGCCGGCCCGGCCGCGCCGTGAAGGTGGGGGGCTGACCCATGGGTGTTCTGGGCGACGCGTGGACCTGGCTGATGACCGGGTCCAACTGGTCCGGCGAGAGCGGGGCGCTGACCAGGCTCGGTGAGCATGTGTACGTCAGCGGGATCGCGCTCGCGCTCGCCTGCGCGATAGCCCTGCCGACGGCCTTCTACCTCGGGCACATCGGCAAGGGCGGCGCGCTGGCGATCAACATCTCCAACGTGGGGCGGGCGGTGCCGGTCTTCGCGGTGCTCGCCCTGTTCATGCTCTCGCCGCTGCGCAACGCCGGCTATGTGCCGACGATCGTCGCGCTGGTGCTCTTCGCCGTGCCGCCGCTGCTGACCAACGCCTACGTGGGCATGCGGGAGGTGGACCGCGCGGTGCTCGAAGCCGCGAGGGGCATGGGGATGTCCGGCCGCCAGCTCTTCCTGCGGGTCGAGCTGCCCCTCGCGTACCCGATGGTGATGACCGGCCTGCGGTCGGCGTCCGTCCAGGTCGTCGCCACCGCCACGATCGCGGCGATGGTCGGGCAGGGCGGCCTCGGCCGGATCATCACGGCCGGGTTCAACACGTACGACACCCCTCAGGTGGTCGCGGGCGCGCTCCTGGTGGCGCTGCTCGCGCTGGTCGTCGAAGGCGTACTGGTCGCGGTGCACCGGGTGCTCGACCCGTCCCCGTCCCCGGCCGCCGTGCGGGCAACGGTGCCCGGCGCGCGCGACGGCGCGGCGGACAAGGCCGCGGACAGCGCCGGGGGCGACGCGCTCCGTACCGATGACGCGCTCCCACAGGACCGGGTGAAGAAGACCGTGTGACACGACGACGTGCGCATCAACGACCGCGTGACGACCGACTTTTTCCGGCCTCCTTCGCAGGCCCCCTCTACGGATGGTGAATTCTCATGAGCAAGACCTCGCGCATGGCGGGTGCGGTAATCGGCGTAGTGGCCCTGACCGGGTCGCTCGCCGCGTGCGGCGGCGACAGCCTGGAATCGGACGGCGGCTCGGACAAGGGCTCAGGCTCCGACAAGAAGGGTTCCCTCGTCGTCGGTGCCGCGGCCTTCACCGAGTCCAAGGTGCTCGCCGAGCTGTACGCGCAGATCCTCGGTGACGGCGGATACGACGCCTCCGTCACCACGGTGAAGAACCGCGAGCTGTACGAGCCGTCCCTGGAGAAGGGTGAGATCGACGTCGTCCCCGAGTACGCGGCGACGCTCACCGAATTCCTCAACGCCAAGGTGAACGGCGCGGACGAGGCCGTGAAGAAGCCGCTCGCCTCCAGCGACGCGGACGCCACGGTCGCCGCCCTGCGGAAGCTGGCCGAGCCGCGCGGACTCAAGGTGCTCCCCGCCGGCAAGGCCGTCGACCAGAACGCCTTCGCGGTCACCAAGGAATACGCCGAGAAGAACAACCTCAAGACCCTTTCGGATCTGGGTGCCTCGAAGCTCAAGGTCAAGATCGCCGCGGGCGACGAGTGCGAGGTCAGGCCGTTCTGCGCGCCCGGTCTCAAGGAGACGTACGGGATCGACGTCACCGGTATCGACCCGCAGGGTGTCGGTACTCCCCAGGCCAAGCAGGCGGTCAAGGACGGCAAGGACCAACTGGTCCTGAGCACCACCACCGACGGCACGCTCGACAGCTTCGGTCTGGTGGTCCTGGAGGACGACAAGAAGCTCCAGAACGCGGACAACGTACTTCCCGTGGTCAATGCCAAGGACGCCGGTTCTCAGGAGATAGCGGACCTTCTCGGCAAGCTCACCGACACCCTCACGACAGAGGATCTCGCGAAGCTCAACCTGAAGGTCGACGCGGAGCGCGCGAAGCCCGCCGATGTCGCCAAGGAGTATCTGGAGTCCAAGGATCTGATCGGCAAGTAGGCAGGAACCGGGGGGAAGTCGGACGGGAAGTCCGACGGGAAGTCCGACGGGAAGTGGAGGGGCGGGAGTGGAGTCGGCAACGGACGGGGAAAGATTGTCCGGCCGACCCCCATTCCGCGTCGACGCGCGGTAAATTTCGGGCCATGCCACGTGGACGCCACCGCCATTCCCCGCCCCTCCACAGGATTCTGCCGCCGTCGGCCGTAGCCGGGGCCGCGGCCCTGTGCGCCGCGGGCGCCTGGCTCCTCGCGGAGCCCGTGGCGCTTCGCGGTCTGGTGGCGGTCACCGCTGCCGCCGCCGTCACCGGCGCCTATCTGATGCGCAGTTGGGACCGGGCGGCGGGCCGGCGCGTCGCGGAGCTGTTGCGCGCGCAGGTGAGCGAGGAGTGGAAGACCGAGGAGCGAATAGCGGAACTCGAAGCCGACGTCGAGGAATCGCGCGAGATTCGCACCCGGCTCGACAGCAAGCTGCGTGCCAAGCGGGTCGAACTCGCGAAGCTGCGCGGTGAGCACGCCGCGCTGCTGCGCCGGTACGCGACGGCGGAGACGGCGCGCGCCAGCGCGCTGGAAGGTACCCGTCAGCTCGCGATCGAAGCGGCCCGCGAGCCCAAGGCGCTGCCGCCGGCGGGCAGTACGCCCACCGCGTCGGTGTACTTCCGCGCCGCGCAGGCGCTGGAGGACCTGACGCGCAACGGCGCCGCGCAGCACACGAGGGGCATCCTCGAAGAGGCCCGGCGGCGTGAACTCGCCGCGCGCGCGGCCCGCGAGGCCGCGGCGCAGGAGGAGCGGGCGAAGCAGGCGGCGCGGGCCGAGGAGAAGGCGCGCGCCGAGCAGGCCGAACGGCGGAAGGCGGCCGGCGAACACACGCGCACCTCGTCCCCGCTTCCTTTGAAGTCCCGCCCGACGTCGTCCCTGCCCGCGACCCGTCCGCACCCCGGCGCGTCGGCGATCGTCCCGTACAACCGGCGCCACCGGTTGCAGCGGGGCCCCGAGGGTGGGTTCGACTTCTTCGGTACGCAGAAGGACGGCCCCGAGACGGCCGACGCGCCCGCCGAGGACACCCGGTCCGGCCGGCCCGAGCCCGCGCAGCTGGAGCGGGCGCAGCGCGAGGACCTCGCCGACGTGGCCGGCGAGGAGGCCCTGGCCGTCCAGCAGAGGGCCGATGACCGGGCGGTGGGCCAGGTCATCGACCTGACCGAGCACGACGAGACCGAGCCGCTGCCACTGGGCCAACTGCGCAGCGCCATCGGCTCCTAGGGGCGCGTTCGCGAAGCCCCGCCCGACCGCGTGACAGGTGAAGGATCCCCGGCCCCGCCCCGGTGATCCCCCGGGCGCTACTTGTCGATGTCGCCGACGACGAAGAACAGCGATCCGAGGATCGCGACCATGTCGGCGACCAGCGTGCCGGGCAGCAGTTCGGTGAGGGCCTGGATGTTGTTGAAGGACGCCGAGCGCAGCTTCAGGCGGTACGGCGTCTTCTCGCCCTTCGACACCAGGTAGTAGCCGTTGACGCCGAGCGGATTCTCGGTCCAGGCGTACGTGTGTCCCTCGGGCGCCTTGAGGACCTTCGGCAGCCGCTGGTTGATCGGACCGGGCTCCAGGTCCGCGATCCGGTCCAGGCACGCGTCCGCGAGGTCCAGCGAGTTGTGGGTCTGCTCCAGCAGGCACTCGAAGCGGGCCAGGCAGTCGCCCTCCTCGCGGGTGACGACCCTGAGCGTGTCCTGGAGTTCGGCGTACGCGAGATACGGCTCGTCGCGGCGCAGGTCGAAGTCCACGCCCGAGGCCCGCGCGATCGGCCCCGAAACCCCGTACGCGTGAACGGCGTCGGCCGTCAGGACCCCCACACCCCGGGTCCGGCCCCGGAAGATCTCGTTGCCGAGGACCAGCCTG
Organism: Streptomyces niveus; assembly: GCF_001723055.1. Lineage (GTDB taxonomy): Bacteria > Actinomycetota > Actinomycetes > Streptomycetales > Streptomycetaceae > Streptomyces > Streptomyces niveus. The sequence goes on from NZ_MDCR01000029.1 coordinate 44,179, forward strand.
TCGTACACGTCCATCCGCGAACGGACCTCGGCGACCGCGTGCCTGGCGCGGCCCAGCCACCCCGCGGGCAGGTCCTCCTTGAGACCGCCGACGCGGTTGAACATGAAGTGCATCCGGCCGCCGGAGACCTCCTCCATGACGGCCTGCAGCTCTTCGCGCTCCCGGAAGGCGTGGAACACCGGGGTGATCCCGCCCAGTTCGAGGGGGTACGAGCCGAGGAACATCAGATGGTTCAGCATCCGGTTCAGCTCGGCGAGCAGGGTCCGGGTCCAGACGGCGCGCTCCGGCACCTCCATGCCGAGCATGCGCTCGACGGCCATCACCACACCCAGCTCGTTGGAGAACGCCGACAGCCAGTCGTGGCGGTTGGCCAGCATGATGATCTGGCGGTAGTCGCGCGCCTCGAACAGCTTCTCCGCGCCACGGTGCATATAGCCGATGACCGGCTCGGCCTCCCGGATCACCTCGCCGTCGAGCACCAGCCGCAGTCGGAGCACACCGTGCGTGGAGGGGTGCTGAGGCCCGATGTTGAGCACCATGTCCGTGCTCTCGGCCGCGCCGCCGATGCCGACCGTCGTGCGGGTGGTCTCCGTCATGCGGCCCAGTCTCTCAGAGCCGTACCCACGGGACGCAGCAGCCAGCCGAAGTCCCCGAGGCCGCCGCGCGCGGTCAGTTCGGCTGCCTCGCCCGCGGCGGCGAGCGCGCGTACGTAGGAGGCGGGGTCGTTCACGGCGAGGGTCAGCGGCGGGCGTTCACCGCTGACGCCGAGCCGGTGCAGCGCCTCGCGCTGCTTCAGTACGAAGGAGCCCGCGCCGGCCGTGCCGTCGGGGACGTCGCCCGCCGCCGCGCACGCGTCGAGCGCCACATGGGCGGTGATGTCGCAGCCGCCGTCCGGCACCGGCCGGACCTCGTGGCCGTCCCGGAACCCGGTCAGCGTCCCGAACGGCGGCCGTTCGCCCCGTACATGCGCGTAGTCGACGGCCACCGCCAGCCCCCGGTCCAGCGTCGCCACGGCGGCGGCCCACGCCTCGTCGCGCGCGCGGCCGATCTCCGCCCGCGTCCCCGGCTCCGTCAACGGCCACCAGCGCGCCAGCCAGTCGGCGTCCGGGCCTTCGACGGGGGCGCCGGGGCGCTCCGTACCGTCGGGGCCGACCAGGACGTACCGCACCGTCCCGTCGGGCCCGGTCTCGGCGACGTCCACCGGTACGTTGTCCAGCCACTCGTTGGCGAACAGCAGCCCCCGCACACCCGGCGGGGGCCTGTCGGTCCACTCGACGCGGGGATCGAGCCCCGGCGGGCGCGCGGCGCGTTCGACGGCGTACGGCCTCACGGCCAGCCCGTCCGGTACGGCGGCCAGCACCCCCGTCAGCAGCTCCCCGCGCCCCGCTCCGACGTCGACCAGGGCGACCTCGTCGGTGTCCAGAGCCTCGGCGGTCGCCACCAGCAGCCCCGCGACGGCCGAAGCGAAGAGCGGGGAGGCGTGGACGGAGGTGCGGAAGTGCCCCGCAGGGCCCTCAGGGCGCCGGTAGAAGCCCTCGGGGCCGTAGAGTGCGCTCTCCATGGCCGCGGCCCAGCGGCGGGGCTCCACGGCGCACGGAGCCGCGTGGGCCTCGTGGCACTGACACGTCTCATCCGTCACAGTGGCAAGTCTCCACCTTGGGGAGTACGTTCCCTCCGACCGGATCGGCCCTCCGGTTGACCCTTCCACCTCTTCCGCTTCCCTACGCTGGGTTACGTGCAGCGCCTCTACGATTTTCTCCGCAGACACCCGACGGGCGTCGACAGCTTCTGGGCTGTGGTCCTCGTCGGGCTTTCCGCGCTGTGGGTCGGGACGGAGGCGGACGGCACCCCGCACGCCGCCGTCTCCACGGTGGTCGTCCTGCTGGTGTCGCTCACCGTCGTACTGCGGCGACGGGCCCCCGAGAAGATGCTGCTGGCCGTCGCCGTGCTGGGAGTGGTGCAGCTCCTGGCGGACGTGCCGTCCAATCCGAGCGACTTCGCCATGCTGGCGCTCATCTACACGGTCTCGGCGCGGGGCGGCCCGCGCTGGGCCGTCCAGCTCGGGCTGATCGGCGGTCTGGCCGCGGCGCCGCTGGCGCAGCTGCGCTGGCCCACGCCCGAGGCCGGCTTCGCCGGCCAGATCTTCCTCACCGTCGTGCTGGCCGTGCCCTTCGTACTCGCCTGGGTGCTCGGCGACTCCGTACGTACGCGCCGTGCCTACTTCGCCCAGCTGGAGGAGCGCGCCTCCCGGCTGGAGAAGGAGCGCGAGGCGCAGGCCAAGGTGGCCGTCGCCGCGGAGCGCGCGCGGATCGCCCGTGAGCTGCACGACGTCGTCGCGCACAACGTGTCGGTGATGGTCGTGCAGGCCGACGGCGCCGCCTACGTCCTGGACACCGCGCCCGAGCAGACCAGGCAGGCCCTGGAGACCATCTCCGGCACCGGACGGCAGGCGCTGGCGGAGATGCGCCGGTTGCTCGGTGTGCTGCGGACCGGGGACGTCAAGGAGAGCGGCGAGTACGTGCCGCAGCCCGACGTCCGGCAGATAGAGGATCTGGTCGAGCAGGTGCGGTCGGCGGGGCTCACCGTGGACTTCAAGGTCGAGGGCACCCCCCGGTCGCTGCCGAGCGGCGTGGAGCTGACCGCGTACCGGATCGTGCAGGAAGCCCTGACGAACAGCCGCAAGCACGGCGGACCCGATGTGGGGGCCAGTGTGCGTCTGGTCTACTTCGACGACGGGCTCGGACTTCTGGTTGAGGACGACGGGCGCGGCGCGGGCCACGAGCTGTACGTGGACGGTGGCGCGGACGGCCGGGGGCACGGTCTCATCGGGATGCGGGAGCGGGTCGGCATGGTCGGCGGCACGCTCGACGCGGGGCCGAGGCCGGGGGGCGGCTTCAGGATCAGCGCGCTGCTTCCACTGAAGCCCGCGCATTGAGCCGCTGAAGCCCGTGCTTTGAACCACGTACCGAACGCGACCTGCCACCGACCCATGACTGCCGGACTTACGACTGCCGGACTTACGACTGCCGGACCCAACGGACAAGGAACCCGCCGATGTCGATCCGCGTGATGCTCGTCGACGACCAGGTGCTGCTGCGCACCGGTTTTCGCATGGTGCTGGCCGCACAGCCGGACATGGAGGTCGTCGCGGAGGCGGGCGACGGCGCGGAGGCGATCGACAATCTGCGCACCACGGCCGTGGACGTCGTCCTCATGGACGTACGTATGCCGCGACTGGACGGCGTGGAGGCGACCCGGCGCATCTGCGCCGAGCCCGGTGCGCCCAAGGTGCTCATCCTGACGACGTTCGACCTCGACGAGTACGCCTTCTCCGGGCTCAAGGCGGGCGCCAGCGGCTTCATGCTCAAGGATGTGCCGCCGTCCGAGCTGCTGACCGCGATCCGCGCCGTGCACAGCGGGGACGCGGTCGTCGCGCCGTCCACGACACGGCGGCTGCTCGACCGCTTCTCGGCGATGCTGCCGAGCGCCAAGGAGAGCAACGCTGCCGACGGCGCGCTGGAGCGGCTGACGGGCCGCGAACGCGAGGTCATGCTGCTGGTCGCCCAGGGCCTGTCGAACGGCGAGATCGCCGCCCGGCTGGTGCTCTCCGAGGCGACCGTGAAGACGCACGTCGGCCGGATCCTCACCAAGCTCGCCCTGCGCGACCGGGTGCAGGTCGTGGTGCTCGCGTACGAGTCGGGGCTGGTGCGCGCCGGGGGCGGCGCCCTCTGATGCTCCTGTGGATCAACGGGCCCTTCGGCGGCGGGAAGACGCAGACCGCGCACGAGATCGCGCGGCGGCTGCCGGGCAGCGTGATCTGCGACCCCGAGCGGGTCGGGTTCGGGCTGCACCGCATGATGCCCGCAGGGCTCCGGGGGGACTTCCAGGACCTGCCCGCCTGGCGGCAGGGGGTCCACGACGTGCTCGACCTGGTGCTGCGTGAGCACGAGGGCACGGTGATCGCGCCCATGACGCTCGTCGAGGGCGGCTACTTCGAGGAGATCATCGGCCGGTTGCGCGAAGAGGGCCACGACGTACGCCACTTCGCGCTGCTCGCCGGGCGGGAGACCGTCCTCAAGAGGCTCACCGAACGCGGGCTGGGGCTCGGGCTCAAGCGGGAGAGCTTCGCCGTCGCCAAGCTGGACCACTGTCTGGAGCGGCTGTCCCGGCCGGAGTTCGGCGAGCACATCCGTACCGACGACGTGACGGTCCCTCAGGTCGCCGACACCGTCGCCGCGTCGGCGGGGCTGCGGCTGGCCCCGAACACCGACGGCGCGCTCCGCCACCGGCTGCGACGGGCCTGGACCGGCGTCAAGCACATCCGCTTCGACTGAGTACGCGCTGCCGGGGGCGCCGGGACGTCAGCGCAGCACGCCCTCAAGGAAGTCGCTGCCGAGCCTGGCCACGATGGTCACATCCAACTGATGCAGCACATAGCGCCCCCGGCGACGGGTCGTCAGCAGACCGGCCTTGCGCATGACGGACAGATGCCGGGACACCTCCGGGGCCGATATCCCGTACGTGTCGGCCAGCTCGCCCGTCGTGTACGAGCCACGGGCCAGACTCCGGCAGAGCCTCATCCGCATCGGATGCGCGATCGCCTCCAGGCGCAACGTGACCTCCTCCACGGAGGGCGCGCCGCCCGACGGCTCCGGGCTGCCCACCGGGTACTGCACGACCGGCTGCCAGCCGGGCGCGTGCAGCGCCAGCAGATGCGGCCAGCCGAAGGCGGTCGGCAGGAAGGTCAGGCCCGATCCGGCGGCGCTCGTGCGGCCCGAGGAGAGCTTGTCCACGACGACGGCGGTGACCGGGCCCGTCTCCTGGAGACACACGGCGGACGAGACGGCGGCGACGGCCTCCGCGAGGCCCTTGCGCCGCAGCAGCTCGGTCTTGTGCCGGGCGTCGGCGGCCAGTTGGACCCGTACACGCCGCCAGGTGTCGGCGAAGAACGCCTCGTCGCAGTCCTCCAGCAGCCGCCGTATCCACGCCCGGACGGCGGGCGGGTCGGCCAGCATGCGCCGGATGAACGCGGACTGGCGCGGCCCGCGCGCCGCCGCCAGCTCCAGCACACGCCCGCGCGTCCCGGCGTCGACCAGCGGTGACGGCACACCCGTGTCGTACTGACTGGCGCAGGAGATCTCCAGCGCCGCCGCCACGTACTGCTCGTCAGGCATCGTGTCGAGGTCGTCCAGCTCCTCGGCCAGCGTCTCGCGGGGGCGGGCGGGCAGCAGGATGTCGGCGCGGGTGGAGCGCCACAGGAAGTCCGCCTCGTGCAGCCGGTCGGCCAGCTCGGGCTTCAGACCGGCGGACGTGGAGGTGACCCAGCCGTGGAGACGGGCGTGGTGACCGGGCTCGGACAGGGCGTGCAGGGCGGCGCCCAGCTCGGCGAGCGGGGACGGTCCGAAGACGATCCGCTCGTGGGGCAGCCCCGTGATGTCGATGGTCACGCTCATGCACCCATGCTGCACGGCGCCACTGACAACGCGCCGGACGATTGACGGCCCCGGTCAATCGGCGGGCCCGTCGGCGCGGGTCCGCTCCGTCTCCACGCGCGCCAGGAACTCCCGTAGGGCCTGCCGGACGTCGTCCGCCGTCCACTCCAGCCCCGCCGACCCGACGGTCACCTCCGTCATCGCCACCCCCGGCGGCCCCGCGCCCGAGTCGAACCAGCGGCGGAACAGCGTCACCCCCGTCTCCTCGGCCTGCCGCACCGCCGCCTCGCTCAGCACGCGCGCGTCGTACGGAAGCCACACCTGGAACTGGTGGGTGTGGGGTTGCCGCGGGTGCACCCGGAACCACGGCGGCGGCGACGCGTCGGCCCCGGCACCCGCCGGCTCCGCGAAGGCGTCCGCCAGCGCGGCCGCGACCACGCGCGCGTGCGCGACGTACGAGGGCAGCCGCGGCAGCTCCCGCTCCAGCCCCAGCAGCGCGGACAGCGCCGCCGGATACTGCTGGAAGACCTGCCCTCCGTACCGATGGCGCCACACCCGCGCCTCCTCGACCATCGCCGACGGCCCCACGAGCATCGCCCCGGACAGCCCGTCCAGCGACTTGTAGAACGACACGTACACGCTGTCCGCGAGCCCGGCGATCTCCTCCAGCGGCCGGCCGAAGTGCGTCACGCACTCCCAGAGCCGCGCGCCGTCGAAGTGCACCACCACGTCGCGCTCCCGCGCCGCCGCCACCACGGCGACGAGTTCGTCCCACGTCGGCAGCACGTACCCCGCGTCGCGCAGCGGCAGTTCCAGCATCAGCGTGCCGAACGGCTCGTCCGTCGCGTGGATCTCGTCGGCCGTCGGCAGCCGGGGCTCGGACGTCGGGTGGATCGTACGGAGGCCGCTGACGGCCGACAGGGCGCCGCCCTCGTGCACCTCCGGGTGCGCCAGCGGGTGCAGTGCCACGGTCGCGTTCCCGGTGCGCCCCGCCCAGCACCGCAGCGCCACCTGCTGCGCCATGGTCCCGGTCGGGAAGAACGCGGCGGCCGGGAACCCGAGCAGGGCCGCCACCTTGCTCTCCAGGTCGGCGACGACCCCGCCGCCGTACACGTCCGTCCACTCGTCCAGGTCGTAGACCGACGACGCGTCGTCGGCCAGCGCGGCCAGCCGCTCACCGACGGACCGGTCGGCGGAGTTGCGCCACAACGTCCGTCCCGACGCCTGCCAGGCGGCCAGCCGCCGCCGTCGTTCGTCCTGCTCGCTCGTGTCTGCCATGGACCGATCATCGCCCACGGCGAGCGGGTCCGACGAGCGGTTTCTCCGGGGCCGCCCACAGCCTGTGGACAGTCGCGGAATGCCACGAAACGCTGGCGTAGCATGGCGAGAAATCGTCCGGTACCCGTCGCGGACTGGAACGGAAGGCCCCACCGCGTGAACGCATCATCAGCTCCCACCGATCCTCGTGACCCACGGGACAGGCCCGCCCGGCTGACGGTCGGAGTCGTCGGATCCGGCCGCGTCGGACCGGCGCTGGCCGCCGCTCTCCAGCTCGCCGGGCACCGCCCGGTCGCCGCGTCGGGCGTCTCCGACGCCTCCGTACGAAGGGCGGCCGTCCTCCTTCCCGACGTGCCCCTCGTGACGCCCGCCGATGTGCTCGCCCGCGCCGAACTGGTGCTGCTGACCGTCCCGGACGACGCGCTGCCCGGCCTGGTCGAGGGGCTCGCCGAGACCGGAGCCGTCCGCCCGGGACAGCTGCTCGTCCACACGTCGGGGCGGTACGGCGCGAACGTGCTGGCGCCCGCCCTGCACGCGGGCGCGCTGCCGCTCGCGCTCCACCCCGCGATGACGTTCACCGGCACCTCCGTGGACGTCCAGCGGCTGGCGGGCTGCTCCTTCGGCGTCACGGCCCCCGACGAACTGCGCCTGGCCGCCGAGGCGTTGGTCATCGAGATGGGCGGCGAGCCCGAGTGGATCGAGGAGGACGCCCGCCCGCTCTACCACGCGGCCCTGGCGCTCGGCGCGAACCACCTGGTCACGCTGGTCGCCCAGTCCATGGAGCTGCTGGGCAAGGCGGGGGTCACGGCCCCGGACAGGATGCTCGGCCCGCTCCTCGGTGCCGCCCTCGACAACGCGCTGCGCTCCGGCGACGCCGCCCTCACCGGCCCCGTGGCGCGCGGCGACGCGGGCACGGTCGCCGCGCACATCGCCGAGCTGCGCGAGCACGCGCCCGCGGCCGTGCCCGGCTATCTGGCGATGGCCCGTACGACGGCCGACCGGGCGCTCGCCCACGGCCTGCTCAAGCCGGCGCTGGCGGAGGACCTGCTGGACGTCCTCGCCGACGGCGACCACCACCGGGGGAGCGACGACCGATGAGCCTCGAACTGGCCTCCACGCGCGCGGAGCTGGACGGACTGCTCGCCCGGCACGGCGCCGCGCCGGCCGCCGTACGGGACAGGGCACCCGCCGTCCGTACCGCCGTCGTCATGACGATGGGCGCCCTCCACGACGGTCACGCCGCGCTGGTACGCGCCGCCCGCGCGCACGTCGGCCCGGCCGGCTTCGTCGTCGTCACCGTCTTCGTCAACCCGCTCCAGTTCGGCGCGGGCGAGGACCTCGACCGCTACCCCCGCACCCTCGAACACGACCTCAAGACAGCCGAGTCGGCGGGCGCCGACGCCGTGTTCGCGCCGGCCGCCGACGAGGTCTACCCGGGCGGCGCGCCCCAGGTACGGATCTCCGCCGGACCCATGGGGGAGCGCCTCGAAGGCGCCGCGCGGCCCGGCCACTTCGACGGCATGCTCACCGTCGTCGCGAAGCTGCTGCACCTCACCCGCCCCGACGTCGCCTTCTACGGACAGAAGGACGCCCAGCAACTGGCGCTGATCCGGCGGATGGCCCGGGACCTGAACTTCCCCGTCGAGATCGTCGGTGTGCCGACGGTCCGTGAGGAGGACGGCCTCGCGCTGTCCAGCCGCAACCGTTTCCTCTCCACCGCCGAACGCCGGACCGCGCTCGCGCTCTCCCGCGCGCTGTTCGCCGCGCGCGACCGCCTCGGCGCCCAGCACGCGCTGCGCGCCCGCGCCGAGTCCGCGCCCACCCCCACGGCCCGCGCGGCGGCCCTCTCCGCGCTCGGCGAGGTCCGGGCCGCCGCCGACTCCCACGCCGTGGCGCAGGCCGCCTCACGTACGCCCCGGACGCCCGGCTGCGGCGCGCACGCCGTACGGTCGGCGGCCCGCGTCGTCCTCGACCAGGCGGTCAGGGACAGCCTCTCCTTCACGGTCGACTACCTCGCCCTCGTGGACCCCGCCGACTTCACCGAGGTCGCCGACGACCACACCGGCGAGGCGATCCTCGCCGTGGCCGCGCGGGTCGGCACGACGCGGCTGATCGACAACATCCCCCTGACGTTCGGAGCCGCCCAGTGACCGCCGAGTCCGCACCGGAGCCGGGTCCCGCCCTGCCGGCCGGCATCCAGCTCACCGCGCCCGTGCCCGGCTGGGCCATCGACGCCGACGTGGTCGTCGTCGGCTCCGGTGTCGCCGGACTCACCACCGCGCTGCGCTGTACGGCGGCCGGACTGAGGACCGTCGTCGTCACCAAGGCCCGCCTCGACGACGGCTCCACGCGCTGGGCTCAGGGCGGGATCGCCGCCGCGCTCGGCGAGGGCGACACCCCCGAACAGCACCTGAGCGACACCCTCGTGGCGGGCGTGGGCCTCTGCGACGAGGAGGCCGTACGCACCCTGGTCACCGAGGGCCCCGACGCCGTACGCCGTCTGATCGGCACCGGCGCGCGCTTCGACACCTCGGAGACCGGCGATCTCCAGCTGACCCGCGAGGGCGGTCACCACCGCCGCCGTATCGCCCACGCGGGAGGCGACGCGACCGGCGCGGAGATCTCCCGCGCCCTGGTGGACGCGGTGCGCGACGCGGCCCTGCGTACGGTCGAGAACGCGCTGGTCCTCGACCTCCTTACGGATGAGCACGGCAACACCTCCGGCGTCACCCTCCATGTGATGGGCGAGGGCCAGCACGACGGCGTCGGCGCCGTCCGCGCCCCCGCCGTCGTCCTGGCCACCGGCGGCATGGGGCAGGTCTTCTCCGCGACGACCAACCCGCCCGTCTCCACCGGCGACGGCGTGGCCCTCGCGCTCCGCGCCGGGGCGGAGGTCTCCGACATCGAGTTCGTCCAGTTCCACCCGACGGTGCTCTTCCTCGGCGCCGGATCGGAGGGCCAGCAGCCGCTGGTGTCCGAGGCGGTACGGGGCGAGGGCGCCCATCTCGTGGACGCCGACGGTGTCCGCTTCATGCTCGACCAGCACGAACTCGCCGAGCTGGCGCCGCGCGACATCGTCGCCAAGGGCATCATGCGCCGGATGCGGGAGCAGGGCGCCGAGAACATGTATCTGGACGCCAGACACTTCGGCGCCGACATGTGGGCCACCCGCTTCCCCACGATCCTCGCCGCCTGCCGAGCCCACGGCATCGACCCGGTCACCGAGCCGATCCCGGTCGCCCCCGCCGCGCACTACGCCTCCGGCGGCGTCCGCACCGACCTGCGCGGCCGTACGACCGTGCCGGGCCTGTACGCGTGCGGCGAGGTGGCCTGCACGGGCGTGCACGGCGCCAACCGGCTGGCGTCCAACTCCCTGCTCGAAGGGCTGGTGTTCGCCGAGCGCATCGCGGCCGACATCGCCGCGGTCGCGGCGGCGCCCCGCCCCGCGCCGCCCGCCGTCCGGCCCGCGGCGGCACGGGCCGAGTCCGCCGCGGTGCTGCCGCTCATCGCACCCGAGGCACGCCTGAGGATCCAGCGGATCATGTCCGAAGGCGCGAGCGTCCTCAGGTCCGCCACCAGCCTGGGCGTGGCCGCCGAGGCCCTGGAGGCCGTGTACCAGGACGCGCTGCGTCCCGCGGACCCCGCAGGCCCCGGAAAGCCCGCCCAGCCGGGCGTCGAGTCGTGGGAGACCTCCAACCTCCTGTGCGTCGCCCGGGTCCTCGTGGCCGCCGCCCTGGAGCGTGAGGAGACCCGCGGCTGCCACTGGCGCGAGGACTTCCCCGAGCGGGACGAAACCGACTGGCGCCGCCATCTCGTCGTACGCCTCGGTTCGGGCCGCGCCCTGGAGCTGAGCCGGACAGCGACCCCCGCTTTTCCCGCCGTACATCCCGTAGATCCCCCAGTCCCCAGGGAGCCGTCACCGTGAGCACGCCCGAAGACAGTCCACGCCCCGAGGCCGTGGACGTACCGCTCATCCAGATCGGCGCCCCGGCGTCCGCCGCCGGGGGCTGCGGCGACGGCTGCGGCTGTTCCGACGGCTCCGACGGCGAGGACTCCCTTGAGTGCGGGCTCGACCCCGCGCTCGCCGCCCTGCTGGCCGAGGCCGGGCTCGACCCCGTCCAGGTCGAGGACATCGCGCACGTCGCCATCGGCGAGGACCTCGACCACGGCCTGGACGTGACGAGCGTGGCGACCGTCCCCGCCGACGCCGTCGCCACCGGCGACTTCACCGCCCGCAAGAGCGGCACGGTCGCCGGACTGCGCGTCGCCGAGGCCGTCCTGTCCCTCGTCTGTACGGAGGACTTCGAGGTCGAGCGGCACGTCGAGGACGGCGACCGCGTCGAGGCCGGCCAGAAGCTCCTCAGCGTCACCACCCGCACCCGTGACCTCCTCACGGGCGAGCGCAGCGCGCTCAACCTCCTGTGCAGGCTCTCCGGCATCGCGACCGCCACGCGCGCGTGGGCCGACGCGCTCGAAGGCACCGGCGCGAAGGTCCGCGACACCCGTAAGACGACGCCCGGTCTGCGCGCCCTGGAGAAGTACGCGGTGCGCTGCGGCGGCGGCGTCAACCACCGGATGTCGCTCTCGGACGCCGCGCTCGTCAAGGACAACCACGTGGTGGCGGCCGGCGGGGTCGCGGAGGCGTTCAAGGCCGTACGGGACCAGTTCCCCGACCTGGCGATCGAGGTGGAGACCGACACGCTCCAGCAGGTCCGCGAGGTCCTCGACGCGGGCGCCGATCTGATCCTGCTGGACAACTTCACCCCGGCCCAGACCGCGGAGGCCGTCGCGCTCGTCGCCGGCCGGGCGGTGCTGGAATCGTCCGGCACGCTGTCCCTGGAGAACGCCCGCGCGTACGCCGAGACCGGCGTGGACTACCTCGCCGTCGGCGCCCTCACGCACTCCTCCCCGATCCTCGACATCGGCCTCGACCTGCGCGAGGCGAGCGTCTGATGCTGCTCACCATCGACGTCGGCAACACGCACACCGTGCTCGGTCTCTTCGACGGCGAGGAGATCGTCGAGCACTGGCGCGTGTCCACCGACGCGCGCCGTACGGCCGACGAACTCGCCGTCCTCCTTCAGGGACTCATGGGGATGCACCCGCTGCTCGGTGACGAGCTGGGCGACGGCATCGAGGGCATCGCGATCTGTTCCACCGTGCCCTCCGTCCTGCACGAACTGCGCGAGGTGACCCGCCGCTACTACGGGGACGTCCCCGCCGTCCTGGTCGAGCCGGGCATCAAGACCGGCGTCCCGATCCTGGTGGACAACCCGAAGGAGGTCGGCGCCGACCGGATCATCAACTCGGTCGCCGCCGTCGAGCTGTACGGCGGTCCGGCGGTCGTCGTTGACTTCGGCACGGCCACCACGTTCGACGCCGTCAGCGCGCGCGGGGAGTACACCGGCGGGGTCATCGCGCCCGGCATCGAGATCTCCGTGGAGGCGCTCGGCATCAAGGGCGCCCAGCTGCGCAAGATCGAACTGGCGAGGCCGCGCAGCGTCATCGGCAAGAACACGGTCGAGGCGATGCAGTCGGGCATCGTGTACGGGTTCGCCGGCCAGGTCGACGGGGTCGTGACCCGGATGGCCCGCGAGCTGGCCGAGGACCCGGGCGAGGTGACCGTGATCGCGACGGGCGGCCTGGCGCCGATCATCCTCGGCGAGGCGACGGTGATCGACGAGCACGAGCCCTGGCTGACGCTGATCGGGCTGCGACTGGTGTACGAGCGCAACGTCTCGCGCATGTAGCTCCGGCCGGTCACACCCCCGGTCGCCGGACGGCCCGTCCGGCGACCGGGGCGGCCCGGGTCGCCCCAGGTGACGCCCGACATGCCGCCGCGCCGCAGCTGTCGCGTTTAGACGATTTTGTGCGGTTCGTGAGTATCGTCACCTCATGCCCACGCCCTACGGATCCCGCGGCGGCATGGCGTTCGGCGCAGACGAGTTGCGTGTGCTCCGAGGCGCCCTCGCCGTAGCCCTCCAGCCCGCTCCCCTCCCCGACGAGGACGTCCAGGCCTGCCTGCGCCTCGCCGAATCCGTGGACGAGGCCGTCCGCGAGGCGGGCAGGCTGCGCGCGTTCCTCCTCGCCGACCTCGCCCGCTACCGTGCCGCGCTTCCCGGCTCGGCCGCCGGCTATCTGGAGCTTCTCCAGGACGCCCTGGCCGCCGGGTACGACCCCCGCCCGGAGGACCTCATGGCACTGCGCACCCTGCGCGCCCGACCCGTCGCCGCCGCGCTGCTCGACCGCTGCCAACGGGCCGCCGAGAACTCCGTACGCGCCCGGCTCGCCGGCCGCTCACCCGCCGCCCCCGCGCCCCGTACCCGGCTGCTCGCGCTCCAGGGGGGCCGCGCCGCGGCCGACCAGGAGCCTCCCAAGGAGGAGCCCGGGAAGGCGCCGGGGAAGCAGCCCGCGCCGCCCCGCCGCCCGGCGTCCCCCGGGCGCCCCGGCACCGAGCGCCCGATGCCCAAGCCGTCCGAGGTCTTCCCGCCACGCCGGAAGCCCGCGCCCCCGCCGGAGCGGCGGGCCGTCGGCTAGCTACTCTTGGGCCATGGACTACGTATCCGCTCTCGTACCGCCCGTGGTGATGGCCGCTTTCTTCATCGGCCTGGTCGTGACGATCGTCAAGAGCCAGGGCGGGGACAACAAGGCGAAGGAGGACGCGGCCGTCGACGCGGCGATCGCCCGCGCCGAGGCCGTGGAGCAGCAGGGCGGCACCCCCTCCGGCGCCTGACGGTTCCGCCGCCGTAGATCAGGACGTACGACTTCCGCCACGTCGTACGTCCTTTTTGTAACGTCAATAACCGGCCATTCGGACATCGCGCACTATGGTGACGATGTGCCCCGCCAATTGGGAGACCTGGAAGACGCCGTCATGAGTCGCGTCTGGCAATGGAACCGTCCGGTCACCGTCCGGGAAGTCCTCGAAGACCTTCAGCGGGAACGGTCCATCGCCTACACGACAGTCATGACCGTAATGGACAATCTCCATCAGAAGGGCTGGGTACGCAGGGAAGTCGACGGCCGCGCCTATCGATATACGGCGGTCTCCACCCGCGCCGCCTACGCGGCGGCGCTGATGAACGAAGCCTGGTCGAAGAGTGACAACCCGGCCGCCGCTCTTGTCGCCTTCTTCGGGATGATGTCGCCGACGCAGCGCGACGCCCTGGAGGACGCCGTCCGTATGGTGCAGCGCGACCGGCCGGAAGTGATCCCCGAGGCCGCGTCGGAGACCTCACCGGAGACCGCGCCGGAAGCCTCGCGGGAAGCGGCCCCCGAAGTGCCTCCTGAAGTGCCTCCCGAAGTCCCGTCCGAAGTGCCGGGTGAAGTCCCGTCCGAGGGCGCCGACCGAGAGCATCCAGCAGGGCGATAGCGTCCAGTCATGTCCTCTGGGGATCCGAAAGCCTCGGCAAATGCCATCACCGTCCGCCGGGCCAGGACGAGCGATGTGTCCGCGGTCCGTCGTCTCGTCGACCCGTACGTGAGCCAAGGCATCCTGCTCGACAAAGCGACCGTGACTCTTTACGAGGACATCCAGGAGTTCTGGATCGCCGAACGCGGCGACGACGCGACGGTCGTCGGCTGCGGCGCACTCCATGTGATGTGGGAAGACCTCGCCGAAGTGCGCACACTCGCGGTGGATCCCCGCTTCCGGGGAGACGGTGTCGGACGCCATGTGCTCGACAAGTTGTTGGAGACCGCCCGGTGGCTCGGTGTGCGGCGCGTATTCTGTCTGACCTTCGAAGTCGACTTCTTCATCAAGCACGGCTTCGTGGAGATCGGTGAGACTCCTGTCGACGGAGATGTCTACAGCGAGCTGCTGCGTTCCTATGACGAGGGTGTCGCCGAGTTCCTCGGTCTCGAACGGGTGAAGCCGAACACCTTGGGTAACAGCCGGATGCTTCTGCACCTGTGAGCGGCTGAAGAACCCCGATCCCTATGTCCGAATCGCGCACGTTTCCCGTGTTCTTGTGCTACAGAACCTCTGCCGGGGGTTTGTGTTTTCCTGAGAAAAGCGGTTTCCTTTCGGCGTACTGCATTTTCGATGAAAGGAAAACCGGTGGCACAGAAGGTTCAGGTCCTTCTTGTTGACGACCTCGACGGTGGCGAGGCGGACGAGACCGTCACGTTCGCGCTGGACGGCAAGACCTACGAGATCGACCTCACGAACGCGAATGCCGACAAGCTCCGTGGGCTGCTCGACCCGTACACCAAGAGTGGCCGTCGCACCGG
>NZ_MDCR01000290.1 GCF_001723055.1 Streptomyces niveus
GCCGCCAGCGCCGTCGTCACCGGCACCGACGCGACCAGGCCGATGGACCCCACCAGGGTCCGTACGATCTCCTCGGCCACCAGCTCACTGGTGGCCACCGTCCCCACGCTCGACTCCGCGATCGTGAAGAGCAGCAGCAACGGCAGCGCCGCGCCCGCGTACGCCAGTACGAGCGTGTTGACCACCGACGCGATGTGGTCGCGTCCGATCCGGATCCCGGCCCGGTAGAGCGCGCGCGGCCCCATGGTCGGATCCGCCTGACGCAGCTCCCACACCGCCGACGTCTGGGTGACCGTCACATCGTCGAGCACACCGAGCGATCCGATGATGACGCCCGCCAGCAGCAGACCGCTCATGTCGATCTCCGGGAACAGCCCGTGGATCAGCCCGGTGTTGTCGTCGGTGTTGCCCGTCAGGCTCGCCCAGCCGATGAACAGCGAGCCCAGCAGCCCGATCAGCAGCAGCGAGATCAGCGTGCCGAGGACGGCCACCGACGTACGGGCCGTCAGACCGTGGCACAGATACAGCGCGATCAGCATGATGGCGCTCGCCCCGACGATCGCGACGATCAGCGGATTCGAACCCTGAAGGATCGCCGGCAGGATGAACAGCGTCAGTACGGCGAACGAGATGACCAGCGCGATCAGAGCCATCAGCCCGCGCAGCCGCCCCACCAGAATCACCGCCAGCGCGAAGATCCCGGCCAGCACCGCCATCGGCACCGTGCGGTCCACGTCCGTGACCGAGTACTGCAGATCCCGGGGCGCGTCAGGGGCATAGGCCACCACGACCCCCTGTTTCACGTGAAACTGCCGGGGCGCGTCCGGCTGGACGACCTCGACGAACCGGCGCCCCTTGTCCTTGCCGGTCTTCACCTCGACCGTCGCCTTCACACAGTCCCCGGTCTGGGCGCGCTGCGCCTCACGCCCCTCCGGCGTCGTGGTGTCGCCCGTCGGCGGGACCTGGGCGGCGTTCACGTCCTTGCAGTCGACCTTCTCGATCTTCACCACCTCGCCCTGCTGGGTCTGCCGGTCGAAGCCGACACCGGTGCGTTCGTGCGCCGGGGCGCCGCCGGGCCAGAGCACGGCAAGACCGACAACGACCGCCGTCGCAAAGGGGATCAGCACCGCGGCGATGACCTTGCGCAGGTGCTGGGAGACCGGCGCGGCCGGCCCGTGGCTGTGCGAGTGGCCGTGCGGATCGGGGGTCTGCTGGGATGAGGTCACCGACCGATCATCGCAAGAACGACGGAGGCCCTCTGTTCAGCACGCCCGGCATGGCGTTAGCGTGGTGGTGCCTTTACACACGCGGGAGCTCGGAGCACCGGGCTGAGAGGGCGCTGACTGTGGAGTTCCGGGGCTTCCCCGGATCCCTGAGCTGCGTCGACCGCCGAACCTGTTACCGGGTAATGCCGGCGTAGGGAGTAGGTCTCCATGACCGTTCAGGACACACACACGTCTGCCTCCGACCCCACGGGCGAGGACAGGCCCATCGGCTGGCACAAGGGGTACGTGGCGGGTTCCCGCCCCGATCTCCGGGTGCCGGTCCGTCAGGTGCACCTCACCAACGGCAACGACGTGACGCTGTACGACACATCGGGGCCGTACACCGACCCCACCGTCGAGACCGACGTACGGCGCGGGCTCGCACCGCTCCGGGAGAACTGGATCATCGGCCGCGGCGACACCGAGGAGTACGCGGGCCGCCCCGTCCGCCCCGAGGACGACGGCCTCAAGCACACCTCACCGCGCGGCGGACTGCGCAATCTGGACGCGGTCTTCCCCGGCCGCCCGCGCCAGCCGCGCCGGGGCCGCCCCGGGCAGGCGGTGACCCAACTCGCGTACGCCAGGCGCGGGGACATCACCCCGGAGATGGAGTACGTCGCCATCAGGGAGAACGTCGCGCCCGAGGTCGTACGCGACGAGATCGCCGCGGGCCGCGCCGTACTGCCGGCCAACGTCAACCATCCCGAGATCGAGCCGATGATCATCGGCAAGCGGTTCCTGGTGAAGGTCAACGCCAACATCGGGAACTCTGCGGTCACTTCCTCCATCGAGGAGGAGGTGGACAAGATGACTTGGGCCACCAAGTGGGGCGCCGACACGGTCATGGACCTGTCCACCGGCCGCAACATCCACACCACCCGCGAGTGGGTGCTGCGCAACTCCCCCGTCCCCATCGGCACCGTGCCGCTCTACCAGGCGCTGGAGAAGGTCGACGGCAAGGCCGAGGAGCTGACCTGGGAGATCTACAAGGACACGGTGATCGAACAGGCCGAGCAGGGCGTCGACTACATGACCGTCCACGCGGGGGTGCTGCTGCGGTACGTGCCGCTGACGGCCCGCCGCAAGACCGGCATCGTCTCGCGCGGCGGCTCGATCATGGCCGCGTGGTGTCTGGCGCACCATCAGGAGTCGTTCCTGTACGAGAACTTCGAGGAGCTGTGCGACATCCTCGCGGCGTACGACGTGACGTACTCCCTCGGCGACGGCCTGCGCCCCGGCTCGATCGCCGACGCCAACGACGAGGCGCAGTTCGCCGAACTGCGGACGCTGGGTGAGCTGAACACCATCGCCAAGCGGCACAACGTGCAGACCATGATCGAGGGGCCGGGCCATGTCCCGATGCACAAGATCAAGGAGAACATCGACCTCCAGCAGGAGATCTGCGAGGAGGCGCCGTTCTACACGCTCGGCCCGCTGACGACGGACGTCGCCCCGGCGTACGACCACATCACCTCCGGCATCGGCGCGGCGATGATCGCCTGGTGGGGAACGGCGATGCTCTGCTACGTGACGCCCAAGGAGCACCTGGGCCTGCCGAACCGCGACGACGTGAAGACCGGTGTCATCACCTACAAGATCGCGGCACACGCGGCGGATCTGGCCAAGGGGCATCCGGGGGCGCAGGAATGGGACGACGCGCTGTCGGACGCCCGGTTCGAATTCCGCTGGGAGGACCAGTTCAATCTGGCGCTCGATCCGGACACGGCGCGTGAATTCCACGACGAGACACTGCCGGCCGAGCCCGCGAAGACCGCGCATTTCTGCTCGATGTGCGGACCGAAGTTCTGCTCGATGAAGATCTCGCACGACATCCGGCGTGACCACGGCGGTTCGCAGGACGAGATCGAGGCGGGTATGGCGGCCAAGTCGAAGGAATTCGCGGCGAGCGGCAACCGGGTGTATCTGCCGCTGGCAGACTGACGCGTCGACTGTGTGGTGGGGGCCGGTGAGGCTCCCACCACCGTCAAGGTCCGAGTGGTCCCGGCGGGACTGGCCGGAAGTCGTCGCCCGGGGCGCGTGCCGTGCCCGCGTGGCTCATTCCGGCCGGTGCTCGGGGCCGCCGTAGTCGGGGCTGGAGAAGTCCGGGCTGGAGAACGTCGGGCGCTGGCCCGTCGACGCGCCGTCGCCGGGGCTGGAGAAGTTCGGGCGGCTGTAGCCCATCTTGGGCAGATGCTGCGCCGGCCGGGCCTTCGGCGCGGGCTCCACGTCGGGCGCGGCCAGGGCCTCCCGCAGGAACGGCAGAATGCCGCGTTCCAGCACGGCCACGCGCCACGCCTCGCGGGCCCGTGACACCTCGTCGGGCCACGAGCCGTCCGTCTCACCCGCCGGGACCTGGGTCGACGCGTTGCGCAGGGCCGTGATCAACAGCCCGGCCCCAGCGACGGCGAGGCCGACGGCCGTGACGGCGCAGAAGAACCAGCCGACGGTCAGCAGCGTGCCGGCGAAGGCGGGCGCCGGGCTGAGCAGCCGCAGCAGCGAGCCGACGAGCAGGAAGACCACGGCCGCCGCACCCGCCAGGGCCGGCACCAGGACGGCGACGACGGCGGCGAGACCCGCACCGGTCTCACCCGGCCCGTCCGCCGCCGGAGTCAGTACGGAGTCGCCCAACGGGGCGTCGGCCGGGGTACGGAACTCCTCCCGGACCTTGGCGAAGTGCTCGTACTCGGGCGCCGCCATGGCGGCTATCGCGGACATCGCGCCCAGAGCCATCGTGCGCAGTTGTTCGGTGTTGAGCCGCCGTCCGACATCGGCCAGACCCGGACGGTCGTGCGCATGGCGCAGCGTCTCGTCGAGAATCCGCTCGAAATCGGCGCGATCCTCGTTCAGCAGATGCGGAGCGCTGTTCATGTGCATCCCCCGATGCTCCGTAGGGCCGGATTGTCCGCTCGGAGCGGACGATGGGCGAAAACGGAGGAGAGCCTGCTACGGATGAGCCGATGGTAGAGCGGTTAAGGCACGGGGTGACAGGGGGTTCACCGAAAACACCTGCCCCCACTCTGTTCAGTTATGCAACGGGAGCTGTACGACCAGAAGCTTTCCGGCCATGGTCACTCCGCCGTCCATGGCGATGGCCAGCCCGTCCGCGTACACGTGCGGGCCGTCGACCACCGGTCCGGAGTCCTCCTCGCCGTCCGAGGCGTCCTCGGTGCCGACCTCGCCGAGCAGATACGGAATCGGGCTGTGGCCGTGGACGATACGTCCGCCGCCGTACGCGGCCATCAGTTCCCTGGCCGCCTCCGGGCCGCCGCCGTCACGGAACGCGAAGCGCTTGGTGAGCTTGCGGAAGATGTCCCAGCACTCGTCGGCGTCGTTGCGGGTGAGGATGGCGCGGACGTTGTCGTTGACGTCCTCGATCGTGGTGCCGTAGTCGAGATACGCGGTCGTGTCGGAGTGCATCAGCAGATGCCCGTCCTCCTCGACCAGGGCGTCGAGCCGGGACATCCACTGGAGGTGGACGTCCTGGAGGCGCTCCATGTCCGTCTTCTGACCGCCGTTCAGCAGCCAGGCGGCCTGGAAGGTGGCGGTGCCCGCCCCCGAGTTGACGGGGGTGTCGCCGAAGCGCCTGGCGCCGAGCAGCAGCAGTTCGTGATTGCCCATCAGGGCCTTGCAGTAGCCGCCGGCGGCGGCGGCCTCGGCGGAGAGCCGCATGACCAGGTCGATGACGCCGACACCGTCGGGGCCCCGGTCGGTGAAGTCGCCGAGGAACCACAGGCGGGTGTTGCCGGCGGCCCAGCTGCCCGCCTCGTCGATGAGGCCCTGTTCGGCGAGGGCGGCGACGAGTTCGTCGAGATAGCCGTGGACGTCGCCGACGACGTAGAGGGGGCCGAGACCGTCCGGGGCGGCCGGGCTCTCGGCCGGCTCGACCAGGACCCGCGCGGTGTCGGCGCGGCTGATGACCGGGAGGTCGCGCTCGGTGGGGGTGTAGCCCTCCGGGATCTCGTCGTGCGGGAGGGCGTTACCCGGGTGCACGGAGGGCGTGGCGTCGGCGACGGGCGCCGCGACGGGCTCCACGGGCGCGACGGGCGCCGCCAGTTCGGGCGCGGCCGGTGCGGTGGCCATGGCCGGGGCGCCGGGGAGCGTACCGACGAAGCTGCGCGGATCGATGCTGGGCGTGATGCTCAGGCGGCCCGGGGAGCTGTTCTGCTCGGCCAGCAGCGGCACCGCCGCCGTCACGGACACCACCGCGACCGCCTGCGGCGCGGACCCGCCGGGCTGCCCCGACTCACCGCCCGGCACCGCCTGTTCGGGCGGCGCGGGAACCTGTGTGTACGGCGGTACCCGGAAATCGCGCAACGTCGCCGTCCGCACCACGGGTCCCTGACCGGTCCCGGCCCCCTGCGTCATCGACCCCTCCACCACCGTCGCGCCTGGCGTACACCTCTCGGGCCCGCCTGGCCGGGCGGGGACATCCCCACCGGAGGTAGGGGTAGGTCCTCGGTGTCGTGCGCCCATCATAGGAATGCAGCCACCCCTGTGTGACGCACCAGGGGTGGTCAATCCGATTCCACCCACGTTTCATCGGCCGTTTTCACACGGATCACCCGAATTGCTCCCTCCGGATCCCGTTCGTGTCGCTCGCACTCGGACTCGGACGGGAGCCGGCGGCGGCACCACGGGGCCGGGCCGGACCGGCCCCGGCGTCAGTCCCTGGCGGGAGACCGCGGAGCGCTCACCGTGGTGCGGGGCGGGCGCCGTTGGGAGGAGGTCCGCACGATCAGCTCCGTGGGTATCACCTGCTCCACGGGCCGCCCGGTGTCGATCCCCTCGATGGCGTCGATGAGGAGCTGTACGACGGCGGTGCCGATACGGCGCGGCTTGAGCGACAGCGTGGTGATGGGCGGTTCTGTGGTCGCGTACACGGTGGACTCGCTGCAGCACACCAGCAGCAGGTCCTCGGGCACCCGCAGGCCGTACCGCCGCGCGGCGGCGAGCAGGTCGGTGCCGTTGGGGTCGAAGAGCCCGTACACCGCGTCGGGCCGGTCCGGTCTGGCGAGGAGCCGGTCGGCGGCGACGGCCCCGGCGCAGGGGTCGTGCGCGGGGTAGGACTCGTAGACCGGGTCCTGTCCGACCCGCTCGCACCAGCGCAGATAGGCGGTGGTGGAGAGCCGGGTGTACGTGTCGGTCGTGGTCCCGGTGAGCAGCCCGATCCGGCGGGCGCCGGCCGCGGCGAGATGGTCGAGCAGGTCGAGTACGGCGGCCTCGTGGTCGTTGTCGACCCAGGCGGTGACGGGGAGGGTGCCGGCCGGGCGGCCGTCGGAGACGACGGGCAGGCCCTGGCGGACGAGTTCGGTGACGACCGGGTCGTGGTCGGAGGGGTCGACGACGACGGTGCCGTCGAGTGCGACGTTCGACCAGACGTCGTGGCGGGAGGTGGCGGGGAGGATGACGAGGGCGTAGCCGCGGGCGAGCGCCGCGGAGGTCGCGGCCCGGGCCATCTCGGCGAAGTAGGCGAATTCGGTGAAGGTGAAAGGTTCATCCCCGTACGTGGTCACGGTCAGGCCGATCAGTCCTGACTTGCCCGTACGGAGGGTTCGGGCCGCCGCGGATGGGCGGTAGCCCAGCCGCTCGGCGACTTCTCGGACATGGCGGCGTGTGGCGTCGGGTAAGCGTCCCTTGCCGTTGAGCGCGTCGGAGACGGTCGTGATGGAGACACCGGCTGCGGCGGCCACGTCCCGGATGCCCGCCCGACCTTGCCGGCTGCCCCGGCGGGTTGTGTCCGTCCGGCTCACCTGGTGTTTCCCTGCTGGTGTCATGGCGAGCCGATAGTAGGGCTCATCAAGGTGGTAAGGCCGGTCGCATATTCACCTCCCAGGAGTCACGTTTCTGCATGATCAACAACGCTCAATCGGTATGGAAATCAAGGTCGTTGAGCGATTCGGTTGTTGTCTGTCAAGCGTGGAGCTGGATGGGCCTGGCGAGTGTCCGATGTTTCGAAGAGGTCTCAACTCACCCCCACGAGGGATGCGCGCCACGGAGTGAGCCACCGGCGCGCGCCAGGGTGGCAGGCGCTCCCCCTGTCAGGGCCCGGCTCCGGGCCCGTTCCCCGTTGCCTCGGCGGCTCCTTCGGAGGCTGGTGCCGGGACGGGTATTCGCAGGGCTCGGCAATCCTCTTAAGGTGAGCAGTATTGGCGCATCCGGATGAGGTGAGCCGATCATGTGTACGACTCCCGGAACACACGAGAACACCCAGAACGCCCGAGGAGGACCCGCGGTGAGCGAGACGAGCCCGAAGCTGCGCGCCGAGCTGGACGGCATTCCCACCTACAAGCCGGGCAAGGCGGCGGCGGCCGACGGGCCCGTCGCGTACAAGCTGTCGTCCAACGAGAACCCCTACCCGCCGCTGCCCGGCGTGATGGAGACCGTGCTGGCGTCGGCCGGCGCGTTCAACCGCTACCCCGACATGGCGTGCACCGGGCTGATGAGCGAGCTGGCCGACCGTTTCGGGGTGCCCGTCTCGCATCTCGCCACCGGCACCGGCTCCGTGGGCGTCGCCCAGCAGCTGCTTCAGGCCACCTCCGGGCCCGGCGACGAGGTGATCTACGCCTGGCGGTCCTTCGAGGCGTACCCGATCATCACGCAGATCTCGGGCGCCACGTCGGTGAAGGTGCCGCTGGACGCGGACGAGCGGCACGACCTGGACGCGATGGCGGACGCGATCACCGACCGGACTCGGATGATCTTCGTCTGCAACCCCAACAACCCCACCGGCACCGTGGTACGCCGGGCCGCGCTGGAACGGTTCCTCGACCGGGTGCCCAGCGATGTCCTGGTGGTGCTGGACGAGGCGTACCGCGAGTTCATCCGCGACACGGATGTCCCCGACGGGGTCGAGATCTACCGGGAGCGGCCCAACGTCGCCGTGCTGCGGACCTTCTCCAAGGCGTACGGCCTCGCGGGGCTGCGCGTCGGCTTCGCCATCGCCCACGAGCCGGTGGCCGCGGCGCTGCGCAAGACCGCCGTGCCCTTCGGTGTGAGCCAGATCGCACAGGACGCGGCGGTCGCCTCGCTGCGCGCCGAGGACGAACTGCTGGGGCGCGTGGGGTCGCTGGTCGGTGAACGCACCCGGGTGTACGACGCGCTGCGCGAGCAGGGCTGGACGGTGCCCGAGACGCACGCCAACTTCGTGTGGCTGCGGCTGGGGGAGCGTACGACGGACTTCGCGGCGGCGTGCGAGCGGGCGGGCGTGACGATCAGGCCGTTCGCTGGCGAGGGGGTGCGGGTGACGATCGGCGAGTACGAGGCGAACGACCTGTTCCTGCACACGGCGGAGTCGTTCCGCAAGGAGATCTGAGCTGGATCCGGGCGTGATCTGAGCGGCCCGTACCGGGCCCGTACAAGGTCAGTAGCGGGCCCGGGCAGGGCGTGCTCCGGCGCGCGGTCACGGCGGGATGTTCGAAGGGAACCCCCCCCCTTGAAGATCCGGTCGGGCCGTGCGCCATACTTTTGCTTGTGAATGTGAACGCGTTCACAAGCGCGTCCGTGTTTCCTGGCTCATCCCGTTCTGACCGGGACCAATAGGGCAAGCTGCAGCCCCCGGCAAGGGGCCCGTAAGGAGAAGGAGAGAGACATCGTGGACATCGCACTGGCCCCCGAGACTCTCGCGCGATGGCAGTTCGGCATCACCACCGTCTACCACTTCCTCTTCGTCCCCCTCACGATCTCCCTCGCCGCGCTGACCGCCGGCCTGGAGACCGCCTGGGTGCGGACGTCGAACCCGAAGTACCTCAAGGCGACGAAGTTCTGGGGCAAGCTCTTCCTGATCAACATCGCCATGGGTGTCGTCACCGGCATCGTGCAGGAGTTCCAGTTCGGCATGAACTGGTCGGACTACTCGCGCTTCGTGGGCGACGTCTTCGGCGCCCCGCTCGCCTTCGAGGCGCTGATCGCGTTCTTCTTCGAGTCCACCTTCATCGGCCTGTGGATCTTCGGCTGGGACAAGCTGCCCAAGAAGATCCACCTGGCCTGCATGTGGATGGTCTCGATCGGCACGATCCTCTCCGCGTACTTCATCCTGGCGGCCAACTCCTGGATGCAGCACCCGGTCGGCTACCGGATCAACGAGGAGCGCGGGCGGGCCGAGCTGACCGACTTCTGGGCCGTGCTGACGCAGAACACCGCGCTCGCCCAGTTCTTCCACACCATGACGGCGGCCTTCATGGTCGGCGGCGCGTTCATGGTCGGCATCTCCGCATTCCACCTCGCGCGACGCAAGAGCAAGAAGCACCGCGAGAACATCCCCGTCATGCGGTCCTCGCTGCGCCTGGGCCTCGTCACCCTCGTGACGGCCGGCCTGCTCACCGCCGTCAGCGGCGACACGCTCGGCAAGATCATGTACGAGCAGCAGCCGATGAAGATGGCCGCCGCCGAGGCACTGTGGGACGGCGAGGCGCCCGCGCCGTTCTCGCTCTTCGCCTACGGGGACGTGGACGAGGGGCACAACAAGGTCGCCCTGGAGATCCCCGGCCTGCTGTCCTTCCTCGCGCACAGCGACTTCGAGTCCTTCGTGCCCGGCATCAACGACGTCCAGAAGGCGGAGCAGGAGAAGTACGGGCCCGGCGACTACCGGCCCAACATCCCTCTCGCGTACTGGGGCTTCCGCTGGATGATCGGCTTCGGCATGGCGTCGCTGGGCATCGGCCTCCTCGGACTCTGGCTGACCCGGCGGAAGTTCCTGCTGCCGAAGGCCATGCGGACCGGCGAGGACGAGGTGCCGAATCTCGTGCTCTTCCGCAACAAGGCGCTCGGCCCGCGCTTCGCGCACATGTACTGGCTCGTCGCCCTGTGGACGATGCTCTTCCCGCTGATCGCCAACTCCTGGGGCTGGATCTTCACCGAGACCGGCCGGCAGCCCTGGGTGGTGTACGGGGTGCTGCGCACCGCCGACGCCGTCTCCCCCGGTACGTCGCAGGGCGAGGTGCTCACCTCGATGATCGTCTTCACCCTGCTCTACGCGGCGCTCGCCGTCGTCGAGGTCAAGCTGCTCGTGAAGTACGTCAAGGCGGGACCGCCCGACCTGACGGACGACGACCTGAACCCACCCACGAAGATCGGCGGCCACGACTCCGAGGACGCCGACCGCCCGATGGCCTTCTCGTACTGAGGACTTGAGGAGTTGATCTGAGTCATGGAACTCCACGACGTCTGGTTCGTGCTGATCGCCGTCCTGTGGACCGGCTACTTCTTCCTCGAAGGCTTCGACTTCGGGATCGGCGTCCTGACGAAGCTGCTCGCGCGCAACCGCAAGGAGCGCAGGGTCCTCATCAACACCATCGGACCCGTCTGGGACGGCAACGAGGTGTGGCTGCTGTCGGCCGGAGGCGCGACCTTCGCGGCGTTCCCCGAGTGGTACGCCACCCTCTTCTCCGGCTTCTATCTGCCGTTGCTGATCATCCTCGTCTGTCTGATCGTGCGCGGCGTCGCCTTCGAGTACCGCGCCAAGCGCCCCGAGGAGCGCTGGCAGCGCAACTGGGAGCACGCGATCTTCTGGACCTCGCTGCTGCCGGCGGTGCTGTGGGGCGTGGCCTTCGGGAACATCGTGCGCGGCGTGAAGATCGACGCGGAGATGGAGTACGTGGGCAACGTGGCCGACCTGCTCAACCCGTACGCGATCCTCGGCGGGCTCGTGACGCTGACGCTCTTCACCTTCCACGGAGCGGTGTTCGCGGCGCTCAAGACGGTGGGGGACATCCGGATGCGCGCGCGGAAGCAGGCGTTCGCCCTGGGGCTGCTCACCGCCGTGCTGGCGGCCGGCTTCCTGGGCTGGACCCAGGCCGACAGCGGTGACGGAGCGAGCCTGGGCACGCTGGTCGTCGCGGTGGTGGCGCTGGTCGGCGCGGTCGTGGCGATCAGGGCGGGGCGCGAGGGCTGGTCGTTCGCGCTGTCCGGGCTGACGATCGTGGCCGCGGTCGCGATGCTCTTCCTGACGCTGTTCCCGAACGTCATGCCGTCCTCGCTGAACCCGGCCTGGAGCCTGACGGTGACCAACGCGTCCTCGACGCCGTACACGCTGAAGATCATGACCTGGTGCGCGGGGATCGCGACGCCGGTGGTGCTGCTCTACCAGGGCTGGACGTACTGGGTCTTCCGCAAGCGCATCGGTACGCATCACATCGCGGACGCGCACTAGCTGACAGGGCGGGTGTTTCACGTGAAACCAATCGATCCGCGTCTGCTGCGGTACGCACGGGCCACCCGGCGCTTCCTGGTGGCGGTGGTGGTCCTGGGACTCGTCGGTGCGGGGCTGGTCGTGGCCCAGGCGATGATCATCGCCGAGGTGGTGGTGGGGGCGTTCGAGGGCGGGCTCGACGCCTCCGCCTCCGGGCTCCGTACGCCGCTGCTTCTGCTGGGCGCGGTCGCCGTCGGACGCGCGCTCGTCGCGTGGCTGACGGAACTGGCGGCGCACCGGGCGAGCGCGGCGGTCAAGTCCGAGCTGCGGGGGCGGCTGCTGGAGCGGGCCGCCGAGCTGGGGCCGGGATGGCTGAGCGGTCAGCGCACCGGCTCGCTCGTCGCGCTGGCCACGCGAGGGGTGGACGCGCTGGACGACTACTTCGCGCGCTATCTGCCGCAGCTCGGGCTCGCGGTGGTGGTGCCGGTGGCCGTACTGGCGCGGATCGTCACCGACGACTGGGTGTCGGCGGGTGTCATCGTGCTGACCCTGCCGCTGATCCCGCTCTTCATGGTGCTCATCGGGTGGGCCACGCAGTCACAGATGGACCGCCAGTGGCAGCTGCTGTCCCGGCTGTCGGGGCACTTCCTGGACGTGGTCGCCGGGCTGCCGACGCTGAAGGTCTTCGGTCGGGCGAAGGCGCAGGCGGAGTCGGTACGGGAGATCACCTCCGAGTACCGGCGGGCCACGCTCCGTACCCTGCGGATCGCCTTCCTGTCGTCCTTCGCGCTGGAGCTGCTGGCGACGCTGTCGGTGGCGCTGGTGGCCGTGGGGATCGGGATGCGGCTGGTCCACGGGGACCTGGACCTCTACACGGGTCTGGTGGTGCTGATCCTTGCCCCGGAGGCGTATCTGCCGCTGCGGCAGGTGGGCGCGCAGTACCACGCGGCGGCGGAGGGGTTGGCGGCGGCGGAGGAGATCTTCGCGGTGCTGGAGTCCGGGCCGTCCGATGCGCGCGGTGGCGCGGATGTGCCGGACTCACTCCGCCTGGAGCTGGAGGGAGTGACGGTCCGCCACGAAGGCCGTGCGGAACCGTCGCTGGACGCGGCCACGCTGGTGGTCGAGCCGGGGGAGACGGTCGCGCTGGTCGGCCCGAGCGGGTCCGGCAAGACGACGCTGCTC
>NZ_MDCR01000291.1 GCF_001723055.1 Streptomyces niveus
GTAGTGAGGCGCGGCGGCCTCTTCCAGCTGGTCGTCGACGAGGTTGGACGGTACGAGGGGCCAGTCGCGCGCCCGAAGGGCGAGCCGCGCCCGGTCGGCGGGTGTCGAGGCCGCCGCGCCTCACTACGAGTCGCTGCGCGCGACCGCGAAACGGGCGTCGTCCCAGTTGGACGGGGGGAACTGGGACGGCGCCGCGGCCGAGGTGTACGACCACGCCCTGCCCGCACTGGCCAAGCTGGAGGCCCTCGTCCCGTACGCCAGACACCGCCGTACGGCGAGCGCCCGCAACGACGTCGCCGTTCTGCTCAACAACTGCGCGACCGCCGCCTCGGACGCACTCGGTCCGGCGGCGAACCTCAACGCGTCGAAGTGGTTCCGTACGGCGGCCGAGCTGGCGACGGACCCCGCCACCCAGCAGACGATCAAGACGAACCGTGACGGGCTGAGCGAGATGATGGCCACGTTCACGCAGATCAAGACGCAGGTCGACCAACTGGTCGCCGCCGGGCGGATCCATCTGGCCCGCACCCTCCTGCTGCAGGTCAAGAGCCAGCTGGCCCAGGCCGGTGGTCCGACCGGGGAGATCGACCGGATGCTGGCCGATCTGCGGGTCAGGCCGGCCACGTACACACCTCGGCGCGTCGGGGGCGGGGCACGGGCGCTGGCCTGGGCCGTGCTGCTCCTTCTGGGGATCCTGTTCGCGGGGTTCGTCTCGGGGCTCTTCGGGGACGACGGGGACTCCGGTTCCGGGTCCGGCTCAGGCTCCGGCGCGCCTCCGGCGAGCGGCGTCGCCGTCGTGTCGGCGGCGGAGATCACGGACAACAGCCCGGTGGGCAGCTGCATAGGGCAGGAGTCCGACTGGAAGCTCGGCGAACGCGAGGTGCCCGTCGTCTCGTGCGACGACCCGCACTGGGGCGAGGTGGTGGCGTATGTGCCGCTGGTGGACACGGAGTCGAGGTATCTGACGGCCAAGTACCCGGGAATCGAGCAGGTGGTGGCACTCTCCCGGTTCCGCTGCGAGCGCGCCCTGGCCGAGTTCCGGCCGGACGACACCCGGGTGATGGTCAAGTACTCGACCCCGGGCGAGGACGCCTGGGACCCGTCGGGGCCGACGCTCGACGAGTACACGACCTGCGTGGCGCACCGCATCGACAACGAGTACATGACGGCGGCGGACCGGGTGAGCCTCGACTCCCCGGCAGTGCCGACATCGGTGCGGATGCCCACGTTCGCCGCGAACATCGAGTTCAACGCGCCGGTGGGATCGTGCGTGGAGAGCAAGACCGACCTCGCCACCACCACGACTGATCTCCCCATCGTGCCCTGCGGCGAGGCCCATTGGGCGGAGATCGTGGGCTATCCCGTTCTGTACGACGAAGGCGACGCCCTCGCGGAGGCGGACAAGTGGCCGGGAGACAAAGTTGTCTACGCCAAGGCGCGGGCGGCGTGCGAGGATCGGACGAAGGGCCTGTCGGACGACCTGCGCCTGCACATCACCTATCCCGCGAAGGACTGGTGGACGAGTCCGGACCGCCCGATCTACGCCATGTGCGCCGTGTCCTATCTGGCCGACAACACCTTCACCGGCGCACTGCGATGACACGGCCGTCGGACAGCCGGCTGCCGATGATGACCACGGAGGAGAAACGGGTGGTGGGGGTCAAGGGGGCCGCTCTGCGTGTCAGTTCGCCGGAGGGCGCGCAGAGCGTGGTCGAGCTGGGCGGCGTATCCGTCACCGTCGGGCGGGCCGTGCCGGAGCGGGCGCCCGACGTGGGACTCGGGCCCGACCCGCAACGCTGGGTCGGCCGGCTGCACTGCACGCTCGACTTCGCCGACGGCATGTGGTCGGTGACGGACAACGCGAGCGTCAACGGCACGCTGCTGAGACACGGCGACACCATAGAACGGCTCCAGGCGCGCAAGCGCATCCAGCACGGGGACACGGTGCTGATCCTGGGTGACATGGATCCCGAAGGGGAGCCGGTGTACTGGGAGTTGACCTTCCTGGACCCGCACACCACCAGGCCCGCGCCGTTCGGTTCGCCGTCCGACGTACGCCACACCGGACCGTGCCTGCGCTACGACTGGGTCGCCGCCCGCGCGTACCGCAACGTGGACGGCGAGGAGACCCTGATCACCGGACTGCGCCCGCAGGGGCACCAGTTGCTCCGCTACATGGCGGGGCGCAGCACGAGCGGCGCGGCCGTCGCCTGTGAACACGCCGAACTGATCACGGCGTTGTGGGGCGCGCACGAGGAGTGGGCGCCGCACCGCTCGTACAGCAGGGCGGACATCGCCGGTGTCGTACGGGCCGTACGACGCTGCGTCGAGACGGACCCGTCGAATCCGAAGATCCTGGAGACGGTGACGGGGATCGGGTACCGGCTCAACGTCCTTTCCGGTGGCGGCGACAGCGCGAGCACGAACGAGGGGGGACAGGGGGCGGGACGGCGATGACACTGCTCGTGAGTGGCGACCGGGTCAGCGACACGCTCGTGATCGACCGCTCGCTGGGGGAGGGTGCGTTCGCCGAGGTCCACCGGGTGCGCCACGAGTACCTCGGCTGGCAGGCGATGAAGCTGTTCAAGCGGGTCGCCTCGAAGGAGGAGACCGTACGGATGCTGGACGAGGCCAGGCTGCTGTCGACCCTCGGGCACCCGAACATCGTGCGGGTCTTCGACGCGAACACCGTGCGCACGCCGGAGGGGGTGCGGGGCTTCTTCACGATGGAGTACGTCGCGGGGGGCAGCCTCGAACGGCTGGCCGCCGCGCACAAGTCGATGGTGCCCAGAGACCTGGTCGCCGAGGTGGTGACGCAGATCGCGAGCGGGCTCGCCGTCGCGCACGACCAGGACCCGCCGATCGTGCACCGGGACGTGACCATGGCCAACGTCCTGGTGGGCTACGACGGTACGGGCATGCGGGTGCGGGTGAGCGACTTCGGTCTGGCGAAGCGCGCCGACCCGTTCACGCATCTGGCCAGCGCCCAGGGGACGTACGCCTTCATGGCGCCCGAGGTGATGCGCAACCAGGGCTATTCGTGCGCGAGCGATGTGTGGTCGGTCGGTGTGATCGCGTATCTGCTGCTGACGAACCGCTTTCCGTTCCATCAGGGCGGGGAGGAGTTCTCGTCGTTCTCCTTCGGCCGCTTCAACCGCTCGCTGCTGCCGCCGAGCAGTTACAACGACGAGGTGGACGCCGATCTGGACCGGATCGTGCTCGCCATGCTCGAACTCGACCCGCAGAACCGGCCGGCGACGGCCCAGGTTCTCGGGGACGCGCTGCGTGAACGGGCGGAGGCGATGGCCGGGGCGGGGGCGGCGGCCGGTGAGTCGGTCGGTGACTCGGTCGGGGGTGCGGCGGCGTCCGGGGGCTCGGCGGTGTCCGCGAAATCCGCCGGGTCCGCGAAGGCCGCCGGGTCCGCGAAAGCTGCCGGGTCCGCGAGATCCGCCGTCAACAGGCCGCCCACGCAGCGCGCGCGGCGGCTGGCCGAAGAAGCACTCGAACTGGCCCGCTCGCCGGGGGAACTCGACCGCGCAGCTGACCTCATGGAGGAGGCCGTCAACTTGTCGCCGTACCTGCGCGACCTGCATCTGTCCAAGCTCACGCTGTGGCGCCGGGGGGTGATGATGTGAGCGGGCGACTCTCCCGGCTGCGGGAGGACCTCCAACAGCGGCGGCACCACCGGGCGTTCCGGATCGCGCCGCTGCCGTCGGACGAACCGTCGCGTGAGGAGCTGGCACGGCTGCTCGCGTCGGTGGCGGCGTCCACGACGGACCCGGGTGTTGAACAACAGGCGCCCGTGGAAAGCCCGTTGGAGGAGAAGGCGCTGGCCGACGCCGCGACCAATCTGTGGCGTGCCCAGCGCAGGCTCACCCGGCAGGGTGAGGAGGCGTCCACGCGCTCGCGGCAGACCGGCCGCTATCTGCGCTCGTGCCGCGAGGCGCTGGACGAGGCCGGACTCCTCGTACAGGAACACGAGGGCGACGCGTTCCACGCCGGGCGCTCGCTGGAGGCGCTGGCCTTCGAGGACGATCCGTCGCTGGAGGCCGACACGGTACGGGAGACCATCCGGCCGACGATCTATCTGCACGGGCGACGTATCCAGATGGGACAGGTGATCGTGGGCTGCCCGCCCAAGGCACCTGAGCTGTCCGAGCCGCCTGAGCTGCCTGGGTCGCCTGAGCCCGGGGACGCCGTTCCTGCCCCTGCCCCTGCACTCACTAAGGCTCCAGCTCCCGCCCCTGTCTCAGAAGCACCGTCCAGCTCGGACCACGAGAGGACCGATCATGCGTGACACCGTCGACTTCGGTATCGACCTGGGTACGACCAACAGCGCCATAGCCGTCGTCGAGAGCGGCGGTGTGTCCGTCATCAAGAACAACGACGGCTGGGACATCACCCCCTCCGCCGTCTGGATGCCCAAGGAGGGCCGCGTCCACGTCGGACGCGCGGCGCGCGACTGGGTGGAGAAGGACCCGGCCAACGCCACCGCCGAGTTCAAGCTGGAGATGGGCCTGGCCGACTCGCGGAAGGTCTTCGAGACCGCCGGCACCTCCCTCACCCCGCCCCAGCTCTCCGCCGAAGTGCTCAAGTCGCTGCGGGCGGACGCCACACACCACTGCGGCGCCGCGCCCGAGTCGGCGGTGATCACCGTCCCCGCGGCCTTCGCGCTGAATCAGAACAAGGCCACCATCGAGGCCGCCAAGCTCGCCGGATTCACCGCGGCCTGCCCCCTTGTGCAGGAGCCGACGGCGGCGGCGTTCGCGTACGGCTTCCAGGACGCCACCGACCGCGCGTACTGGATGGTGTTCGACTTCGGCGGCGGTACCTTCGACGCCGCGCTGGTCAGCAAGCGCGACGGTGACCTGCGGGTGCTCAACCACGCGGGTGACCCGTACCTCGGCGGCAAGCTGATCGACTGGGCGCTGATCGAGCGGCTGTTGGTGCCCGCGGCCGTCTCGCAGCTCGGGCTGACGGACCTGCGCCGGGACAACCCCAAGTGGCGCGGGAACTTCGCGAAGCTGAAGCGCGCCGCCGAGGACGCGAAGATCCATCTCTCTCGCCGCGACCAGGTCGAGCTGATGGTCGACCTGAACGACGCCAACGGCAACCCCGTCACCTTCGAGCACACCCTGACCCGCGGCGAACTCGACTCGGTCGCCGAGCCGTTCTACGTCCGGGCGATCAATCTGTGCCGCGACGCGCTCGCCGAGGCGGCCCTCGGCCCGGACGACATCGACCGGCTGCTGCTCGTCGGCGGCGTCACACTCTCGCCGGGTCTGCGCGAGCGGCTGGCCGATCCGCGCCACGGTCTCGGGATCGAGCTCGACGTCAGCCTCGACCCGACGACGGTCGTCGCCCGCGGCGCGGCGATCTTCGCCAGTACGGTCCGGATTCCGCGGTCGAAGACGGCGCCGGTCCCGGCCGGGCAGTTCGCGGTGGAGCTGTCGTACGAGCCCAGTGTCACCACCCTCCAGCCCACGGTCGGCGGACGTCTGCGCGGCGAGCAGGCCAACTGGACCGGCTACACGGTCACGTTGAACAACCCGCAGGGCCAGCCGCCGTTTCGCTCCGCCGCCATCTCGGTCAACGCGGAAGGCGTCTTCGTCACGGACGTGGCCGTCGACCCGCACACCACGTCGAAGTTCTTCGTGGAGCTGACCGACCCGTCGGGCGCGCGGTGCGAACTCACCTCCAACACGCTGACGATCACCCACCGGGACCTGGAGTTCGGCGGCGTACGGCTCGCGAACTCGCTCGGCATCCAGCTCGCCGAGCAGGTCTTCGCGCCGATGCTGCGCAAGGGCGCCACCTTGCCGACGTCGGTGCGGGAGGTGTTCCGTACGTCGGCGGCCCTGCACCGTTCCGACGCCGACGCGACGATCCGGATCCCGGTCATCCACGGCGAACGCAGCCGGGCCGACCGCAACCGTACGGTCGGGATGCTGGAGATCCGGCCGCGTGACATCCGGATCGATCTGCCGGCGGGCAGCGAGGTCGAGGTGACGGTCGAGGTCGACCGGTCGAGCATGGTCACGGTGATCGCCGATGTGCCGCTCGTACAGGCGCAGTTCGAGGCCGAGATCGATCTGGACAACATCCGGACCAAGGACCCCGAGGCACTGCGGGACGACTTGGACGAGGCGGAGGGACGGCTGTCGGCGCTGCGCGGATACGTGGCGGAGGCGGGCTCGGCCGATGCCGAGCGGCGGCTGGCCAAACTGGACGAGGAGCGGTCCGTCAGCACCGCCCGCGACCAGGTGGAGGCGGCGGCCGTGGACAACGGCGCGGCGGCGACGGCGGAGGAGCGACTGCGGGACCTCCAGGCGGAGTTGGACGACATCGCGGACGCGGTGGGGCTGCCCGGTCTCGTACGGGATCTGCGGGCCTCGCTCGCCGAGGCCGACGAACTCGTGCGCCAGCACGGGGACACGGCCGACCGGCAGGAACTCGCCGCGATCCGGAGCCGGGCGGACGAGGCGATCAACGCGCAGGACTCGGTGGCCGTTCGCGGACTCATCGACCGGACGGGCACGCTGCTGTTCGAGCTTGAGCGGCGGAGCCCCGACTGGTCGGTGAAGCTCTTCTACACCCTCCAGGACATGCTCCGGTCGTCCGGGCAGGCGGGGCCGCTCATCCAGGAGGGGCAGCGCGCCATCGCGGCGAACGACCGGCAGGGCCTGGACGCGGTGAACCAGCGGCTGTACCGGCTGCTTCCGAAGGACGAGCAGGACAAGGTCGTCTGGCTGGGCAGGGCATGAGCGAGGTGACGGACAACCCGGTGGACGCGCGGGCGCTGCACCTGCAACTGGCCGTGAGCCGGGCGCACTCGGCGGCGCGCACGGCTCACGGCCAGTTGCAGG
>NZ_MDCR01000292.1 GCF_001723055.1 Streptomyces niveus
GGACCATCCCCCGCCCCGTCCCCGGCCGGGACCGTCTCGACCGGGACCGTCTCGACCGGGATCTCGAAGACCGCACTCGCCGCGTCGGCGGACACCAGCTGGTCCGGCTCCCCGCCGCGCTGCGTGCCGACGTGGACGTGCCGGAACTCGCCGCAGTCCGTGCCCGGCAGGTCGTGGCCCAGAATCCGCAGGGTCAGCAGCGCCATGCCCCTCACCTCTCCTTTCACCCGTTCGGGTGACAGCGGTCGCGTACACCCGTTCGGCCCCATGACGATGGGGGCGCTCGGGGCGGACGCCATTCAGGAGGGACGAAACCCCATGACCACCGCCAAAGACATCATGCATCCCGGCGCCGACTGGATCCCCTCGCACGAGACCCTGGACCGGGCCGCGCAGCTCATGCGGGACCTGGACGTGGGCGCCCTGCCCATCGCCGACACCCAGGAGCGGCTGACCGGCATCCTGACCGACCGCGACATCGTCGTCGGCTGCGTGGCGGAGGGCCACGACCCGGCGAAGGTCACAGCGGCCGAGATGGCCGACGGCACACCGCGCTGGATCGACGCGGGCGCGGACGTGGACGCCGTGCTCCACGAGATGCAGGAGCACCAGATCCGCCGGCTGCCGGTCATCGAGAACAAGCGCCTGGTCGGCATGATCAGCGAGGCGGACCTGGCGCAGCACCTGAGCGAGGCGCAGATCGCCGCCTGGGCGGAGCGGGTGTACGCGAGCGGCTGAGCGCCCGGCGGGCAGGAGCAGGTGGGCCGCCGCCCGTGGCGCGGCCCACACACCCGTTCGCATCCACGCACCCCATCGCGTCAGAAAGACGATTACAGTGGGAGCCGTGCCTCAACTACGTCTCGCTCTGAATCAGATCGACTCGACCGTCGGCGATCTCGCCGCGAACGCCGAGGCGATCGTGCACTGGACCCGGCACTCCGCCGAACAGGGCGCGCATCTCGTCGCGTTCCCCGAGATGGCGCTGACCGGCTACCCCGTCGAGGATCTGGCCCTGCGGTCGTCGTTCGTCGAGGCGTCCCGCGACGCGCTGCGCGCGCTCGCCGCGCGGCTCGCCGCCGAGGGCTTCGGCGAACTGCCCGTCGTCGTGGGCTATCTCGACCGCTCGGAGCGGGACCGGCCACGGATCGGCCGCCCGGCGGGCGCCCCGCAGAACGCCGCCGCCGTGCTGCACCGGGGCGGTGTGGCGCTGACGTTCGCCAAGCACCATCTGCCCAACTACGGCGTCTTCGACGAGTTCCGCTACTTCGTGCCCGGCGACACGATGCCCGTGGTGCGGGTGCGCGGTGTCGACGTCGCGCTCGCGATCTGCGAGGACCTCTGGCAGGACGGCGGCCGGGTGCCGGCCACCCGGGCCGCCGGGGCCGGGCTGCTCCTGTCCGTCAACGCCTCGCCGTACGAACGGGCCAAGGACGACACGCGGCTCGAACTCGTCCGCAAGCGCGCCCAGGAGGCCGGCTGCGTCACCGCGTATCTCGCGATGATGGGCGGCCAGGACGAGCTGGTCTTCGACGGCGACTCGATCGTGGTCGACAAGGGCGGCGAAGTCATCGCGCGCGCACCGCAGTTCACCGAGGGCTGTGTGGTCCTGGACCTCGAACTGCCCGCCGCTGCCGCAGAACCGCCGGGCGGCGTCGTGGACGACGGTCTGCGCGTCGACCACGTCGTCCTGTCCGAGGAGCCCGTCGCCCCCTACGAGCCCGAGCTGACCGGCGGTTACGCGGACCGGCTGGACGACGACGAGGAGATCTACTCCGCCCTGGTGGTGGGCCTGCGGGCGTACGCCGCCAAGAACGGCTTCAGTTCCGTCCTGATCGGTCTCTCCGGCGGCATCGACTCGGCGCTCGTCGCCTCGATCGCCTGCGACGCGCTCGGGGCGGCGCAGGTGTACGGCGTCTCGATGCCGTCCAAGTACTCCTCGGACCACTCACGCGGCGACGCGGCCGAACTCGCCCGCCGTACGGGGCTCAACTTCCGCACCGTGTCCATCGAGCCGATGTTCGACGCGTACATGGGCTCGCTCGGCCTGACCGGGCTCGCGGAGGAGAACCTCCAGTCACGGCTGCGCGGCACGACGCTGATGGCGCTGTCCAACCAGGAGGGGCAGATCGTGCTGGCGCCGGGCAACAAGTCGGAGCTGGCGGTGGGGTACTCGACGCTGTACGGCGACTCCGTCGGCGCGTACGGCCCGATCAAGGACGTCTACAAGACGACGGTCTTCCGGCTCGCCCGCTGGCGCAACCGCGCCGCCGAGGAGCGCGGCCAGGTCCCGCCGATCCCCGAGAACTCGATCAGCAAGCCGCCGAGCGCCGAACTGCGCCCCGGCCAGGTCGACACGGACTCCCTGCCGGACTACGACGTGCTGGACCGGCTGCTGGCGATGTACGTCGACGGGGACCAGGGCAAGGACGCGATCGTCGCGGCGGGCTTCGACCCGGAGATGGTGGCGAAGACGCTGCGCATGGTGGACACGGCGGAGTACAAGCGGCGGCAGTATCCGCCGGGCACCAAGATCTCCGCGAAGGGCTTCGGCAAGGACCGGCGGCTGCCCATCACCAACCGCTGGCGGGAGTCGCCGACCGCCTGAACTGGCGCCCCGGCACTCAGAGTTCGATACGGGCGGCGATCGGCAGATGGTCGCTGCCCGTGCGGGGCAGTGTCCACGACGACTTCGGCTCGACGTCCCTGACCATGATCTGGTCGATCCGCGCCATCGGGAACGACGCGGGCCAGCTGAAGCCGTAACCGTCGCCCGCGGCGCCCTGGGTGGAGCGCATCTGCGACGTCACGGCCTTCAGGGAGCGGTCGTTCATCGTGCCGTTGAGGT
Source organism: Streptomyces niveus (assembly GCF_001723055.1). Lineage (GTDB taxonomy): Bacteria > Actinomycetota > Actinomycetes > Streptomycetales > Streptomycetaceae > Streptomyces > Streptomyces niveus. The sequence goes on from NZ_MDCR01000292.1 coordinate 2,846, forward strand.
CGCCGAGGAGCACGACCCGCTGGATCTTCTCGTCCTCGATCGCCTCGCCGAGCGCGTCGGCGCTGTTGTCCCGCTGGTTGGCGGTGAAGCCGGCGTGCAGCTTCACGCGTACGGACGGCAGGTGCGCCACGTACACGGCGACCTCGCCCTGCGGTGTCGTGACCGTGGCGCGCATCGCGCGGGTCCAGCCCATCTTGATGTCGACGGGGCGGCTGCCGGTCAGCGGGTACTTGCTCCAGAGCCCCACCGTGCCCTGCACCGAGTGGTACTTGTACGTCTCGGCCAGCGCCTTCTCGTACGTGGGAACCGCCGACGCCTTCAGCTCCTCCAGCGCCACGACGTCCGCGCCGGACTCCACGAGCCGGCGCGCGGTTCCCTCCGGGTCGGGGTTCTGCGCGTTGACGTTGTGCGTGGCGACCGTCAGATCGCCGCCGGCGCCCGACTTGTCGAGGATCAGCCCGCCGAAGAGATTGAGCCAGACAACGGCCGGGAGGAGCAGCGCGATCAGCGCGGTGGCGGAGCGCCGTACCAGCGCGCCCAGGAGAATCAGCGGGACGAGCAACCCCAGCCACGGCAGGAACGTCTCGTTGAGGGAGCCCAAGTTGCCGATGCGGTTGGGGACCTGGGCGTGCATGATCATCAGCAGCGCCGTCAGGACGGAGAGCAGCGCGAGGAGGACACCACGCCGCCAGATGCCGCGGTCGCCCCGCCAGCGGTCGACGAAGCTCCGAAACCGGCTCTTCTTGGGAGGGTCGTTGTCCTCGGCGCCGTCCACCCTGGACTCAGCCGTGTACTCCTGCGTCATTCCGCTGCCCTCACTGCCTTGCCGTGCACGCCCGCCATCGACCCTAGGCGATGACGGACGCTTTATCTGCCGTCCCCCGACAGCCGTACAGGCTCAAGGACGAGCGACGTGGGGCCGAGGGTTCCGGACAAGGGTGGCGACCACGTCGTTGTGACGCAACACGCATGCTCAGCGGCCCGTGCCGGCGGCCGGATCCGCCGCCGTGTCCCCGGTCTTGCCGTCCCCGGGCCGCAGACCTTCGAGCACCGCGCGGATGATGCGCTCGGGGAGGTCGTCGTCCAGCGGCGCCTCCTTGCGGTGGATGGTGCGCAGGAGCATGGGGCCGACGAAGAGTTCCTCGATCAGCTCCGCGTCGATGTCGGCGCGCAGTTCACCGGCGGCGACGGCGCGTCGTACGGCCGCGGTGACCGCGACGCGACGCGGCTCGATGACCGTGCTCTGGTAGGCGCCCCACAGCTTCGGGTGGGTCTTCATCTGCGCGAAGACGTTGTACAGCAGGGCCGAGTTGCGCTGGGCGAGACCGCGGCGGCGCATGGATTCCAGGGAGGCGAAGATGTCGGCGAGGCCCGAGGTGCCGGAGAGGGGCGGCTCGGGGGGCTCGATATGGCGCAGGACGTCCATGAAGAGCTCCTCCTTGTCGCTCCAGCGGCGGTAGATGGTGGCCTTGCCGACGCCCGCCGTCCGTGCGATGCGCTCGATGGAGAGCCCGGCCAGCGGCTCGCCCTCCTCAAGGAGGCGCACCACGGCCTGGAGGATGGCGCGTTCGGCCGCCTCGCTGCGCGGCCGGCCCCGCCGGGGCTCCCGCTCGTGGCCGTGGACCGGCTCCCGGTCGTGCTCCTGGCCGTGCTCCTGGCCGTGCTCCTGGTCCCGCAATGCCTCACCCTTCGTACCGCCCCCACCGCCCCGTGCGGGCCGCACCCGCGCGCCGATTCTCGCCGACGGCGGCGGGTGCGGTCGACCGTGTCAGTCGCGTGCGGCGGGCGCGGCGGCCACGGGTGCCTCGGCGGCGGGCTCGGTCGGCGCCTCGCCGGGTGCCTCGGTGCGCTGCTTTCCCGCGGGCCCCTCCGGCGCCGTACGGCCCGGCATGAAGAGCGCCACCACGGCGGTGCCGATCAGCGCGACACCGGCGGAGCCGAGGGCGGTGACATGCATCGCGGTCAGGAAGGCGTCGCTCGCGGAGGACATCAACGGGGCGCCGGCGGGGCCGAGTTTCTCGGCGACGGCCATGGTCGCCTCGATCGACTCCCCGGCCGTGTCGCGCGCGGCGGCCGGGACGGCGCCGAGGTGGCCCTCGATCTCGCCGCGGTAGGTCGAGGAGAGCAGCGAGCCGAGTACGGCGACGCCGAGGGCCCCGCCGACCTGGCGGAAGGTGTTGTTGACGGCCGATCCGGAGCCGGCCTTCTCACGGGGCAGGGACTGCATGACGGTGACGGTCACCGGCGGCATGATGTGGGCCATTCCGGCGCCCTGGACGAAGAAGACGACGCACAGCACCCACACGGGCGTGGTGGCGTCGAACAGGGCGAACGCGGCGAGTCCGGCGGCGACGAGCAGCATCCCGCCGGTGCAGACGGCGCGGGCGCCGAACCGCTCGACGACCAGCCGGGCGCGCGGCGCGAACACCATCTGCGCGACGGCGAGCGGCAGGATCAGCAGGCCGGAGTCGAGTGCGCTGTAGCCGCGCACGCTCTGGAGGTAGAAGGCCGAGAAGAAGGTCACGCCCATCAGGGCGAAGAAGACCAGCGCGATGGCGGCGACGGCCGCCGAGAACGCCGGCTTCTTGAAGGAGGACATGTCGATCGACGGGTGGTCGCTGCGCTTCTGGTGCACGACGAACACCGTGAGGACGGCCACACCGCCGAGGGTCGCCGCGAGCACCGTGGCGTCGGTGAAGTCGGCCAGCTCGCCCGCGCGGATGATCCCGTACACGAGCAGGACGAGGCCGACGATCGAGAGCAGCACGCCCACCGGGTCGACCCGGCCGGGCCTCGGGTCCTTGGAGTCCGGGACCAGGAACCACATGGCGATCAGCGCGACGATCACCACGGGCACGTTGATCAGGAAGATCGAGCCCCACCAGAAGTGTTCGAGCAGGACGCCGCCGGTGATCGGCCCGATGGCGATGCCGAGTCCGACGCTGCCGGCCCATATGCCGATCGCCTTGGGCTGCTCGTCGCGCTCGAAGACGTTCATCAGGACGGCGAGGGTGGCCGGCATCACGAAGGCGGCGCCGAAACCCATCAGGGCGCGGTACGCGACGAGTTCACCGGGTGATCCGGACATCGCGGCGAGGGCGGAGCCGAGACCGAAGACGGCCGTGCCGAAGAGCAGTACCTTCTTGCGGCCGACGCGGTCGCCGAGCAGGCCGGAGGTGAAGAGCAGGCCGGCGAAGACGAGGGTGTAGGAGTTGATCGCCCACTCCAGCTCGCTCTGGGTGGCGCCGATCCCGACGGGCTCCGGGCTGGAGATCGTCTTGACGGCGACGTTCAGGATCGAGTTGTCGAGGACCACGATGAGCAGGCTGAACATGAGGACGCCGAGGATGGCCCAGCGGCGCTTGTGAACGGCTTCGGGCACCCGGGGTGCGGAGTCGAGGGCGCCGGACGGTGCCGACGACGATGAGGGTGACGATGTGGACATGGCGACGAGCCTAAGGGTATTTCAATACGATACCGTCTCGTATTGTAAAGTCTTTACCCGGCGGGCCGACGCGGGCGGAGCAGCCCCACTTCCCGTCGACGGCAGGGAGATGCCACCATGGAGACGGTCCGGGGACGCCGTCAGGGCGCCTCGAGATGACGAAGGAGCCGTAAGCCATGACGTTCGAGGCTGCGCAGAATCCCTCCGGCGACACGAAGTCGCTGTACGGCGGCACCAGCGCCCGTAACCGCCGCGTCACCGTCCACGACATCGCCGCCGCCAAGCGACGCGGCGAGAAGTGGCCCATGCTCACCGCCTACGACGCGATGACCGCGTCCGTCTTCGACGAGGCCGGCATCCCGGTCATGCTCGTCGGGGACTCGATGGGCAACGTCCATCTCGGCTACGAGACGACCGTACCGGTCACGCTCGACGAGATGACGATCCTGTCCGCCGCCGTCGTACGGGGCACCAAGCGCGCCCTGGTCGTCGGCGACCTCCCCTTCGGCTCGTACCAGGAAGGCCCCGTCCAGGCCCTGCGCAGCGCCACCCGGCTCGTCAAGGACGCCGGGGTCGGCGCGGTCAAGCTGGAGGGCGGGGAGCGCTCGCTGCCGCAGACGGAGCTGCTCGTCCAGGCCGGCATCCCGGTCATGTCGCACCTCGGCCTGACGCCGCAGTCCGTGAACACCCTGGGCTACCGGGTACAGGGCCGCGGCGACGAGGCGGCCCACCGGCTGCTGCACGACGCGAAGTCGGCGCAGGCGGCCGGCGCGTTCGCGGTGGTGCTGGAACTGGTGCCGGCCGAGGTCGCCGCCGAGATCACCCGGTCGCTGGAGATCCCGACCATCGGCATCGGGGCCGGTCCCGGCACCGACGCGCAGGTCCTCGTGTACACCGACATGGTGGGTCTCACGGGCGGCAAGGTGCCGCGCTTCACCAAGCAGTACGCGAACCTCCGGCAGACGCTCGGCGACGCCGCCAAGGCGTTCGCGGACGAGGTCGCGGGCGGAACGTTCCCGCAGGAGGAGCACACCTTCCACTAGGGCCCGTCGCCCGGATCGGGCCCCCCATCCCAGCAGCCACTGCCGCACCAGAAGACAGCCCGCCGACATCCCCCATCGGCGGGCTGTCGGCGTGTCCGGGGCCCGGCACGAGCCCGGCGGCCGTGTGTCGGCGGGCTGTCGGCCGTCTGTCGGTCCGTTGTCGGTAGGCCCTGCCACGATCGACGGCATGACGCGAATCGACACGATCCCTGCCGACGGCACCACGGCCGTCACGGTACGGGGCCTGGTCAAGCACTACGGTGCGACCAAGGCGCTGGACGGCGTGGACCTGGACGTGCGTGAGGGCACGGTTCTCGGTGTCCTCGGCCCCAACGGCGCCGGCAAGACCACCCTCGTACGCTGCCTGTCCACCCTGATCCTGCCCGACGCCGGCACGGCCGTCGTCGCCGGATACGACGTGGTGCGCCAGCCGCGCCAGCTCCGCCGCACCATCGGCCTCACCGGGCAGTACGCCTCGGTCGACGAGAAGCTCGCCGGCTGGGAGAACCTGTACATGATCGGGCGGCTGCTCGATCTGTCCCGTACGGCCGCCCGCAGGCGCGCGGACGAGCTGCTGGAGCGGTTCTCCCTCACCGAGGCCGCGAAACGGCCCGTGCTCCAGTACTCGGGCGGTATGCGCCGGCGCCTGGATCTCGCGGCGTCGATGATCGGGCGGCCCTCGGTGCTCTACCTGGACGAGCCGACGACCGGCCTCGACCCGCGCACCCGGAACGAGGTGTGGGCGGAGGTCAAGCGGATGGTCGCCGAAGGCGTGACCGTCCTGCTCACCACGCAGTACATGGAAGAGGCCGAGCAACTCGCGAGTGAGCTGACGGTCATCGACCGCGGCCGGGTCGTCGCGGGCGGCAAGGTCGACGAGCTGAAGGCGCGGGTCGGCGGCCGGACCCTGGAGATCCGCCCGACCGACTCCGGCCAACTCACCGAGATGGCACGGGCGTTGAGCGAGACGGGGCTGGACGGTGTCGCGGGGTCGCAGATCCACGACGGCATGCTGTTCGTGCCGATCCTCGCCGACGAGCAACTGACGGCCGTGATCGGTCTGTTGGGCGCACGCGGCTTCGACATCGCGCACATCGGCACCCATCTGCCCAGCCTGGACGAGGTGTTCCTGGCGATCACGGGCGAGAAGTCGAGCGAGCAGGCCGACGGCACGCACCACGACGCGGACGACGCACAGCTGAAGGGGGCCGCGGCATGAGCACGGCGACAACGACGAAGACGGCGGAACTGCCTGAGCCCACACCGCCGTCCACCACCCGGACCGGGAAGAGCGGCCCGGCCGTCGCCGACGAGGGCCGGATCGGTGTGCGGGCCAATCTGCGGCACATCGGCGCCCTGGCGCGCCGTAACGCCCTTCAGATCAAGCAGGACCCGGAGTCGATGTTCGACGTCCTGCTGATGCCGATCGTCTTCACACTGCTCTTCGTCTTCGTCTTCGGCGGGGCCGTCGCGGGCAAGGGCAACCAGTCCGAGTACGTCAGCTATCTGGTCCCCGGGCTGATGGCGATGATGGGGCTCAACGTCTCGATGGCCGTGGGCAGCGGGATCAACGAGGACTTCCAGAAGGGGGTCATGGACCGGTTCCGTACGATGCCGATCGCCCGGTCCTCGGTCCTCATCGCGAAGATCGTGGTCGAGATCGGCCGCATGATGATCGCCTTCGCGATCCTGCTGATCGTGGGCTTCATCCTCGGTCTGTCGATCGAGACGTCGGCGCTGGAGGTGCTGGCCGCGATCGGGCTGTCGCTGCTGTTCGGCGCGTCGCTGATGTGGATCTTCATCCTGATCGGGCTGAGCGTGAAGACGGCGCAGGCGGTGCAGGGCGTCGGGATCGTGGTGCTGATGCCGCTCCAGTTCGGCTCCTCGATCTTCACGCCGCCGACGACGATGCCGGGCTGGCTTCAGACCTTCACGGACTACAACCCGCTGTCGAATCTGGCGGACGCGGCGCGCGGGCTGTTCATCGGCGGGCCCGTGGCGCACGACCTGCTGATGACGCTGGCCTGGTCGGCGGTGATCACGCTGGCGACGGCGCCGATCGCGGTGGCCAAGTTCCGTAAGAAGACCTGACCCCTGGGCCGGAGTCAGGTCCGGGATGTCAGGCGCCGGCGACGGTGTAGGCCTCGTCGAGGGTGAGCGCGCGGCCCTCGGCGAGCGCCTGCTCGTAGTCGGCGCCGGTCAGCCCCCCGGCGTGCACGGCGGCCTCGGCCGCCTCCTGGCACTCGCGCTCCTGCATCGTGCGGTAGTGGCCCCGGGGCAGATGCGTCTCGTACGCGGCCAGCAGGCGCGCACCGTCCCGTACCCGCTCCGCGCCGCCGAGACCGGCCAGCGACCAGCCCGCGATCAGCAGATGGACCGCCGCCATCTGGGGCGCGACCATCCTCGACATCGGGTCGCGCGCATGGGCCAGCGCCTCCCGCGACCGGGCGAGCCCTTCGGCGTACCGGCCCTCCAGATTCTCCAGCCAGCCGATCAGGCCGAACACGAATCCGGCGAAGAGGGCCAGGTTGGAGTGGGCGAAGTCCTCGCTCAGCCGGTCGAGTTGCTCCCGGGCCTCGGCGACCCGCCCGCGGCGGCCGAGCAGGAGTGCCAGATAGATCCGGGCGGCCGGCTCCGCCTCGTAGTCGCGCCGGCTGTTCTGGGCGAGCAGGCCGCGCAGCATCGCCTCGGCCTCGTCCAGCTCGCCCCGCTCCGTCATCACGCCGGCGAGGCGCGTGTGCAGGAGGGCGACCTGCGAATCGGCGCCGAGCATCCGGGCGTTGTCGATGGCGGCGTGGAAGTCGGCGGCGGCGCGTTCGAAATCGCCGTTGCGCTCGAAGGCCTCGGCGCGGGCCGACAGTGCCTCGGCGGCGCCCCACGCGTCGCCGAGCCGGGTGAAGATCTCCAGGCTCTCGTCGGCGTCCCGGCCCGCGTCGCCGGTCCACTCGCTGCGGTTGGCGAGGACGTTGGCCCGCAGATAGAGGGCCGCGGCCAGCTCCCACTCGTAGCCGAAGTCCCGGCACGCCTGGACCGTCGCGTCGATAAGGGTCCGGAGCCGGCCCGGCTCCCCCGACAGCATGACCGTGAAGAACCAGTACGAGCCGGGCGTACGGCAGGTCTGCGGCAGACCGGGCCGGTAGACCTGACCCACCCGCAGCAGCCAGTCCTTGGCCACGCTCGTGGTCCACATGTCGAACTCGTGGTTCATGTTGGCCAGATTGATCAGCCGTGCCCCGCGCCGCGCCTCCAGCAGTTGTTCGGGCGCCATCGGCGGGGGCGCGTCGGTGCACCGCTCGTACAGCGGGGGTGCGGGGGTCACGGG
>NZ_MDCR01000293.1 GCF_001723055.1 Streptomyces niveus
GAACCCCACCTCCCCCGCCCGAGGACGCCGCGGCCGAAAGGCACTCCTCGCGCTCTCCGCGCTCGGCGTCGTCACCGCCATGCTGTCCCCCGTCAGGGCGGGCGCGGCCACCGCGCCCGCGGGCGCCGCGGCCCCCTCCGGCGCCGCCTCCCCGATCAGCGACAACGGCCAGCTCAGGGTCTGTGGCACCAAGCTCTGCAACAGCCAGGGCCAGGCCGTCCAGTTGCGCGGCATGAGCACCCACGGCACCCAGTGGTACTCCCAGTGCGTCACCGACGGCTCGCTCGACGTCCTCGCGAACGAGTGGCAGGCCGACGTGCTGCGCGTCTCCACGTATGTGCAGGAGGGCGGTTACGAGACCGACCCGGCGCGCTTCACCTCGCTCGCGCAGAAGTTCGTGGACGGCGCGAACAAGCGCGGGATGTACGCGGTGATCGACTGGCACATGCTCAGCCCCGGTGACCCCAACTTCAACCTGGAGCGCGCGAAGACCTTCTTCACCGCGATGGCGAAGAAGTACAAGGACAGCCCCGGCGTCCTCTACGAGATCGCCAACGAGCCGTCCGACGTGAGCTGGTCGACCGTCAAGTCGTACGCCGAGAAGATCATCCCGGTCATCCGGGCCCAGGACCCCGACGCGGTCGTCCTCGTCGGCACCCGCGCCTGGTCCTCGTTCGGCGTCTCCGACGGGGCCGACGAGAAGGAGGTCGTGAACAACCCCGTGAACGCCTCCAACATCATGTACACCTTCCACTTCTACGCCGCCTCGCACCGGGACGAGTACCTGGCGGCGCTCGACCGGGCGTCGGACAAACTGCCCGTGTTCGTCACCGAGTTCGGCACCCAGAACTACGCGGGCGAGGGCGCCAACGACTTCGCGCAGTCGCAGCGCTTCCTCGACCTGATGAAGCGCAAGAACATCTCCTGGACCAACTGGAACTACTCCGACGACAACCGCTCCGGCGCCGTCTTCAAGACGGGCTCCTGCAACGCCGGCAAGTTCTCCGGCACCGGCGTCCTCAAGGAGGCCGGCGTCTGGATCCGGGACCGGGTCCGCTGACGCCGGTCGTCACGGCGTACTGACGAAACGTCTCCTCGCGGTCCGGAAGCGGGCCGCGAGGAGCAGCGCCTCGGTGGGATTCGCCCATGACCGTGACAGGGTTGAGAGGCCTTGATCGTCAGGGCTCACGACTCCGGAGGGCGCACCGTGGCCCAGTTGGCGCTGCTGCTCGTGCTGTTGCTGGGCGCCGTTGTCACGGTGCCGCTCGGGGAACGGCTCAATCTGCCGTCGCCCGTGCTGATGACCATCCTCGGGGTCGTCCTGGCGCTGCTGCCCTTCGTACCGAACATCGACGTACCGCCGGACCTGATCCTTCCGCTGCTGCTGCCACCCCTGCTGTACGCGGCCGTACAGCGCACCTCCTGGCGGCAGTTCACCGCCAATCTGCGGCCGATCTTCCTGCTCGCCGTCGCGCTGGTCCTCGTCACCATGGCGGCGGTGGCGAGCGTCGCCAACTCCGTCGTCCCCGGACTGCCGCTCGCCGCCGCGTTCGTACTCGGCGCGCTCGTCGCACCGCCCGACCCGGTCGCCGCGACCGCCGTCGCCGGCTCCCTGGGACTGCCCAGACGGCTCGTCTCCATCCTGGAGGGCGAGGGGCTGTTCAACGACGTCACGGCCATCGTGCTCTACCACGTGGCCATCGCGGCCGTGGTCAGCGGCACGTTCTCCTGGCCCGCCGCCGCCGGGACGCTGGTGCTCTCCGCCGTGGTCGCCGTCGTCGTGGGAGTGGCGCTCGCCTGGATCTCCAACAAGGTCATGGCGATGCTCGGCGACGCGCCCCTCCAGGTCGGCCTCAGCCTGCTGGTGCCGTTCGTCAGTTACGTACTCGCCGAGGAGCTGCACGGATCCGGCGTCCTCGCCGTCCTGACCACCGCGCTCTTCCTCGCCGAACACACCGCCGACGCCGACGACGTGATGGGACGGCTCGCCGGGAACACCTTCTGGGAGATCGTCGACATCCTCATCACGGGCATCGCGTTCGGTCTCATCGGGCTCGAACTCCACAACGCCTTCGGGCGCGCGGACGGCCATCTCGGGGAGACCCTCGCCTGGTCGGCCGTCGTCGTCGGGGTCGTCGTCGGCGTACGGCTGCTGTGGCTGCTCCCCGCGGTGTGGGTCACCAAACGGCTGCACAAGGTCCGGGACTACGACGAGGAGTTCCCGGTCGGCTGGCGCGAGACCGTCGTCATGTGGTGGGCGGGGATGCGCGGTGTGGCCTCGGTCGCGCTGGCGCTCGCCATCCCGCTCGAAACGGACGACGGAACGCCCTTCCCCGGCCGTGACGTGATCATCTTCATCGCCTTCGCCGTCATCATGACGACGCTCGTCTTCCAGGGACTCACCCTGCCGTGGCTGGTGAAGCGCCTCGGCGTACGCGCCGACACCGAGGCCGAACGCGGCTTCGAGCACGAGCTGGCCGTGCGCGCCGCCCGCGCCGCCAAGCGCCGCCTCAAGGAGATCGAGGAGGTCGAGGAGCTGCCCGAGGAGCTGAGCGAGCGCCTCGCGCGCGGTGCGTTCGACATCGGGGCGAGGATCAGTCCGGACGTGGTGGACGACGAGCGGCGCGACTGGTTCGCCAAGCGCAGCCAGCGGGTCAAGACCCTCCAGCGGATCCAGCGCGAGATGATGTCGGCGGCCCGGCACGAGGTGCTCGCGGCGCGCAGCGAACCCAACGCGAACCCGGAAGTGGTCGACCGGGTGCTCAGATACCTGGACGTACGCAGCATGCGGTGACCGCGACGGCCGCTGTCACCCGCGGCCGGTGCGCGGGTCGCCGTCGGCGCCCGGCGCCGCCGGGTCGGGCTCGGGGCGGTGCCCGGCGTCGGCCGCGGCGCCGTTCCTCGCGGCGGCCGGGAGCACCGCGGCCTCGGTGGTCGCGACCCGCGGCAGCGCGTACGGGTGCTCCTGCGCCAGCCACGCGATCAACTGTTCCCGCACCGCACAGCGCGCCGTCCAGATGTCGTCCGCGTCCTTCGCCGTGACGACGGCACGCACCTCGATGGTGTTCGGGGTGGTGTCGGTGACGGCCAGACTCCAGTCCCTGCCGTCCCAGGCCGCGCACTCCCGCAGTATCTCGTGCAGCTTCTCGCGCATCAGCGCCACCGGCGCCGAGTGGTCGAGCTGGAGGAAGACGGTGCCGGTCATCTGGACTCCGCCGCGCGACCAGTTCTCGAACGGCTTGCTCGTGAAGTACGACACCGGCATCGTGATCCGGCGCTCGTCCCAGGTGCGTACCGCGAGGAAGGTGAGCGTGACCTCCTCCACCACACCCCACTCGCCGTCCACCACGACCGTGTCGCCGATCCGCACCATGTCGCCGAAGGCGATCTGGAAGCCGGCGAAGAGATTGCCGAGCGTGGACTGCGCGGCGACACCGGCGACGATGCCGATGATGCCCGCCGAGGCGAGCATCGACGTACCGATCGTCCGCATGCTGGGGAAGGTCAGCAGGATCGCGGCGACCGCCACCACGACGACCACCGCCGTCACGATCCGCATGATCAGCGTCACCTGCGTACGGACCCGGCGCAGCTTCGCGCGGTCGCGGGCCGACGTCGCGTAGCGGGCGTACGTCGACTCCACGGCGGCCGACGCGATGCGTACGACCAGCCAGGCCCCGGCACCGATCAGGATCAGCGTCAGCGCGCGGCCGATGCCCGACTGGTGGTTCTCGACGACCCACCACCCGGTCTCGCGGTACGAGGCGCGCAGCAGGGCGGTCAGGACGACGACCTGGAGCGGCAGCCGGCAGCGCCGCAGCAGGCCCCACAGCGGGGTCTCCGGGTGCCGGGCGTCCGCGCGGCGCAGCAGCAGGTCGACGATCAGGCCGAGCAGCAGCGTCAGGACGACCGAGCCACCCAGCACGGTCAACGGTCGCAGTACGTTCTCCATGGCTCCGGATTCGGACGAGGGGGCCCACCTGGCAGGATGGGCGGATGGACGTCGTTCTCTTTCATTCCGTCTACGGGCTGCGCCCGGCGGTGCACGCGGGGGCCGAGCGGCTGCGCGCTGCCGGACACCACGTGCACGTGCCCGACCTCTACGAGGGTCAAACCGTCGAAACGGTGGAGGAGGGCAGGGACCTCAAGGACAAGATCGGCTCGGACGAGCTGCTGAGGCGCGCCGTCCTCGCCGTGGCGCCGTACTCCGAGCGCGGACTGGTGTACGCGGGCTTCTCCTTGGGAGGGTCCGTCGCGCAGACGCTGGCGCTCGGGGACTCGAAGGCCCGCGGGCTGCTGCTGATGCACGGCACGTCGGACATCGCCGCGAACGCGTCGGTGGACGACCTGCCCGTACAGCTGCATGTCGCCGACCCGGACGTGTCCGAGCCGCACGACTGGCTGAACACCTGGTATCTGCGGATGCGGGAGGTCGGGGCGGACGTGGAGATCTACCGCTACCGGGGCGTCGGGCATCTGTACACCGACCCGGACCTGCCGGACTACGACGAGCCGGCCGCCGAGCAGACCTGGCGCACGGGGCTGGCCTTCATCGAGTCGCTGGACGGCGACGCCTAGGGCCTGTCGTTTGGATCAGGCCGGATGAGTGAGCGGGGTCTGGTGCCGTGGATCGCAAGGCGGAGGAGGGAGCCATGCCGACCGACGACAACGCGGCGGGGCGCGGTGCCGGGGCACGCGAGCCCGGCAAGATCCAAACGACAGGCCCTAGGCCATGTCCGGCCGTCGCGGCTCTCAGTCGCGGGTGCAGCGGCCCGTGGTGGCGCCGTCGGGTGCCGGGCGGCACAGGTACGGGCGGTCGGCCGCGTCGTCGCTGACGTAGCGGCCCACGCAGGTGCTGTCGGAGTCGAGGCCGCGCGTGCGGCACCAGGCGACGGCGTGCGAGCCGCTGTTGAAGCCGGAGACGTAGAACATCCAGAAGCCCGGCTGCAGCGAGGCGTGGTCGTCGCTGTCCAGGTAACGGGCGTTGGCGAAGCCCTGGTCGCGCAGGGCCGTCTCCTGCTGGTCGCGGGCGGTGTCGCCCGCGGACTTCTCGGTGGAGGCCAGCTGCGCGACCCAGTTGCCGGTCAGGTCGTCGCCGGACGGCTCGTCATCTTTGCCGCTGTCGCCGGTGTCGTTCGCGGGGGCGTCCGCTTTCGGTGTCTGCGGCGAAGCCTTCGTGGAAGGGCTGTTCGTCGTACCGCCCTTGTCCGCGGACGGCGAGCCCGAACCGTCCCGGAGCGCGTGGACCAGCGCGGTCGCCGCCACGAGCGCGACGGCCACCGCGACGGCGCCGACGACCAACGGCGTACGGCGGCGGCCCCTCGTGGGCGCCCCGTCGTCCGTCTCCGGGCGTGCGTCGGCGGGCGGGGGCGGCGGCAGGACGGTGGTGACGGTCGTCGGCGTCCAGTCCGGTGCCTTGCCCGACTCGGCCTGGGCCAGCATCAGATCCAGCCGGGCGGCGCCCGGCCGCGCGGCCGGGTCACGTACCAGCAGCGCGTCCAGTACGGGCGCGAGCGGCCCGGACCGTACGGGCGGCGGAACCGGCTCGTCCAGTACGGCGGCGAGCGTGGCCAGGCTCGTGGCGCGGCGCAGCGGACTCACGCCCTCCACACAGACGTACAGCGTCACCCCCAGCGACCACAGGTCGGACGCCGGGTCGTCGTCGTGCCCCCGGATCCGCTCGGGGGCGAAGTACTCGGGCGAGCCCACGAGTTCACCGGTCGCCGTGAGTGACGTCGCGCCCTGGAGGGCCGCGATGCCGAAGTCCGTGAGCACGGCGGAGCCGTCGTCGCGCAGCATGACGTTGGCCGGCTTCACGTCGCGGTGCTGGATGCCGACCGCGTGGGCGGCCCGCAGCGCGGACAGCACCTCGCGGCCGATCCTGGCCGCGTGCACCGGGCTCAGCGCGCCACGGGCGATCCGGTCCTGGAGCGTGTCGCCGGACAGCAGCTCCATGACGATCCACGGATGCGGCCCCACGTCCACGATGTGATGGATCGTCACCACATGCGGATGGCTGATCCGCGCCAACGCCCGGGCCTCGCGCAGGACTCGCTCACGCGCCACGTGCGCGGTGTGCGGCGTGGCCGCCGCCAACGCGGGGTCGGGGGACCGTACTTCCTTAAGGGCCACCTCGCGGTGCAGCACGGTGTCGCGTGCGCGCCACACCGTGCCCATCCCGCCGCTGCCGAGCCGCTCCAGCAGCTCGAACCGCCCGTCGATGATCCTCTTCACGTCGCCCCCGGTCATGCGGATCAGCGTACGGGCCACGCGGGGGCGGCCCGCACGCTGTTACGCCTTGGTTGCACGAGGCGACCCGTGCCGTCAGCCGGCGAGCGCCTTGGCGATGGCCGCCGTGTACTCCGGGGCGGTGAGCGGGGCGTTCTTGCTGCCCTCCGCCGTGACCGTCCTGCCGTCCATCCGGAGCGTCGGCGTGCCCTCCACACTGCTGTTGTCGAACGTCGCCGACATCTTCATCGCCCACGCGTCGAACGTGCCGCTCTCGACGTTCTTCTTGAACGCCGCGTTGTCCTTCAGCTCGTTCACCGAGTCGGCGATCTTGAGCAGGGCGGCGTCGTCGGCGAACTTGTCGTCGCTCTCGGAGGGGTGGTTCGCCGCCGAGTAGAGCGCGGTCTTGTACGCCGAGAACGCCTCGGGGCTCACGTCGAGCGCGGCGCCCAGCGCGGACAGCGCGTTCTTCGAGCCCTCGCCGTTGTCGGAGTTGTCGATGAAGGTGGCGCCGACGTACTTGACCTTGTACTTGCCCGCGTCGACGTCCTTCTGGATCGTGGCGCCGACCTGCTGCTCGAACGTCGCGCAGATCGGGCAGCGGGAGTCCTCGTACAGCTCCAGCGTCTTCTTCGCCTCGGGCTTGCCGATGACGACAGTCGTGCCGTTCGCGCCGGAGGTGTTCTTCGGGGCGGTGACGGCCTTCGCGTCCTTGGCCGCCTCCCAGTGCGAGGGCTTGTTCGCCTGGACGACGCCGAAGCCGACGCCTCCGGCGACCGCCAGGATCGCGACGGTGGATCCGGCGACGACGAGCTGGCGGCGGGTGCGGTCGCGCCTGGCCTGCCGCTCGCGCTCCTCGCGCAGCCGCTCGCGGGCGGCGGCCTTGTTGGCGTTGCTGTTGCGTGCGCTCATGGTGGGTCACTCCGTGTGGGGTCGTACGGGGTGCGTACGCGCGCAAGAGGCGGCGCGCGGATACGCGGGGGACCGACGGCGGCCGGAAACGGCCGCCCTCGTCGTGCTCAGGCCGGGAGAAGGGCCGAGCGAGGCGGTCCCCGTCGTCCGACGGAGTGCGCGAACAGGCGCGTACGGGAGGCGTGCGGGCGGGCGGCGGGGCGCGGGAAGCGCCGTACCGTACGGCGGACCGTGCCCGCGACGGCGACCGCGATCAGCAGCGGCCGGAAGGCGAACCCGGCGACCGCCCGCACCACACCCGCGAGGGCCGCCTCGCCCCGGCGCAGCCAGAGCGCGGCGAGCAGTCCGATCGCGACATGCGTGGCGAGAAGCAGCCACGGGAGCGCAGGGTCGTGGGAGCCCAGCAGAGTGGCCGCGGCGCCCTCGGGCGAGGCGACCGAGGAGACGCCGGGCAGCGGGGAGCCGACGCTGCCGCCGCACAGGACGTCGAAGCCGACGGAGCGCAGCGATCCGGCGACGGGCCCGCCCGCGGGGCCGTAACAGATGTTCTGGCCGGTGGTGAAGAGGGTGTCCGCGGCCAGCTCCAGCGGGACGAGCAGGGCCGCGATACGCCAGAAGCCCCGCTCGCGGCCCGCGAGGGCGTACGAGACGGGGAACACGACGGCGCACACGACGGCGACGACGGACAGTGGCAGCGGGGCCCGTGAGAGGAGCACGTGCGAACCGGCGGACAGGGTCACGGCCAGAGCCGTGAACAATGCCGCCCGCAGCGCTCTGAGCCGTGCCGCCGATATGTCCATCGTCGCCGAGTGTGCCACGAGTGCCCGTAAGGGGTCCCTAAGGTCGCCCGTGGCCGGGGGCCGAAGGGGCCGGGATTCAGCCGGCGGCGAGCTGTCCGTTGCGGAAGAGGTCCACGAAGATCTGGTGGTCCGCGCGGGCCCGCGCCCCGTAGCTGTGGGCGAACTCCACCAGCAGCTCGGAGAAGCCCTCCTCGTCCGCCGCGATCGCCGCGTCGATGGCCCGCTCCGTGCTGAACGGCACCAGCGAGTGGCCGCTCTCGTCGTCCGCGGCCCCGTGCATCGTGGCCGTGGCCCGGCCGAGGTCGGCGACGACGGCGGCGATCTCGGCCGGGTCGTCCAGGTCCGACCAGTCCAGATCGACCGCGTACGGCGAGACCTCGGCGACCAGCTGGCCCGCGCCGTCCAGCTCGGTCCAGCCGAGCCACGGGTCGGCGTGCGCCTGGAGCGCGCGCTGCGAGATCACCGTGCGGTGGCCCTCGTGCTGGAAGTAGCCGCGCACCTGCTCGTCGGTGATGTGCCGGGAGACGGCGGGCGTCTGCGCCTGCTTGAGATAGATCACGACGTCGTTCTCCAGGGCGTCGCTGTTGCCCTCCAGCAGGATGTTGTACGAGGGCAGGCCGGCCGAACCGATACCGATGCCGCGCCGCCCCACCACGTCCTTCACCCGGTAGGAGTCGGGGCGGGTCAGGCTGGACTCCGGCAGGGTCTCCAGATAGCCGTCGAAGGCCGCCAGGACCTTGTAGCGGGTGGCGGCGTCCAGCTCGATGGAGCCGCCGCCCGGCGCGAAGCGGCGCTCGAACTCACGGATCTCGGTCATCGAGTCGAGCAGCGCGAAGCGCGTCAGGGAGCGGGCGTCGCGCAGCGCGTCCAGCAGCGGGCCGGTCGCCGTGTCCAGCGTGAACGGCGGCACCTCGTCGTTCTTCGCGCCCGTCGCCAGCGCGTGGATCCGCTCGCGGTAGGCGGCGGCGTAGACCCGGACCAGCTCGCTGATCTGGTCGTCGCTGAGGGCCTTCGTGTAGCCGATCAGCGCCAGGGAGGCGGCCAGCCGCTTGAGGTCCCAGGTGAACGGTCCTACATAGGCCTCGTCGAAGTCGTTGACGTTGAAGATCAGCCGGCCGTTCGCGTCCATGTACGTACCGAAGTTCTCCGCGTGCAGATCGCCGTGGATCCAGACCCGGCCGGTGCGGTCGTCCACGTACGGCGCGCCGTCCCGCTCCCGCGCCAGGTCGTTGTAGAACAGGCACGCCGTGCCTCGGTAGAAGGCGAAGGCGGAGGCGGCCATCTTGCGGAACTTGACCTGGAAGGCCGCCGGATCCGCGGCGAGCAGGGCACCGAAGGCGGTGCCGAACACGTCGAGGATCTCCTCCCCTCGCTGCTGGTCAACGGCTTCGACCGGGCGCGGGACCGACATCGGTGGTGCCTCCTGGAAACATGACGAACTGGGCGGATGAACTGACACGCCACCCGCCTCGGGCGACGGCGCCGTCAGTGACTTGCAACGCACGAAGCTACCGGTGCGTGCCCGCCCCGCGCCGGTGGACCCGGAGGTTCGCGCGACCCGGTCCGGCATCGCCCCGACGCCGCTCGGATTGTCAGTGGGCGGTCGTAGACTTCGACGCTGTCCCCCCCAGGGCACCCCTCGCTCGTCCGCTCGTTTCGCTGGAGGCCTCAGCCGTGACCAAGCCGCCGTTCACGCATCTGCATGTCCAC
>NZ_MDCR01000294.1 GCF_001723055.1 Streptomyces niveus
CTGACGCTCGCCCTGCCGGGCGCGGGCAGCTTCTTCGCCGGTCTGGCGCTGGTGGCGCTCGGCTCGGGGCTGCTGAAGTCCAACATCTCCACGATGGTCGGCCACCTCTACGACGGCCCCAACGACCCGCGCCGCGACGGCGGGTTCACCATCTTCTACATGGGCATCAACATCGGTGCCTTCTTCGCGCCGCTGATCATCGGCACCGTCGGTGAGAAGTACAGCTGGCACCTCGGCTTCGCGCTCGCCGCCGTCGGCATGGGCATCGGTCTGATCGTGTTCCTGCTCGGTACGAAGCACCTGGCCCCGCAGAGCAGTCGCGTCCCGACGCCGCTGTCGCGCGAGGAGCGGGCGAACTGGCTGACGAAGGGGCTGACCTGGCTGCTGATCGGCTCCGCCTTCTACGGAATCGTCGTCTTCACCGGCCACTTCACCCTGAACTGGGCGATGGTGCCGCTGACGCTCGCGGGCATCGCCATCCCCGCCGGGGTGCTGATCCGGATAAAGCGCGACAAGGATCTGTCGGCGGCCGAGCAGACGAAGATGTCCGGGTACATCTGGTTCTTCGTCGCGGCAGCGGTCTTCTGGATGATCTACGACCAGGGCGGGTCGACCATTCAGGCGTTCGGTACGACGAAGGCCGCCGACCATGTCTTCGGCATCGGCTTCCCGACGTCCTGGTACCAGTCGCTGAACCCGGTGTTCATCATGGCGCTGGCCCCGGTGATCGCCTGGCTCTGGCTCTGGCTGAACCGGCGGGGCAAGGAGCCGAGCACGGTGGTGAAGTTCGCCGCCGGTCTGGCCTTCGTCGGCGTCTCGTTCTTCTTCTTCCTGATCCCGCTGGTCCTGGCGGCGGACGGCACCCTGGTCAGTCCGGTGTGGCTGGTCGGCATCTATCTGATCCAGACCGTCGGCGAGCTGTGCGTCTCGCCGGTCGGCCTGTCGGTGACGACGAAGATGGCGCCGGAGAAGTACGCCAGCCAGATGATGGGTGTCTGGTTCCTCGCGGTCACGGCGGGCGACTCGGTGACGGGGATGCTCTCGATCGCGGGTGTCGATCTGAGCCGTACGGGGGTGGTCGCCCTGGAGGCGGCACTGGCCACGCTGGCGGGCTTCGCGGTGTTCATGTACCGCAAGAAGGTGCGGGCCCTGATGGGCGACGTGCGCTGACGTGCCGACCGACGTCGGGAAGGCGACGGGCCCCGACTGGGGCCCGCGCCGCCGCGCCGGCTAGGCCGGGGCCGCCAGGACCGCCCAGACCGTCTTGCCGGGGGCTCCCGGCGTACGGGACACGCCCCAGTCCAGGCAGAGCCGCTGCACGATGAACATGCCGTGCCCGCCGGGCCGGCCGGCCCGGTGCGGGGTGCGGGGCGCGGGCTGGCCGGTGCCCCGGTCGGTGACTTCGAGGCGCAGCGCCTTGGTGTCGGAGGAGACGCGCAGCTGTTCGGGGCCCTCGGCGTGCAGGCAGGCGTTGGTGACCAGTTCGGAGACGACGAGCAGTACGTCCTCGGCGGCGGCGCGGCGGTCCGCGCTCTCGGCCGGCAGCCAGCCCCAGTCGTAGAGCGCCTGACGGGTGAAGTCGCGTGCCATCGGGACGATGCCGCTGGCGCTGCCCAACGCCAGGGTGCGTACCCGGCTTTCGGGCCCGGCGTGGGTGGTACCCGCGCCGTCCGGCTCGGAGCCGAATTCGCCCGGCGGAAACTGCCGGGTGGTGCTCATCAGCGCTTCACCTCACCGATTCACCGGTTCGCCGTAGGGTCGATATGTCATACGTCGTACGTCGTTACTTCGTCGCTACCGCGCCGATACAGACAGTGCCCGGTCCGTCCCGAACGGCCCGCTGTCTCTTCTGCCCGGCGTAATCGTGACAACACCCACAAGACCTACGCGGGTGACGTGACACTTGCAACATCTTGCTGCCGCGGAGCCTTTGTACGGCCCCCCGGGTCACTCGGCAAGAGCCTCTTCCAGCGATTCGTGCACGGTGAAGACCGCGTCCGCGCCCGTGATCTCGAAAACCCTGGCGACCACCGGCAGCATCGCGGCCAGATGGACCGCGCCACCTGCCGCTTCGGCTTTCAGCCGGGCCCCGAGCAGCACGTTCAGTCCGGTCGAGTCGCAGAACTCGAGCTGCGAGCAGTCGACCACGAGGCGTACCCGCCCCTGGTCGACCGCTTCTTCCAGTGGTGTGCGCAACAGTTCGGCGGTGTGGTGATCCAACTCACCCGCCGCTGTCACGACCTCGCTCCGGCCCTCGGTCCGAACCTCGACCCGAAGCCGGCCCCGGTTCGCGCTGCCGACCGTCTGGCGGTCCATGCCCGTCCGTCCCTCTTCTGCCGTGTCGTGCGCCGTCATCAGATGATTCGGAACCCGCTGTCCGGGGCGCTGTGATCATGCCCGCGGCGGCGTTCCTCGTCGCGTCACTCGGTGCGTCACCCACCGTTGACGTCGGTCGAAACATTACGCCTTTCATGCGCTCTCCGGTAGCCAATCTCCCACGCAATGCGGACATATGTACGAAATGACACTTGCACGTGTCCACGGTGAACCGATAGGGCTAGTAAAGACACAACCAACCCGACCGAAAACGACCGGCCATGGAGGCGCCGCAAACCGCAGCAGCGCGTATTGGCATCGGCAGCCATATGCCGAGAACGTATGGAGGAGACCATGTCACCCCGGCTCGACGGACCGCGTACCCACGACGCGGCGTCGACAATCCCGTCCCAACCTGACGAGACCGGCGCCACGTACGCGGCCGGTTTCCCGGGCCTCGATGACATGCCGGAGATCCCGCCCTTCGACGAGGTAGGCGCGCTGGACGCCCGGTCTCTGTCGAAGACCCTCTTCGGGCGCCTCGACGGCCTCGAAGAAGGCACGCACGAGCACGCTTACGTACGGAACACCCTGGTCGAGCTGAATCTCGCCCTGGTCAAGTTCGCCGCCTCCCGGTTCCGCTCCCGCAGTGAGCCGATGGAGGACATCATCCAGGTCGGCACGATCGGTCTGATCAAGGCGATCGACCGCTTCGAGCTCAGCAGGGGCGTCGAGTTCCCCACCTTCGCGATGCCGACGATCGTCGGCGAGATCAAGCGCTTCTTCCGCGACACGTCGTGGTCGGTGCGGGTGCCGCGAAGGCTTCAGGAGCTCCGTCTCGAACTGGCCAAGGCCGGCGACGAGTTGTCCCAGCAGCTGGACCGCGCGCCGACGGTCGCCGAACTCGCCGAGCGGCTCGGCCTCACCAACGACGAGGTCGTCGAGGGAATGGCGGCGAGCAACGCGTACACGGCGAGTTCGCTGGACGCGCAGCCCGAGGAGGACGACACCGAGGGCGCGCTGTCCGACCGCATCGGCTACGAGGACCACGGGCTCGAAGGCATCGAATACGTCGAGTCGTTGAAGCCGCTGATCGCGGGACTCCCGGCGCGCGACCGCACGATCCTGTCGCTGCGGTTCGTCGCCAACATGACGCAGTCGGAGATCGGGGAGGAACTCGGCATCTCGCAGATGCACGTGTCCCGGCTGCTGTCACGCACGCTCGTCAGACTGCGGAAGGGTCTGACGCTGGAGGAGTGACGACGGCTCCTTTGAAGGCGCGTTCGGTATGTGGCCCGGTGGCCGTCTCTGACGGACACCGGGCCTTCGTCGGTACGGGGGCGGCGACCGCGCCGCCGGTGGGTGCTCAGCCGACGCGGCGCAGGGCCTTCTCGCGCCGCTCCGACATGCTCGAACCCGACTCGCGGCGGGCCATGCGGCGCAGTACGAGGGGGGCGAGCGCCAGGCCGAGGACCGCCCAGAGGCCGAGTACCCCGGCGGTCTCCCAGTGGCGCCAGGATTCGCCGATCTCGACAGTGAGTGCGGCGTCCGGGAGAAGGGCGGAGCGCATGCCCAGGCCGAGCCAGTAGACGGGGGTCGCCTGGCCGAGCCACTGCACCCACTCCGGCAGCGAGGTGAGCGGGTAGAAGATGCCGGAGATGGCGATCATGGCCAGCATCGGGAGCTGGATGAGGCCCTGGCCGCGGGCGGTGGTGAACACCGAGCCCAGGATGGCGCCGACGGGGAGGGTCGCCGCCATGCCGAGGAGCAGCACCCAGACCACGGTGAGCCAGGAGCCGGGGCCGCCGGCGCTGAGGCCGTCGATGATCAGCAGGGCGGGGATCAGCAGGATCGCGAGGTCGGCGAGCACACCGCCGCCGACCGAGACGACCTTGCCGATGAGATAGGCGGGCATGCCGTCGGGGGTCGCCTTGGCACGCAGCAGGGTGCCGTCCTCGCGTTCGGCGGTGAGTATCTGGCTCATGCTGACCATGCCCATCGCTGCGTTCATGCCGAGGATGCCGGGCAGGGCCAGGGTGCCGAGCATGAGTTCGCCGGAGCCGAGGGCCGAGTCGCGCAGGAAGTACATCACCGTCAGCATCAGGGTGGGCCACAGGAAGTGGGACAGCAGTTCTCCGCCGTTGGTGAAGGACTGACGCAGTTCGATCAGGCCGCGTGAGCAGCCGATCCGTACGGCCGTGGCCGTGGAGTTCGTGGTCGTGGGGTTCGTGGTCGTGTTCACCGGGTCGCCGTCTCTTCCTCGCGTACGAGTGCCAGGTAGGTGTCCTCCAACGAGGCCCGGCGGACTTCCAGTTGGCCTATCGCGGTGCCGTGCCGGGCGAAGAGTTCGCGTACGAAGCCGGTCGAGTCCGGGGTGGTACGGGTGTGGTGGCTCCCGTCGAGCGTCCAGCGGACCTCGTCCTCGCCGGCCACCTGGCGGGCCAGTTCGTCCTCGGTGCCGTCGGCGATGATCCGGCCGCCGGCGAGGACCACGATGCGGTCGGCGAGCTTTCCGGCCTCGGCCAGGTCGTGGGTGGTGAGCAGGACCGTGGTCGCGTGGTCGCGGGCCAGGCGGTGGACGAGGTCGTGGAACTCGTGGCGGGCGCGCGGGTCGAAACCGGCGGTCGGCTCGTCCAGGAAGAGGAGTTCGGGGCGGCCGACGATGCCGATCGCCACGTCGAGCCTGCGCCGCTGGCCGCCGGAGAGTGTCTTGATCTTCTTGGCCGCGTGCGCGGTGAGGCCGACCGCCTCGACCAACTCGTCGGCGTTCCAGGGGCGTTGGACGTGGCCGGTCGCGTAGGGGGCGTAGTAGGAGCCGAGGTGGGCGAGCAGTTCGCGTACCCGCCAGTTGCCGTGGTCGCGCCAGGACTGGAGGACCACGCCGATCCTGGCCCGCCAGCGTTCGTCGCCGTGCGCCGGGTCGGCGCCGAGTACGTCGACGCGGCCCGCCGACCGCATCCGGAAGCCCTCCAGGATCTCGATGGTGGTGGTCTTGCCCGCCCCGTTCGGCCCCAGCAGGGCCAGCACCTCACCGTGGCGGGCCTGGAACCGCACATCGCGCAGGACGTCGTTCGCGCCGTACCGCATACGCAGTCCCTCGACGTCGAGCACGACTCTGTCGCTGGTCGTCACCTCGGATCTCCCTTCCCCTCGGTTGTTCAACAATCGCGAAAGCTACGTTGCGTTTCATGTATCGTCAAACGCAATTGCAATGGTCATGACGGTGAATGCAACGAGAATCACAAGACAGTGCGTTGCAATGAGATGCCGCTGAACGCATACTGGACCGAGCATTCACCGACGAGTTGCCAGGAGGCGGACGCCGATGCCGGGAGGCAGGCTGTCGCACGACGAGCGCCGGGACATCGGCGCGGGGCTGGCCGAGGGGCTGGGGTACGCGGAGATCGCCAGACGCCTCGGCAGGCCCACCTCGACCGTCAGCCGGGAGGTGGCCCGCAACGGCGGCGCCGACGGCTACCGGGCCGATCGCGCGCTGCGGGCCACCGAGCGCAGGGCCCGGCGGCGCGGGCCCGCGCCGCTGGCGGCGCGACCGCAGGAGGCGGCCGACCGGGACGAACTCCGCGACGAACTCAGGGACTTCGGCGAGCAGTTCGTCACGATGCTGGTGGCGACCGGACTCCCCCGTATGGCGTCCCGCGTGCTGGTCCGGCTGTTCCTCACCGACTCCGGCAGCCTCACCGCCGCCGACCTGGTCGGGCAGTTGCGGGTCAGCCCCGCCTCGGTCTCCAAGGCCGTCGGCTACCTCGAAGAGCTGGACGTGGTCCGGCGTGAGCGCGACCCCCGGCGGCGGCGCGAGCGGTACGTCGTGGACGACGACGTCTGGCTGCGGGCCTGGACCCGCGACACGCGTTCCACCGCGAACTGGGCGGACACCGCCCGGCGGGGGGTCGCCGTCGTCGGCGCCGACACCCCGGCCGGGGTCAGGCTCGACCGCATGGGCGACTTCTTCGCCACCCTCAGCGCCGACATGGCGAGCGGTCCCGCCGGTGTCGAGGACGCGCTGACGCTGCTCGCCGCGCTGATGCACGCGGGGGCGCCGGCCGATGCCGGGCGACTGGCCGCCGGGCTCGGCTGGCCGGTCGAGCGCGTCACCGAAGCCCTGCGGCACGCCGAGCCGCAGCGGCTCACCCCGGCTCAACGGACCGCCCTGGCACGGTGATCCGACGCGCCGCCCGACGTGTCCGCCCGACGTGTCCGCCCGACCCGGGACCGTATTGACGGGAGCGTCCACAAAGGCCACATTGATCCGGGCAGGGGGGAACGGTATGGCTGTGCGGGAGGCTCCGGGGGCGGGCTGCCCGACGTCGTACGCCGCGCTGGAATCGCTCATGCGGCGGCGTCTCGGCCGGGAGTGTCTGTACGTGCCGTCGTGCCGGCTCGGGCTCTACGTCGCACTGCGCCACTGGTGCCCGCCGGGCGGCCGGGTGTTGATGTCCCCGGTCAACGACGACGTGATCATGTTCGTGGTGCTGGCGGCCGGACTGCGTCCCGTCCAGGCGCCGTTGAACGCCTCGGACGGCTCGATCGACCCGGCGGCCCTGCCCGAGTCCCACTGGCGCGGGCTGTCCGCCGTACTGACCACGAATCTGTACGGGAATCCCGACCCGGCGCCCGAACTGCGCGCCCGCTGCGACGCGTTGGGGATTCCGCTGATCGAGGACGCCGCCCACGCCATCGGCGGCACGGTGGCGGGCCGGGCCGTCGGGACCTTCGGGGACGCGGCCGTCTTCAGCCTCTCCAAGCATGTCGGCGCCAAGACCGGCGGGTTCGTCGCCGTGGCCGACCCGGCGCTCGTGCCGGAGCTGACGGCGGCCCGCGACGCGCTCCTCGCACCGGCCAGGCTCACCGCCGAACTCGCCTACGCCCTGCGGCCGTACGCGGAGGCCGGGGTGCGCGGACTGCGGCTGGCGCGGGCGGCGCGCGGGCTGCTGCGCGCGGTCGGCGCCGAGGAACGCCCCGGTATCCGGATGGAGTTACGGCCGGGCGAGTTGAAGGAGGCCCTGGCCGGCGGGCCGGGGCTCGGCGGCTTCGACTCGTGGGTGCGGGTCGACATGCACCGGTACCGCCTCACGCCCGGCCGCGCGCGGCTGCGACGTACCGAACGGCTGCTGTCCGGGCTCGATCCGCTGCTCGCCGCCCACCGGGCGGGCACGGAGCGGCTGTTGGCGACCCGGTGGGCGGCACCCTCGTCCCAGGGCCGGCCGCTGTTCCGGGTCCCGTTGCTGGTCGCCGACCGGGACGCCGCCGTCGCCGCGCTCGCCAGGCACCGCATCACCACCGGTTATCTGTACGACCCGCCGCTCGACGTGTACGCGGGCGATCTCTTCACCGACGCCTCGCCGCGCCCCGGGCCGGCCGCCTGGTTCGCGCGGCACGCGCTGCCCGCCGACCCGTTACGGGCGCGCCAAGTCATCGCCGTACTGGACGAGTCGGGGGCCGAGCCCGCCCTGCCGCCGGGGCACGGTGGTGACTGACACCGCGCGGCGTACGGCCACGAGGAAGGGGCCGGACAGCGGCGACAGCAGCGAGTCGATGTTCCGCAACGCGTACGCGCTGATGCTCTCCACCGGCGTCTCCGCCGCCCTCGGACTCGGCTTCTGGCTGGTCGCCGCCCGCTACTACACCGAGGAGGCCGTCGGCCAGGGCTCCGCCGCCATCGCCGCGATGCGGCTGCTGGCGTCCCTCACCGCGACCACCATGATCGGCGCTGTGGTGCGCTATGTGCCACGCGCCGGGCGGGCGACCGGGGCGCTCGTGTGGCGCGCGTACGCGGTCAGTTCGGCCGTCGTGTGCGTCGCCTGTGTGGTCTTCCTGCTGACGCTCGACCTGTGGGGCCCCTCGTACGCGCCGCTCGACGGCGTCACCGCCGGGCTCCTCTTCACCGGCGCCTGCGTCGCGTGGGCGCTGCTCACTCTCCAGGACGGGGTGCTGACCGGGCTCCGCCAAGCCTTATGGGTGCCGGTCGGCAACGCCGTCTTCTCCCTCGGCAAGCTGCTGCTGCTCGTCGCGTTCGCCACCGCGCTGCCGGTACTCGGCGTCTTCGTGTCCTGGGCGGCGGCCATCACACTGTCCGTACTGCCGCTGGGCTGGCTGGTGTTCCGCCGGCTCATCCCCCGGCAGGCCGCCGCCGACCGGGACCGCGAGCCGCCGCGTACCGCCGAGATCGGACGCTTCCTGGCCGGTGACTCGGTCGGCGCGCTGTTCAGCCTGGCGATGATCAATCTGCTGCCGGTGATGGTCGCGGTCCGCTTCGACGCGGCGCACAACGCGTTCTTCTACACCGCCTACACCGTCGGCGGGACGATGGAGTTCATGGCCATCAACATGGCCTCCTCCCTGACCGCGCACGCCTCGCACTCCCCCGAGCGGCTGGCCGAAGGCGTACGGGGGGCGCTGCGCCGGATGGCGGTGCTGCTGATGCCCGTGGTGCTGGTGCTGGTGGTGTTCGCCCCCCAGGTCCTCGCCCCCTTCGGCGCCGACTACGCCGAGCACGGCTCGACGGTGCTGCGCCTGCTGGCCGCCGCCGCGCTGCCGCGCGTGGTCGTGGAGCTGTACATCGGGGTGCTGCGGGTCCAGGGGCGTACGGGCATGCTCGCCGCCCTCCAGGGCGCCATGTGCGTGTCGGTCCTCGGCAGCGCGGTCCTGCTGCTCGGGCCCGCCGGGATCTCCGGCGCCGGGCTGGCGATGCTGCTGTCCATGACGCTGATCGCGCTGGTGGCGGCGCCGGGGCTGCGGTCGGCGCTGCGCAGGCGCGGCGGCGGGGCGGCGGACGGGTACGGGACGACATGGGCGCGCGAGGCCGCCGAGCGGCGGCCTCGCGCGCCCATG
>NZ_MDCR01000295.1 GCF_001723055.1 Streptomyces niveus
ATCATTCCTTGCCGTTCCCGGGCTCGGCCGGCGGTGCGTCGGAACCGGCCGAGCCCGGGAACGGCAAGGAATGATCTCCGAACCGGAACTCGAAGGCGAGATCTCCGCACCGGTGCCGGGGCCGAGGGACGGAGAGCGCTCCGGGACCGCGGAAGCGGGTACGGCCGGACCGGAGCACGAGCCGGAGACGATGGGCACCGACGGCCGTCCCCTGATCCGGGGCGTGCCGCTGCGGCAGCGCCCGTGGGTGTGGGGACTGACCGGTGTGCTGGTGACCTCGGCCGTGTGGGCGGGCGGCCTGTGGGCGTACAGCAGAGGAGGACCGGACCTCCAGGGGTACCGGGTCAGCCGCAATCTCTGTCTGGACGCCGACCTCCTGGCGCTGAGGGCCGCCATCGGCGAGAAGCGGGACCCGTTCGCGGCGACGGGCGAGGACAAGGCGCTCGACCAGGCCGTGTGCACGGTCAACCTCGCGCCGAAGCTGCCGCCGGGCGCCAAGAAGCACCAGGGGCCGACCGTGCGGGCGTACGCCGAGATCACGTACACGCTGCACAAGAAGACCGATCCCGGGCCGCAGTTCGACGCGTCCCTCGTCCACCCGGCCGAGCAGGGGTCGGGGGTGACGCTGAAGCTCGTTCCCGGCGTGGGGGAGCGCGCCTATCTGGTGACCCGGTCGGGCGAGGAGAACCCGGCGCTGGAGGTCCTCGACGGGCAGGCGGTGCTCTCGCTCTCCGTCGGCCAGGTCGTGGACTACGACGACACGGACCCGCTGGACCCGTCCTTCGACGTCGACCAGCAGGAGGTCCTGCATCTGGGCGGGCTGGAACCGGCCATGGCCGAGGACATGCTGGCGCTGATGGACCGGCTCAAGGAGAAGGACTGACCGGGGCGCCGGGCCTCAGGAGTCGCCGAGCCCGGCCGCCATGACGGCCTCGGCGTCGAGCGTCGTCCCCACGGCCTGGATCACGGCCGCGATCTTGATGCCCTCCTGGATCGTCTCCCGGTCCACCTCCAGCCTCCTCAGCGCGCGTTCGTGCGCGTCGAGGCAGAGACCGCAGGCGTTGATCGCGGATACCGCGAACGACCAGAACTCGAAGTCGGCCCTGCTGACCCCCGGATGACCGAGAGCCGTCATCCGCAGACCCGTGCGCAGTTCCCCGTACGCGGGGTCGGACAGCAGATGCCGGGTCCGGTGGAAAACGTTGTTGACCGCCATCACGGCGGCGGCCGACTTGGCCGTCGTGTACGCGTCGGGGGAGAGCCGGGCCCGGGCCTCGGGAGCCAGCTCGCGCAGCACGTGCGCCGAGCGCGCGGCGATCGAGCAGGCCAGCACCGTTCCCCACAGGCGCTGCTGGGAGAGCCCGCCGTGCTCGACGACCGCGTCGAGATTGCGGCGCAGGTCCCTGGCGTAGTCGGGAACTGCGGCCTTCAGCGCGTCGAGTGACATCGGGCTCTCCTCGGACAGGGCTACGGTGCGTGGTCGTCGGGCGGTGTGTCCCCGGGCGGTGCGTCTCCGGGCGGTGCGTCCCCGGGCCGTTCCGGCGGGCTCCCGTGCGGCTTCTCCGGCGGCTTCGCGGACTGCCGGGCCTTGGGCGGCCTGCCCCTGCGCGGGATCGGCCTCGCGTTGCCCGGGAGCCGGCCCCCTTCCGCCAGGGCCCGGCGGAGCAGGAACTCGATCTGCGCGTTGGCGCTGCGCAGCTCGTCCGACGCCCATCGTGCCAGGGCGTCGTACACCGCCGGGTCCAGGCGCAGGAGAACCTGCTTCCGTTCCGTCACTGGTAGAGCGTGCCCGTGTTCACGACCGGCTGCGCGGCCCGGTCACCGCAGAGCACGACCAGAAGATTGCTGACCATGGCCGCTTTCCGCTCGGAGTCCAGCTCGACGATGTCCTGCTCCTGAAGCCGGGTGAGGGCCGCCTCGACCATCCCGACCGCGCCGTCCACGATCAGCCGGCGCGCCGCCACGACCGCGCCCGCCTGCTGGCGCTGGAGCATCGCCGAGGCGATCTCAGGAGCGTACGCGAGGTGGGTGAAGCGTGACTCGATGATGTGCACACCGGCCGCCTCGACCCGGGCGTGCAGCTCGACGGCGAGCTTCTCGGTGATCTCCTCGGCGTTGCCGCGCAGCGACAGGCCGTCCTCGTCGTGGGCGTCGTACGGGTACTCGATCGCGATGTGCCGGACGGCGGCCTCGGTCTGGGTGGAGACGAACTCCAGGAAGTCGTCCACCTCGAAGAGCGCCTGCGCGGTGTCCTCAACCCGCCAGACGACGACTGCCGCCAGCTCGATCGGGTTGCCGTAGGCGTCGTTGACCTTGAGGACGGCGGTCTCGTGGTTCCGCACCCGGGTCGAGATCTTCGCGCGTGAGGTCAGCGGGTTCACCCAGCGCAGACCGTCGACGCGGATCGTGCCCCGGTAGCGCCCGAAGAGCTGTACGACGCGGGCCTCGCCGGGCGCCACCATGTTCAGCCCGCACATCGCGAAGAACGCGGCGATCGCGAGCAGGATCCCGATCACGTTCAGCGCGGCCTTCGCGCCGGTCGAGGAGAGGGCGGCGCCGATGACGATCAGGGCGATCCCGCCGGCCAGCCCGACCAGCCCGAGCAGCAGCGCGAGGCCGCCGCCGATGCTGGTCGCCTGGAACTCCCGGACCCGCGGCGGGGGCATCTCGGGCAGATCGTCCACCACTGGAGTGCTGGTCGTAGGCATGACTGGGCCCCGTTTCTCTTACGTCCGCGCCCGTTCGGCGCAGCTAGCATTGTGATTACACATTAACGTGCTTCGCAACCCTGCGCGCCTCTCGTGAGTCGGTTCCTCTGAGACAGGTGCTGATTGTCACGTCGGATACGACCGGATCGAGGCTCTTTGTCACAGGGGACGGTGTTAGCTTTCTGAGCTGATTCCGGCAACTGCGGCAACTGAGACAAGTGGACGAGGCCCGGCGAGGCGAGACCCGAGAAACCGAGAGCGGAGCGACAGAGCGATGGGCCGAGCGGAAGCGCGACAGGCCCGGCAGCGTGGAGCGCGCCGGGCGAAGGGCAAGGCCGGTGGCATACGCGGCTTCTTCACGCTGAGGAAGCTGCTCGGTACGTTCCTCGGGCTGTGCCTGCTCGGCATGGGCGCGTTCGTCGTGATCTATTTCCTGGTCCCGGTGCCGACGGCCAACGCGCAGGCCGAGATGCAGAGCAACGTCTACAAGTACAGCGACGGCACGGTCCTGGCGCGGACCGGCGAGATCAACCGGGAGATAGTCGGCCTGGAGAAGGTCCCCAAGAACGTCCAGCGGGCCTTCGTCGCCGCCGAGAACAAGTCCTTCTACAAGGACTCCGGCGTCGACATCAAGGGCACCGCCCGCGGCCTGCTGAACACCGTCTCGGGCAAGGGCAAGCAGGGCGGCTCGACCATCACCCAGCAGTACGTGAAGAACTACTACCTGAACCAGGACCAGACGGTCACGCGCAAGCTCAAGGAACTGGTCATCTCGCTCAAGGTCGACCAGCGGATGACCAAGAGCGACATCCTCGCCGGCTACATCAACACCAGTTACTACGGGCGGGGCGCGTACGGCATCCAGGCGGCGGCCCAGGCGTACTACGGCGTCGACGCCACCAAGCTGACCCTCGCCCAGGGCGCGTACCTCTCCGCGCTGCTCCAGGCCCCCAACCAGTACGACTGGGCCCAGGCCACGGAGAAGAGCAGGAAGCTCGTCACGGAGCGCTGGAACTACGTCCTCGACAACATGGTCGAGCAGAACTGGCTGGACGGCGCCGAGCGCCAGGGGCTGAAGTTCCCCGTACCGCAGAAGCCCAAGCCCGCACCCGGCGCCGAGGGCCAGGCCGGCTATCTCATCGAGGCCGCCAACAGCGAGCTGGAGCGGCAGGGCGTCGACAAGGCGGACATCGACGCCGGCGGCTGGACGATCACGCTCAGCGTCGACAAGAAGCGGCAGAAGGAACTCGTCGACTCGGTCGAGAAGCAGCTGGAGTCCAAGCTCGACCGCAAGAACAACAAGGTCGACGCGACCGTGCAGGCGGGCGCCACCTCCGTGGACCCGAAGACCGGCGCGGTGGTCGCGCTCTACGGCGGTGTCGGCGCCACCGAGCACTGGATCAACAACGCCACGCGCACCGACTACCAGCCCGCGTCGACCTTCAAGCCCATCGTGTTCGCCTCCGCGCTGGAGAACGAGTCGAAGACGCAGGACGGCGACACGATCGGCCTCAGGACGGTCTACGACGGCACGAGCAAGCGCCCTGTCGTCGGCAGCGACACCCCCTTCGCGCCGCAGAACGAGGACGACGTCGACTACGGCGACATCACCGTCCAGGAGGCGGCGAACGACTCCGTCAACGCGGTCTTCGCACAGATGGTCGTCGACGTCGGTCCCGGCAAGGTGAAGAAGACCGCGCTCGACCTCGGCATGCGGGACAAGAACTTCCCCGAGCGGCCCGCGATCACGCTGGGCACGATGCAGGCGTCCACCTGGGACATGGCGGGCGTGTACGCGACGCTCGACAACCACGGCGAGAAGGTCACGCCGTCGATCCTGAAGTCCGCGCAGCACAAGGACGGCGCGGTGGACCTGCCCGAGCGGATCGGCGACCAGGCGATCAGCCGGGAGTCCGCCGACACCGTCACCTCGGCCCTCACCGGCGTCGTGAAGAACGGCTCGGCGCACGAGGCGAACACCGACGCGTACGAGGCGGCTGGCAAGACCGGTACGTCGGAGAACAACAAGTCGGCGTGGTTCGCCGGCTACACGCCCGAACTGACCACGGTGGTCGCCCTGTTCGGCGAGTCCACCGCCGAGGGCGGCGGCCAGGTCACCCTCACCGGCACGGCCAACTCGGGCCGTGCCAACGGTGGCGGCTTCCCCGCCAGGATCTGGGCCGACTACACCCTCGGCGCGCTGGGCGGCGGCTCCGACGCCTCGTTCGACCTCGATGTCGCCCCGGACACCTACCGTCCGCCCAAGCCGTCGACCACACCGTCCCCGGACACGTCGGAGACCAAGGACCCCGGCACGCAGCGGCCCGAGGACCCGAAGCCGTCCGACCCGCAGACCGACCCGACGCCGTCCGATCCCACCACGCCGCCCGGCGACCCCTCCACCACGCCGCCGGGGCCGGGCGACAACTCCGGCGGCTCGGACAACGGCGGCGGCAACAACGGCGGGTCCGACAGCGGCGGCGGGAACATCGGCGGCGCCGACGGAGGCACCGACACCGGCGGTACGGGCTCCGCGGGCGGCGCCGGCGGGGCCGGTGGCGGCGGTCAGCGGCCACCGGGCTTCACCACCGGCTGAGCGCGGGGGCGCTCAGCCCCCGTTGACCTTCCCGGCGATCCGGTCGCCGACGTTCTTGTCGATGTTGCGCCAGTACTGGAGCGCCCGGTCGAGGACCGGCCGGGACACGCCCTGGAGCAGATGGCCGGAGACGTTCGACACCAGCCGGTCGCGCTGCGCGTCGTCGAGCACCTTGCGGACCTGGGTGCCCGCCTGGCCCCAGTCGTCGTCCTCGCGCCGCTTCGTGTACGCCTCGCGGACCATCTCGCCCGCCGCCGCCCAGCCCGCCGGGTCGCCGAAGCGCAGGACGTCGGCCGCGGGGCCGCCGTAGGAGTTCGGCGCGTACGGCATGGCCGCGTTCGACGCGACGTACCGCATCGGGCCGTCCTTGGCGTACGAGTGCACCGGCGAGTGCGGCCGGTTGGGCGGCAGCTGCGCGTAGTTGGGGCCGATCCGGTACCGGTGGGTGTCCGGGTACGAGAACAGCCGGCCGAGCAGCATCTTGTCCGGCGACGGGCCGATGCCGGGGACCATGTTCGACGGCTCGAAGGCGGCCTGCTCGATGTGGATGAAGAAGTTGTCCGGGTTCTTGTCGAGCGTCATCCGGCCGACGTCGATCAGCGGGTAGTCGCCGTGCGGCCACACCTTCGTCAGGTCGAACGGGTTGAAGCGGTAGTCGGCCGCGTCCTCGAAGGGCATGATCTGCACCTTGAGGCTCCAGGTCGGCGCGTTCCCCGACTCGATCGACTCGTACAGGTCGCGGCGGTGGTGGTCGGCGTCGGAGCCGGCCAGCTCGTCGGCGTCCGCCTGGCTGAGGTAGTCGATGCCCTGGTCGGTCTTGAAGTGGTATTTCACCCAGAAGCGTTCACCCCCCGCGTTGACCCACATGTACGTGTGCGAGCCGTAGCCGTTCATGTGGCGGAACGACTTCGGGATGCCCCGGTCGCCCATCAGCCAGGTCACCTGGTGCGCGGACTCGGGCGACAGGGTCCAGAAGTCCCACTGCATGTCGTTGCTGCGCAGCCCGGTGGCCGGGTGGCGCTTCTGCGAGCGGATGAAGTCCTGGAACTTGATCGTGTCGCGTACGAAGAAGACCGGCGTGTTGTTGCCCACCAGGTCGTAATTGCCCTGCTCCGTATAGAACTTCAGAGCGAAGCCGCGCGGGTCGCGCCAGGTGTCGGGAGAGCCGAACTCACCGGCGACCGTCGAGAAGCGGGCCAGCATCTCGGTGCGTCTGCCCGGCTGGAAGAGGTCGGCCTTGGTGAACTGGCTGACGTCGTTCGTCACTTCGAAGACGCCGTACGCGCCAGAGCCCTTGGCGTGCACCACCCGCTCGGGGACCCGCTCCCGGTTGAACTGGGCCATCTTCTCGATGAGGTAGTGGTCCTGGAGCAGGATCGGACCGTCGGGACCCACGGAGAGCGAGTTCTCGTCGCTCTCCACCGGGATACCGGCGTTGTTGGTCGTGTACGGGGCCTTGGGCGTCGACTCGCTCACGAGCGGCCTCCCGTCGGTAGGGGGATCCCGCGGCGGGAACGGGCGCACGGGACAACAGCGGTCGTATCGACCGCCTGCCCCAGTCAAACCCGCCGACACACTGTCGGCAACATTTGTGCGGCGCCCGGGAACCGGGCCCGCAACCCCTCGGACCCGGTGACGACCCGGCGCCGGTTTCCCGGCGCCCGGCCCGGCGCCCCGGCCTACGGGCGCGTCGAGATCTCGAACCAGACCACCTTGCCGGTGGACAGCCGCGTCGCGCCCCACCGCCTGGCCAGCCGGTTGACCAGGAACAGGCCCCGGCCGCCCTCGTCCGTGTCGCGCGCCCGGCGCTGGCGCGGCAACTGCGGCGAATCGTCGCCGACCTCGCAGCGCAGGACATCGGTCCGCAGCAGCCGCAGCGTCACGGGCCGCTCCGCGTACCGGACCGCGTTCGTCACGACCTCGCTGATCAGCAGCTCGACCGAATCGCTCAGCTCCTCCAGACCCCAGCGCGACAGCGCCCGCCGCGCGAGCCGCCTGGCCCGTCCCGGCGCCGCGTCCTCCGGCTCCAGGAACCAGTACGCGACGTCGCTCGGCGCGATCCCGTCGAAACGGGCGGCCAGCAGCGCGATGTCGTCGTCACGGTCACCCGGCCCGAGCACGTCCAGCACGTCGTCGCACAGCGCCTCCAAAGGAGGCGAGTGGTCGGGGCCGGTGAGCTGCGCCGTCGCGGCGAGGCGCTCCCGCAGCTGCTCGATGCCCGTCCACACGTCACGCAGCCGTGACTCCACGAGCCCGTCCGTGTAGAGGAGCAGCGTGGCACCGGCCGGTGCGTCCAGCTCGACGGCCTCGAAGTCCACGCCGCCGACGCCGATCGGGGCACCGGGCGGCACGCGCAGCACCTCGGCCCGGCCGCCCAGATGCAGCAGTATGGGCGGCGGATGACCCGCGTTGGCGATGGTGATGCGGTGCGAGACCGGGTCGTACACCGCGTACAGGCAGGTGGCCATCCGGTCGGTGCCCAGGCGCTGCGCCTGCTCGTCGAGATGGTGCAGGACCTCCTGCGGCGGCAGGTCGAGACCGGCGAGCGTCTGCGCGGTCGTCCGCAGCTGGCCCATGATCGCCGCCGACGTCATGGAGTGACCCATGACGTCTCCGACGACCAGGGCGACGCGGCTGCCGGGCAGCGGGATCGCGTCGTACCAGTCGCCGCCCACCCGCGCGGTCTCCGCGGCGGGCAGATAGCGGGAGGCGAGCCGGACACCCGTGGGCTGCGGCAGCCCCTCCGGGAGCATCGTGCGCTGGAGCTCGTCCGCGATGTACGCCTCGCGGCCGTACAGCACCGCCTTGTCGATGCCGAGCGCGGTGTGCGTCGCGAGCTGCGCGGCCACCAGCAGGTCGTTGGGCTCGAAGGCGGGACGGTCCGGCCTGCGCAGGAAGACGGCCGCGCCGATGACGCGCCGTCGCCCGCGCAGCGGCGCCAGGATCGCGCGCCGGCCGCCGGGCAGCCCCATCTCGCCGCCGAGCAGTTCCGGCAGCGCCGCGCGGGCGGCGGCCGAGTCGCCGAAGACCGGGCGGACACCGCGCAGGACCTCGGAGAGCGCGCCTCCGGACGCCACCTCGCACAGCTGCGCGGCGGGCATCACATCGGCCTGCGGGTCCAGGAGCGACGCCCGGCCGGCCTCGGACTCGGGCAGCTGGATGCCGGCCGTGCCCAGGCTCTCGCCGTCCTCGTCGGTCAGCCGCAGCCGGTCGGTACGGCGCAGCCTCAGTACGAAGGGCGCGACCGGTCGCTCGTCACCGACGGGCAGCGGGTCGCGCAGATAGACGAGTATCGCGTCGGAGAACGTGGGGACGGTCGCCCGGCACAGACCGAGCACGATCTCGTCCAGGTCGATGCCCCGCGCGATTCGACGGGTCGCGGCCCCCACGAAGCGCAGCCGGTCGCCCTCGCGCCGCGCGGCGCCCACCGGGTCCTGCGGGGGCACGGACGACGGCGCCGTGGCCTGCGCGGTCGCCGGTGCGGGTACCGAGGGCACCGGCGGCGGTACGGCGGCGGCGGACGCCTCCTGCCGTGGCCGGGTGCGTTCCTGGGACCGGGCAGCCACGGGCTGCCGGCCTTCATGGGAGGTGGGATGCTCCGTCACGCGTGGGATTCCGTCCGTCCGGGCCGGTGGTGCGAGACAACCGATTCGACTGGCGTTGCCACCCTGGTCCAGGGTGTCCCGGGTCTGTGGCCGCAGGGCCCTTCGCAGCCGGACATCGGGACCTTGCGCCGGAAACACCCTTCAAGGGCCCCGAGAGTGCGAACGCCGGGGCGGCAGACGTCCCGCACGGCTCCACCCCCCTCGTCGTGTCGATGTTCAGCGGCTGCTGTACGGCTGTCCTGCGACTGTCTGCGGCTCGTTCGTCGTGCGCGTCGTTCTCGCGTGCGTCGTACGTGGTGCGGCTCGATGGTCCCTTGCGGTCCATGGTCCCCCTCGCCGACCCAGCGACATGACTCTAGGTCAGCTCCGGTGCCCCGCCCGCGCGTTGGCCGGGCGCGGTCTCGCGGAGGACGATCCTACGTTTGAACCCCAGGGGCGCATCAAGGGTCTCACGACGTCGGCGAACCCGTCCCGGTGATCACCAGGTACGTCGGACCACTCGCACCCTTACGTGTCATCTGGACCGGACCTTCGCCGGTCCGGGCGCCCGGTCCCAGCCCGCCGGCAGCTCCGGCACCGGCCACCCGGGATCGGGCCGCCAGTTCTCCCAGCCGTCCGCGAACGGGGTGCCCCACGCCTTGATCATCTCGACCGCCGCCTTCCCGGCCTCCCGGACGCGCAGCGCCTGCCCGGCGTCCAGCAGCCCGACCCGCTGGGCCTCGGCGAACTCGTCCTCGTCCCGCCAGAGCCAGCTGCGGTCCGGGTAGACCGAGATGTCGAGGAAGTGGTCCTCGGAGTCGATGCCGCCCGCCCAGCGCAGCCGCGGCTCCTCCAGGTTGACGTACCAGCTGCGGAACTCCCAGCCCTGCTCCCAGAACAGCCAGACCGACCACGGCTCGTCGGGCCGCGCCAGCTTCAGCACGCCGGTGCCCTCCCAGTGGGCCCGTACGGTGGTGCGCGGCGCCGTGTAGCGGGTGGCGAGCGGTTCGTGGTGCACAGGGGTGCCGTCGGCGAGCACCGGCTTGACGCACTCGGTGCCCGGGGCCATCCACACGGCGAGCAGCTCGTCGGTGTCCTGGACGACGGTCACCGGGCGGCAGATGTGGACATGCCCGGAGTCGTTGTCCCGGTAGCGCCAGAGAATCCGCTCGCCCCGGTCCCAGTGTCGAATGCCGTCCGCACCTGTCATGCGCAGATCTTAGAGCCGGGTCCCCGCGGGCGCTGTGAGGTGCGCCCGGACGGCTCGATCTTGTCGGTCCCGATCACCGCCGGGGCGGTGTGCGCCGGGACGGCGTCACGGACGCGTCATCCGCAGGACGTCCAGCGCCTCGTCCAGCTGCTCCACGGTCAGATCGCCGCGCTCCACATAGCCGGACTCCAGCACCACCTCGCGGATGGTGCGCTGCTCGGCGAGCGACTTCTTGGCGACCTTCGCCGCCTCCTCGTAACCGATGTACTTGTTCAGCGGGGTGACGACGGAGGGGGACGACTCCGCGTACCGGCGGGCGCGCTCCACGTTGGCCGTGATGCCGTCGACGGTACGGTCCGCCAGCAGCCGGGAGACGTTGGCGAGCAGCCGCACGGACTCCAGCAGGTTCCTGGCGATCACCGGCAGCATCACGTTCAGCTCGAAGTTCCCCGCCGCTCCTGCCGTGGCGACGGTCGCGTCGTTGCCGGTCACCTGGGCGGCCACCATCAGGACGGCCTCCGGGATCACCGGGTTGACCTTGCCAGGCATGATCGACGAGCCGGGCTGGAGGTCAGGCAGATTGATCTCGGCCAGGCCGGTGCGCGGGCCCGACGCCATCCAGCGCAGGTCGTTGGAGATCTTCGTGAGCGAGACGGCGACCGTACGGAGGTGGCCCGAGGTCTCCACGAGCCCGTCCCGCGCTCCCTGCGCCTCGAAGTGGTTCCTGGCCTCGGTCAGCGGCAGCCCGGTCGTACGGGCCACCTCGGCGATCACGGCGGCCGGGAAGCCGGGCGGGGTGTTGATGCCCGTGCCCACCGCCGTACCGCCGAGCGGCAGCTCGGCCAGGCGCGGGAGAGCCGATTCCAGCCGCTCGATCCCGTACCGGACGGCCGCCGCGTAACCGCCGAACTCCTGGCCCAGCGTGACGGGCGTGGCGTCCATCAGATGCGTACGCCCCGACTTCACGACGTCCGCGAACTCCGCCTCCTTGCGCTCCAGCGACACGGCGAGGTGGTCGAGCGCCGGGATCAGATCGGTGGTGACGGCGGCCGTCGCCGCGATGTGGATGCTGGAGGGGAACACGTCGTTGGAGCTCTGCGAGGCGTTGACGTGGTCATTCGGGTGCACGGCACGGCCCAGCCGCTCGGTGGCCAGCGTCGCGATCACCTCGTTGGCGTTCATGTTGGACGAGGTGCCCGAACCGGTCTGGAAGACGTCCACCGGGAAGTGCTCGTCCCAGCCGCCCTCGGCGACCTCCGTCGCCGCGCTCCGTACCGCCTCGGCGATGTCCCGGTCCAGCACGCCCAGTTCGGCGTTGACGGTGGCTGCGGCGGCCTTGATACGGGCCAGGGCCTCGATGTGGGCGCGTTCGATGGGCCGGCCCGAGATGGGGAAGTTCTGGACGGCCCGCTGGGTCTGGGCGCGCCACTTGGCGTCGATCGGGACCTGGATCTCGCCCATGGAGTCGTGCTCGGTCCGGTAGCTCGGGTCACTCGTCATCGTGGTCGTACCTCCTACAGAAGTTGAGCAATTGTCTGGTTCGGAGTGTTCCCAAGTCCCTTACCCGTCAGTAAAAACCCTGAGTAACACTGAGATCGGGGAGGCCATGCACCGTACGAGACCCACGTTCCGAAGTACCGTCGCCACGCTCGCCGCAGCCGCGACGCTCGTCGGCGGACTTGTCGCACTTACCCCCACGGCCCAGGCGTCAGCCCCCACCGGCGCGCCCGCCTCCGCCCGCGCGTCCACCCCGCTGCCGCCGGCCCTGGAGGAGATCCGCGCGGCCGAGGCCACCCGCCTCTACGGCGACCCCGCCGAGCGCCCGCCCGACCAGCGCAAGAGCGGGCTGATCTCGCTCGGCGACAGCGAGATATCCGGCGAGGGCGTCGGCACCTACGAGCCGGGGACCAACGGGCCCGACAACTGGTGCCACCGTTCGCCCGACGCGGCGATCCACCGCACCGGGATCGCCGCCGACGTCACGTACAACGTCTCCTGCTCCGGCGCCTCGACCGTCAACGTGCGGGTCGGCGGCACGCCGCAGTACGCCGACGAACTCGTCCAGAGCGACAGCCTCGCCATCAAGGCGCGCAACACCAGGATCAAGATGGTGGTGCTGGTGGCGGGCGCGAACGACGATCTTCAGTTCGGCCCGGTGATCACCGACTGCGTGCTGCGCTGGTTCACCCTTCAGGGGCCGTGCGTCAACAAGTACCAGTCCGGCTGGCAGGCGCGGGTCGACGGACTCGTACCCAAGATCGAGGCGACCGTGGGCGACCTGCGGGGCGTCATGCGCGGCGCGGGGTACGCCGACGGCGACTACAAGCTCGTGGTGATGGGCTACCCGGGTCCGCTCACCCCCGACTACGCCGACAACCCGAACTTCCCGGGCAAGATCCCGGGCGGCTGCACCGGTTACGACGAGGACGCCGCCTGGGCCCGTAACGGCGCCGTCCCCGCCTTCCAGAGCGGCGTACGGAAGGCGGCGGCGAACTCGGGCGCGGTGTACCTGGACAACTCGCGGCTCTTCCACGGCCATGAGGTGTGCACGGACGACGACTGGGCGCGGGGGCTCTTCATCGACCTCGGCACCTTCCCGCCGAGCGAGAACTCGCTCCGGCAGTCGTTCCACCCCAACGCCGCCGGACATGTCGCGTTCGCCTCGTGCCTGACCCAGCTCTACGACTCCGGGCTCGACGAGGCGAGTTGCGCCGACCCCGCGAGCACGGGGCGGCCCGTCCTCCAGCCGGGCGGCTGGGACGACGCTTTTCGGCCACTCAAGAACGAGGGGACAGGTACCTGCGTCGACGTGACCGCGGCCAAGACCCGCAACGGCTCCAAGGTCACCGGTTACGGCTGCCACGACGGCCGTAACCAGGGCTGGTGGTACGACACCTCCACGGGCGCCGGCGCGCGGTCGCTGCACAGCGAGCTGAGCCACGACCGCTGCCTCGACGTCCCGTCCGGCACCTACCGGGCGGGCGCGGCGCTCACCCTCTGGGACTGCCACGGGGGCGCGAACCAGAAGTTCGTGAACCAGTCGGGCACCATCCGCCCGGCGTCGGCGGGCACGCTCTGCCTGACGCTGGCGTCGGCGCAGGACCCGCTGCGGCTCCAGAACTGCGACGGGTCGGCGAACCAGCGGTTCGTCTGACCCCGCGGACGCGGAAGCCCCCGGCGGGCCGTTGAGGTCCGCCGGGGGCTTCCGCCTGTTCATGCGAGGCCGGGGCCGCGCACCGGGATGCTGGTGAACGTCGGCGCGGGCGCGGGCTCGGTGAAGAAGTCGTTGCCCTTGTCGTCCACGACGATGAACGCCGGGAAGTCCTCGACCTCGATCTTCCAGACCGCCTCCATGCCCAGCTCCTCGTACTCCAGGACCTCGACCTTGCGGATGCAGTCCTGCGCGAGCCGCGCCGCCGGGCCGCCGATCGAACCGAGGTAGAAGCCGCCGTGCGTGCCGCACGCGTCGGTCACCTGCTTCGAGCGATTGCCCTTCGCCAGCATGACCTTGGAGCCGCCAGCGGCCTGGAACTGCTCCACGTAGCTGTCCATCCGCCCCGCCGTCGTCGGGCCGAACGACCCTGAGGCATAGCCCTCGGGCGTCTTGGCGGGCCCCGCGTAGTACACCGGGTGGTCCTTCAGGTACTGCGGCATCTCCTCGCCCGCGTCCAGCCGCTCCTTGATCTTGGCGTGCGCGATGTCGCGCGCCACGACGAGCGTGCCGGTCAGCGAGAGCCGGGTCTTGACGGGGTGCCGGGTCAGCTCGGCGAGGATGTCGTCCATCGGGCGGCCGAGGTCGATCCGTACGGCGTCGCTCTCCTCGCCGCGCTCCAGCTGCTCGTCGGTGGTGTCGGGCAGGAAGCGCGCCGGGTCGGTCTCCAGCTGCTCCAGGAAGACACCCTCGGCGGTGATCTTCGCGACCGCCTGGCGGTCCGCCGAGCAGGACACGGCGATCGCGACGGGCAGCGAGGCACCGTGCCGGGGGAGCCGTACGACCCGTACGTCGTGACAGAAGTACTTGCCGCCGAACTGCGCGCCGATGCCGATCTTCTGCGTCAGCTCGAAGACCTTCTCCTCCAGCTCCTTGTCACGGAAGCCGTGCCCCGTGGGGGAGCCCTCGGCGGGCAGCACGTCGAGGTAGTGCGCGGAGGCGTACTTGGCGGTCTTGAGCGCGAACTCGGCGGACGTGCCGCCGACGACGATCGCCAGGTGGTACGGGGGGCAGGCGGCCGTCCCGAGTGAACGGATCTTCTCCTCCAGGAACTTCATCATGGAGGTCTCGTTCAGGACGGCCTTCGTCTCCTGGTACAGGAACGACTTGTTGGCCGAGCCGCCGCCCTTGGCCATGAAGAGGAACTTGTACGCGCCGCCGTCGGTCGCGTACAGCTCGATCTGTGCGGGCAGGTTCGAGCCGGTGTTCTTCTCCTCCCACATCGTCAGCGGGGCCATCTGCGAATAGCGCAGGTTGAGCTTGGTGTACGCGTCGTAGATGCCGTGCGACAGGGCCGCCTCGTCGCCGCCCTCCGTAAGGACGTGCTGTCCGCGCTTGCCCATCACGATGGCCGTACCGGTGTCCTGGCACATGGGGAGCACACCGGCGGCGGCGATGTTGGCGTTCTTGAGGAGGTCGAGCGCCACGAACTTGTCGTTGGACGACGCGTCCGGGTCGTCGACGATCCTGCGCAGCTGGGCGAGGTGGGCCGGGCGCAGATAGTGCGAGATGTCGTGCATCGCCTCGGCGGCCAGCGTGCGCAGCGCCTCGGGGGCGACCTTGAGGAACGTACGGCCGTCGGCCTCGAAGGTGGAGACGCCGTCGGCGGTCACCAGGCGGTACGGCGTGGTGTCCTCTCCCAGCGGGAGCAGATCGGAGTACGCAAACTCTGGCATTTCGGCCATTCCTCACTCGGCAGACGGCGGCTGACCTTCGTCGGGCAGCGCGCCTCTCAGCGTAAGACGTGACGGGCGGGTGGTCCGGGTGAGGTGAGACTCAGTAGGAGGCGGAGATTCCGGCGCCGGGGTGGTGCCGCGGCATGCCGAAGCCCGGCCTGATCCGAACGGCAGGCCCTAGTCGCGATCTATCGCGTTTCGCTACTCTGGTGCGGTGGACCTCGAAAAGCACTCCCAGAAGCCGGTCGCGCCGGCGGAGCCCGCCGGCGGTATCCGGGCCTCCGACGCCGACCGAGACCGGATCGCCGACATCCTCAGGGAAGCCCTCGCGCTCGGTCGCCTGGATGCCGAGGAGCACTCCGAGCGGATCGACGCCGTCTACCGGGCCAAGACCATGGGTGAACTGGAGCCGCTGGTCAGGGACTTGCCCGCGACATCGACCGGTGACCGCGCCGGCGCCTCGCCCCACACGTACGGCCCCGACGACGCGGCCGAGCCCGCCGAGACGCTGGTCGCGATCTTCAGCGGCTCGACCCGCAAGGGCCGTTGGCGCGTCGGCCGCCGTACGAACGCCTTCGCGCTCTTCGGCGGCATCGAGATCGACCTGACCGAGGCGATCTTCGGCCAGCGCACGACCGTGATCAACGCGACCGCCATCTTCGGCTCCATCGAGGTACGCGTCCCGGAGAACATCTCGCTGCGCGGCGGCGGCACCGGCATCTTCGGCAACTTCGAGGTCACCACGCTGGAGAGCACCCAGCCGGACGCCCCGGTCGTGGTCGTCAACGGCTACTCGGTCTTCGGCAGCATCGAGGCCAAGCCGAAGCGCGGCAAATTCATCGCGGACCTCAACAGGCGGCTGCGCAAGCATCTGGGCCACTGAACCCCGGTCTGCGGGCGGTGATCCCTTCCGCTTCCGGTTCCGGTTGGCGTGCGGCCGGGGCGAGTTGGGGATCGGTCCGGGGAGAGGTCGGGGCGGGGTCGGGGCGGCCTTCGCGTGGTTGAGGCCCCGGTGTTCGTGGCTCTCCACGGCCTCCGCACGGCGTTCCGCGGGTCGCATCTCAGTGCCACTCAGTGCTTAGGCGTGCGTACAGCGGGTAGGGACTGCTGCATCGTCTCTCGCTCGCGAAGCCGTCGTCAGGAGTGGACCGTGCTGCCATTGCCGCATCAGCCTCTGCAGGTCGCCGCCGTACCGACTCAGCGGAGTCCCGCTCGGGAGGATCAGGCCGGACCCTGGCATTCAGAGGCCGTGTGCCGCCGCGACGAAGCCGGGTTGTTCTTCGCCCCGTCCAAGGAGCCGACGGCCGCGAGGCTGGCCCGTGAGGAGGCCGCGAAGCGGGTCTGCGCGCGCTGCCCGGTGCTTGTCGACTGCCGGGAGCACGCCTTGCTCCAGCCGGAGCCGTACGGGGTGTGGGGCGGCCTGACCGCCGCCGAGCGCCGGGTGGTCCTGGCGCGCCGCAGGCGCCGCGAGGTGGAGCTGCGGAACGCGGCGTCGGCCACGGGCCGGATCGCCGCGGCGGGCTGACCGCCCGTCCCACTCGACCGGTTGTGACCGGGGCGCTCCTGCCGCACATGAGGAGCGCCCCGGCTTCGCGCGTCGGCGATGCCGCTTCTTCAGCCGCGCCGTGGCTACTTCGCGCGGTCGAAGTCGATCGTGCTGTACGCGCGCAGCTTCGACAGCCGGTGCGTCGAGTCGATCTGCCGGATCGTGCCGGACTTGGAGCGCGTCACCATCGACTGGGTGGTCGCGGTCTCCGAGCGGTACCGCACCCCGCGCAGCAACTCGCCGTCCGTGATGCCCGTCGCGACGAAGAACACGTTGTCGCCGCTGACCAGGTCGTCCGTCGACAGCACCCGGTCCAGGTCGTGCCCGGCGTCCAGCGCCCGCTGCCGCTCGGCGTCGTCCTTCGGCCACAGCTTGCCCTGGATGGTGCCGCCCAGGCACTTGATCGCGCATGCCGAGATGATGCCCTCGGGGGTGCCGCCGATGCCCATCAGCAGGTCGACGCCGGTGCCTTCGCGTACGGCCATGATCGAGCCGGCCACGTCGCCGTCCGAGATGAACTTGATCCGCGCGCCCGTCTCGCGGATCTCCTTGACGATGCCCTCGTGGCGGGGGCGGTCGAGGATGACCACGGTCACATCCTCGGGCGCCGAGCGCTTGGCCTTCGCGACGCGGCGGATGTTGACCGAGACGGGTGCGTTGATGTCCACGAAGTCGGCCGCCTCGGGCCCGGTCACCAGCTTGTCCATGTAGAAGACCGCCGACGGGTCGAACATCGCGCCGCGGTCGGCCGCCGCGAGCACGGCGATGGCGTTGGGCATGCCCTTGGCGCAGAGCGTGGTGCCGTCGATCGGGTCGACGGCGATGTCGACCTCGGCGCCGGTGCCGTCGCCGACGCGCTCGCCGTTGAACAGCATCGGGGCTTCGTCCTTCTCGCCCTCGCCGATGACGACGACGCCGTTCATCGAGACGGTCGAGACCAGCGTGCGCATGGCGTTCACGGCGGCGCCGTCCGCGCCGATCTTGTCGCCGCGGCCGACCCAGCGGCCGGCCGCCATGGCGGCGGCCTCGGTGACCCGTACGAGCTCAAGGGCGAGGTTGCGGTCGGGGGCCTCCGGAGAGACCTCCAGCGGTGACGGGAGTTGATGCTCGGTCATCGGAACGCACCTTTCTGCACGGCGACGGCCGGAAATTGAGGGTGCTGCGACTCTATCGGTACGTCGACAAAATGAGCAGAGGGGCCCACGTATGAGCGTGAACCCCGGATGCGACGATGGAGGGGTGGCAGGTATGCGAGGGAAACAGACGGTGCGGGACATGTTCCTGTCGATGGGAGTCATCGTCGCGGTCGCCGGCGTGATCTACATCGCCAACCCGCACGACGAGAACGCGGATCCGCTCAAGGCGGTCGACTACCGGGTCGAGTTGACGACGGCCCAGCGCGCCGCGCCGTATCCGGTGCTGGCGCCGCAGGGTCTGCCGGAGTCGTGGAAGCCGACGTCGGTGTCGTACGCGCGGCAGGACGGCAACTCCTGGCATCTCGGATT
Organism: Streptomyces niveus; assembly: GCF_001723055.1. Taxonomy (GTDB): domain Bacteria; phylum Actinomycetota; class Actinomycetes; order Streptomycetales; family Streptomycetaceae; genus Streptomyces; species Streptomyces niveus. Next base: position 18,037 of record NZ_MDCR01000295.1, read on the forward strand.
CCTGGATCCCGACCGTGAGTACGTGGCCGTGGAGCAGTCGACGGGCCCGGCAGGGAAGTACATCGCCAAGGTCACGCACGACGCGAAGGACACCGGGAAGAGCGCGCGCGTGGGCGGCGAGACGTGGCAGCGGTGGGAGGGGCCGAAGTACGACGCCCTGGTGCGCACCGCCGACGGGGCGACGACGGTCGTGACCGGGACGGCGCCGTACGAGCGGCTGGTCGAGATGGCGGAGGCGCTGGAGGCCGGCGCGTCCTGACCGGTATCGACGGCTCGGAAGACGTGACGAGGCCGCCGCCCCTCCGGGGGGCGGCGGCCTCGTCGTGCGCCGTTCTCCGCGTGGCCCGCTCAGACGGTGGTGACGACGTCGTCGAAGGCCAGGCGCGGGGCGCGCGGGCGCCAGGCGTCCTCGCCGGGCTTGCCGATGTTCACGATCATCAGGGGCGTGTGGTCGCCGTCCAGGAACTCCTTCTGGACCCCGGCGTGGTCGAAGCCGCTCATCGGGCCCGCGGCCAGACCGGCGGCGCGGACGCCGACGATGAAGTACGCGGCCTGGAGCGCGGCGTTCATTCCCGCGTCCCGTTCGCGCACCGGGCGCTCGGCGAACAGCACGTCCTTGGCGGCGGGGAACGTCGGCAGGAGGTGGGGGAGTTCCTCGTGGAACTCGTTGTCCGCGGCGAGGATCGCGACCAGCGGGGCGGTGGACGTCTTGTCCTTGTTGCTGTCGCTCATGTGCTGGACGAGGCGCTCGCGGGCCTCGGCGGAGCGGACCAGCACGACCCGCAGCGGCGTCTGGTTGAAGGCCGTCGGGCCGAACTTCACCAGGTCGTAGATCGCCCGGATCTGCTCCTCGGTCACCGGCTCGTCGGTGAACGTGCGGGCCGTGTGGGCCTCGCGGAAGAGGAGGTCCTGAGCTGCGGGGTCAAGAACCAGAGACATGGGGGGAGACCTTCCGGGACGGGCGGACCGATCGAGTGATCGATCAAACGACGTCCCAAACGTACGCCTCAGTGTGTGAAGATTCAACTAAAACCGGGGTGCTGGTGACTCGCTTCACACACTGTTGACATACGCCTGGCCCGGAGCCCGGAGCCCGGAGCCCGGAGCCCGGAGCCCGGAGCCCGGAGCCCGGGTCAGGCCTCGGGGTCCGGCGCCGGCGCCGGGTCGGCCAGCGAGGCGTCCAGGCGGGCGCGCGCGCCGTCCAGCCAGCGGCGGCAGACCTTGGCCAGCTCCTCGCCCCGCTCCCACAGGGCCAGCGACTCCTCCAGCGTCGTACCGCCCGTCTCCAGGCGTCGTACGACATCGATCAGCTCGTCGCGTGCCTGCTCGTAGCCGGGCGCGTCCGCGCCGGCGGCCGTTGCTGTCCCGCTGTCCTGCTTGGCCATGTCATCCACCCTCTGCGCGGTCTGCGACCTGCGACAACGAAATATCTGAAGAAACAGAAGAAACGGAAGAAACCCCTTCGCCTTCGGCGGCTACTCGGTGACCCGCACCGTGAACTCGCCCTCCGCCACCCTGGCCCGCAGCTCCTGATCCGCCGAGACCTCGCCCGGAGAGCGGACGACCGCCCCGTCCGGGCGCTGCAACACGGCGTACCCCCGCTCCAGCGTCGCCGCCGGCGACAGCGACACCACGCGCGCGCGGGTGTGCGACAGCTCCGAGTCCGCGCGGTCCAGCAGATGCCGCAGCACGCGCCGACTGCGGTCGACCAGCGCGTCGATCTCGCTCTCGCGCTCGTCCACCATGCGCTGGGGCCGCTCCATCACCGGCCGGGCCAGCGCGTGGGCGAGCCCGCGCTCCTCCCGGTCCAGCAGCCCCTGCACCGTCCGCAGCGCCCGGTCCCGCAGCGCCTGCACCCGGTCCAGCTCCTCACCCACGTCCGGCACGATCCGCTTGGCCGCGTCCGTGGGCGTCGACGCCCGTACGTCGGCGACGAGGTCCAGCAGCGGGGAGTCCGGCTCATGGCCGATCGCCGAGACGACGGGCGTACGGCAGTCGGCCACCGCCCGTACCAACTGCTCGTCCGAGAACGGCAGCAGATCCTCCACGCTGCCTCCGCCGCGCGCCACGACGATCACGTCGACCTCCGGCAGGTCGTCCAGCTCCTTGACCGCCTGGACGACCTGGCTCACCGCGTTGACGCCCTGCACGGCGGTGTTGCGCACCTCGAAGCGGACGGCGGGCCAGCGCCGCCGCGCGTTCTCCAGCACGTCCCGCTCCGCCGCCGAAGCCCGGCCGCAGACGAGCCCGATCAGCTGCGGCAGAAACGGCAGTGGCCGCTTGCGATCGGCGGCGAACAGCCCTTCGGCGCCCAGGGACTTCTTCAACTGCTCCAGCCTGACGAGCAGTTCGCCGATACCCACCGGCTTTATCTCGGTGGCCCGCAGCGACAGCTGCCCCCTCGGCGCGTACCACTCCGGCTTCGCGTGCACCACGACCCGCGCGCCCTCGGACACGACGTCGGCGATCGCGTCGAAGACCTGCCGGTAACAGGTGACGCTCACGGAGATGTCGTACGACGGGTCGCGCAACGTCAGGAACACGACCCCGGCACCGGGCCTGCGGGACAGCTGTGTGATCTGCCCCTCGACCCAGATCGCGCCGAGCCGGTCGATCCACCCACCGATGAGCCGCGACACCTCCCCGACGGGCAGCGGGGTCTCCGCGGACGTGTTGAGAGCCATACGCCCGAGCGTATCGGCCCCCTCCGACAACACCCCCCACCTCGGGACGCCCTAGGACGCCTTCGGCTCCCCCGCGCGGCGGCGCCACTGCACCGCGAGCACCACCAGACCCACCGCCAGCCAGATCGCGCCCACCACCTGCGACGTGCTCGTCGCCTCCACGATCACCGCGACCAGCACCCCCGCGCCGATCACCGGCAGCACCACATGCGCCATGATCCGCGGCGGGCCCTCCATGCGACGTACCGCGAACCACCCGACCACCGACGCGTGCAGCAGGATGAACGCCGTCAGCGCCCCGATGTCGACCACCGACACCAGATGGTCGAGCCCGTCGTCCCGCCTGGCCGCCCACACGGCCGCGATCAGGGTCACCACCGCCGCGAGCAGCAGCGCCACGCGCGGCGTCCCCCCGTCCGTACGGGACAGCAGCCGCGGCAGCCGCCGCTCCCGGCCCATCGCGAAGAGCAGCCGGCCGGCCGCCGCCTGGCCCGCCAGCGCGGCGAACGCGGCGCCGATCGCCTTGCTCACCGCGACCAGGTCGTGCAGCCACGTTCCTACGGAGGCGTCCACGGCGTCGTAGAAGGCCGACCCCTGCTTGACCGGGTCGGCCGCCAGCTGCGCCGAGCTGAGCGGTTCGAGGAGCGCGACGAGATACGTCTGCGCCACGAACAGGACACCGGCGAGCGCCAGACAGAACAGGACGGCCCGCGCCACCTTCCGCGAGCCGCCCGTCACCTCCTCGGCGAACGAGGCGATCGCGTCGAAGCCCAGATACGACAGCACCGCGACCGACACCGCGCTCAGCACCGCCGTCAGGGAGAAGCTGAGATCGCCGGTGAGGGGCGACAGCCAGTCGCGGGTGGCCCCGTTCTGTACGAGCACCACGATCGCCGACACCAGGAACACCAGCAGCACCACGATCTCCATCGCGAGGACGAAGAAGCCGACACGCGCGGCGGTCCGTACGCCCCAGAGGTTGAGCAGCGTGGTGATCACGACGGCGATCCCGGTCCAGATCCACCGGTCGACGGAGGGCACCAGCGCCTCCATCGCGATCCCGGCGAAGAGATACGCGACGGCCGGGATCAGCAGATAGTCGAGCATCGCCATCCACCCGGCGATGAACCCCGGCCCCTCGCCCAGCCCCTTGCGCGCGTACGCGAAGACCGAGCCGGCCTGCGGCGCGACTCGGATCATCTGCGCGTAACTGAAGGCCGTGAACGCCATGGCGACGGTCGCGAAGACGTAGACGAGCGCCACGGCGCCGTGCGACTTGGCGTCGAGGGTGCCGTACACGCCGACGGGTGCCATGGGCGCGATGAAGAGGAGCCCGTACACGACGAGATCGCGGAACCCGAGAGTCCGCCGCAGCTCGCCTCTCTCACCCTTCAGGGGATCCGTAGCACCCGGAACACTCGCACTGCCCGCACCGCTGTCGGCCATCGCGTCCCTCCGTCGATCACGTAGGCCCAGTCTCGGCCCGACAGGTGATCTCCCGCCTCTTCTGGGCGGCCTTACGATGGTGTGCATGACTGCTACGCCCAGCCCGCCGCCCGCCACCACCCCGAGTGGAGACGTCACGCGCCGCGCCGGCAAACGTGTCCTGCTCGCCGCCCCCCGCGGTTACTGCGCGGGTGTGGACCGTGCCGT
>NZ_MDCR01000296.1 GCF_001723055.1 Streptomyces niveus
CCCGCCCCGTGACCACGCAGATGACCAGGTCCTCGGGGGAGTGCAGCGAGGCGAGCGAACCGACCATCGCGCGCGCCGTCGAGCGCACCGACTCCGCCTCGCCGGTGACCGTCAAGTGGTAGAAGGCGCGCAGCGAGACGGCCATCGGCAGACCGTCCACGACACTGTGCGCGTTGAGGAACTGCCGCATCGCCCCGGCGGTGAGCGGCTCCAGCTCGTCCACCGGCGCCGTCTCGGGCTCGATGAGCGCGGTGGCCAGCTGCTGACTGCCCAGCCCGATGCGTACCTGCCCGAAGTCGTCGTCCGCCACCCGGCGTTCCCACACCCGGCTGCCCTCGGCGACCAGCGCCCACAGCTGCTCCGGCGACGGGTGCAGGTAGTACTGCGCGTCCCGTTGCAGATGAGCGGTCCGCAGCACCGTACGCCGCGTCTGTGTCAGGTACTTGAGGTAGTCACGCCGCAGGTCGGCGAGTTCGCCCTGGGTGCCGCGCCGGTGCCGCACCAGCATCGCGATGGCCATGGCGATCGTCGAGGCGATCATCACCATGCCCATGATGCGCATGATCGGATTCGGCGTCATGAAGAAGAAGACGACCGAACCACCCATGCCGAGCATCGGCAGCAGCTGCATGAGCGCGCCCTCCTGCTGCCCTCTGGGCAGCGGGGGAGGGGGTTGTACCTGCATCTGCTCGCCCGGTACCTCGGCGGGCAGAGCCCGCGGCGGGCGCTTGACGACGATCTGACTCACTGCTCACCAATTCCCTTGCCGGACGAAAGAGTTCCCACCGGCGCCCCCGTGGCGACGGGCCTACATCCGCGGGCAAGGATCCTACTTGCGTGGGTGCCCACCACCCGGCGGTAGGGTGACCGGACGCGTTCGCGCACGCGTGCACCATCCGCGAGAATTCCGCGAAAATCCGGTCATTCGGAGTGCGGGCGAGCGCGAGCGGGCGCGAACAAATGCAAACGCATGCATCGGGCGTACGGATCCACGAGGGGGATGCAGCACGTGAGTATGACGGCCCAAGCGGCGGCCACCGGCACCGGTCAGCCCGGCGCCCCGGCCCCGTCCAGCGGTGGAACCGGCTTCTGCCGGATCACAGTTGTCGCACCGGACGGCCGGATCGACGTGGCGCTGCCCGAGGACATCCCCGTCGCCGACCTCCACTCGGAGATCCTGCGGCTGTCGGGCCAGAGCCCCGCCGCCGGCGCCCCGGTCGGGTACCACCTGGTACGCCGCGACGGCACCGTCCTCGACAGCGCACGCTCCCTGGCCTCCCAGCGCATCCTCGACGGCGAACTGCTGTCGCTGCGCCCCTTCGCCGAGTCCCTGCCCCCCGCGGTCTTCGACGACGTCTCCGACGCCGTCGCGTCCGCCGTCGCCCGCGACCGCACGCTGTGGACCGACAGCGCCATGCGCGGCGCCGGACTCTTCGGCGGCTCCGTCCTGCTGGTGCTGCTCGCCTTCGTGCTGTGGACCGCGGACCCCCGGCACGACACCCACGGGCTGCCGGGCATCCTGGCCGGCGTCACGGCCGTCATGCTGCTCGCCCTCGCGGGCGTACGGGCCCGGGTGTACGACGACCGCGGCTCCACCATCGCGCTCGGCATCGGCTCGCTGGCCAACGCCGCCGTCGCCGGCTCCGGACTGCTGCCCTTCGCCGACGGCCAGGGCATCGGCAGGCTCCAGTTCCTGCTCGCCTGCGCCGCCGTCCTGGTCGCCTCGGTGATCCTGGTGATCGTCGCCCCCGGCGGCGACGGCCCCTTCGTCGCGTTCGTCTTCGCCTCCACCGTCGGCCTCCTGGTGACGTTCATCGCCATCACCACCGACATGGCGCCCGCCGAGACCGCGGCCGTCTGCGCCGCGCTCTCCGTTGGAACACTCGCGTTCCTGCCCGGCCTCTCCACCCGCTTCGCCCGCCTCCCCATCGGCTTCGAGCCGCCCCGTACCGCCGCCGGTGACTACGGAAGCGACCCCGC
>NZ_MDCR01000297.1 GCF_001723055.1 Streptomyces niveus
ACATAAGGCATGTCGGGTTGCTACGTTGCGCTCCATGACCGCAACGACGGCGGACTCTCCCCCGCCCGAACTACGCCTCCGCAAGCGGCGCGGGGTCGAGCTCTCGCTCCTGGTGTGCGCCGTCCTGATCTCCGTCTTCGGTTACGTCGCCGTCGGCTTCGCCCGCGATGACGCCGCCCCGCCCGACGCGCTCGCCCACAGCGCGGGGCTGGGTCTGCTCGCCCTCGTCGCGCATCTCGCGGTGCGCCTCCGCGCCCCGTACGCGGACCCCCTGCTGCTCCCGATCGCGGTCCTGCTCAACGGCATCGGGCTCGTGCTGCTCCACCGTCTCGACCTGTCGACGCCCGGCGAGCGGGACGCGCCCGCGCAGCTCGTCTGGTCCACGCTCGGGGTGGCGCTGTTCATCGCCGTCGTCGTGCTGCTGCGCGATCACCGGGTGCTCCAGCGGTACGCGTATCTGTCGGTGGTCGCCGCGCTGCTGCTGATGACGGTGCCCATCTTCTTCCCCGCCGTGAACGGCGCCCGGATCTGGATCCGGATCGACGAACTCTCCTTCCAGCCGGGCGAGTTCGCGAAGATCCTGCTCGCCGTCTTCTTCGCCTCCTACCTCGCGGCCAACCACAGCGCGCTGGCCTACACCGGCCGCCGGATCTGGCGGCTCCAGCTGCCCACCGGCCGGGTGCTCGGCCCCATCGTCGCGATCTGGCTGCTCAGCGTCCTCGTACTGATCCTGGAACGCGACCTCGGCACCTCACTGCTGTTCTTCGGACTCTTCGTGATCCTGCTGTACGTGGCCACCGGCCGCACCGGCTGGATCGCCGTCGGGCTGCTGCTGGCCTGCGTCGGCGCGGTGGCCGTCGGCTGGCTCGAACCCCATGTGCACAGCCGGGTCCAGGACTGGCTCGACCCGTTCGCCTCCATCAACGCCGGCCGGGGACCGGACCAACTGGCCCAGTCCCTCTTCGCGTTCGCGGCGGGCGGCATGTTCGGTACGGGGCTGGGGCTCGGCCGGTCCGTCCTCATCGGCTTCGCCGCCAAGTCCGACTTCATCCTCGCCACGGCGGGCGAGGAGCTGGGACTGATCGGGCTCACCGCGATCATCCTGCTGTACGCGCTGCTGGTGGCCCGCGGCTATCGCACCGGGCTCGCACTGCGCGACCCGTTCGGGCGGCTGCTGGCGGTGGGTCTTGCGTCGATCGTGGCGCTCCAGGTGTTCGTGATCGCGGGCGGGGTGACGGGGCTGATCCCGCTCACCGGCATGGCGATGCCGTTCCTGGCCCAGGGCGGCTCGTCCGTCGTCACGAACTGGGTCATCGTGGCGCTGCTGATCCGGCTCAGCGACTCGGCGCGCCGACCGCGCCCCGAGACCGTGGAGACGGGCGTGATCGCGCCGACGACGGTCACGCTGAAGCCGACGGAACCCGGTCCTTCGTCGCCGCGGTCCGCGCCGGGCGGCGAGCGATGATCAGCCATATCCGGCTCGCCGCCGCGTTCTGTCTGCTGCTCCTGGTCGCGCTGCTCGTCAACGCGGCCCGGATCCAGGTCATCCAGGCCGACTCCCTCGACAACAACCCGGCCAACCGCCGCAAGACCATCGACCGTTACGAGCAGCCGCGCGGTCAGATCCTCGTCGACGGCAGGGCGGTGACCGGCTCCAAGGACACCGGCCAGCAGCTGCGCTACGAACGCACCTACGTCCAGGGCCCGTTGTACGCCCCGGTGACCGGCTACGCCTCCCAGACGTACGGCACGACCCTGCTGGAGAACGCCGAGGACGGCATCCTGGCCGGCACCGATCCGCTGCTGGCCCCGCTGCCGTTGTGGAACGACGCCACTCGCGCCCACGAGCCGGGCGGCAAGGTCGTCACCACCGTCAAGTCGGCCTTGCAGCAGGCGGCTTACACCGGTCTCGACGGCAGGCGCGGCGCGGTCGCCGCCGTCGAGCCGTCGTCCGGCAAGATCCTGGCGCTGGTCAGCAGCCCGTCGTACGACCCCGGAAAGCTGTCGGGCACGGGCGGGCCGGTGGCCGACGCGTGGCGGCGGTACAACGGCTCGTACGCCCAGCCGATGCTCAACCGGGCCATCCGGCAGACGTATCCGCCCGGTTCGGCCTTCAAGATCGTCACGGCCGCCGCCGCGCTGGACGCCGGGGTGGTCGACGACGTCGACGAACCGACGGGCGTCCCCGAGCCGTACGTCCTGCCGGGCACCCGCACCACCCTGCCGAACGACGCGCGGGGCTGCGACAAGGAGTCGCTGGCGTACGCCATCAAGTGGTCCTGCAATTCGGTGCTGGCCGGTCTGGGGGTGCGGGTCGGGCTCGACCGGATGGTGGAGGCGGTGGGCCGGTTCGGCTTCAACGACGCGAAGTTGAGGATCCCGTCGGGGGTCGCGGTGTCCAACTTCGACCGGCGGATGAGCGAGGACCAGCTGGCGCTCTCCTCGATCGGCCAGTTCGACACGACGGCGACACCGCTCCAGATGGCGATGGTCGCGGCGGCCGTGGCGAACGGCGGGGATCTCAAGTACCCGTATCTGGTGGAGCGGACGCTCGCCGCCGACGGTGATGTCGTCTCCCGTACGGGCGAGCACACCTACCAGCAGGCGATGAGCCCGTCGACGGCGTACCGGCTGCGGCAGTTGATGGTGGACGTCGTGGAGACCGGTACGGGCAGGAGCGCCGGCATCGACGGCGCGACGGTGGGCGGGAAGACGGGGACGGCGCAGCACGGGGTGGGCAACTCCGGTACGCCGTACGCCTGGTTCATCTCGTGGGCGCAGGCGAAGGGCACGGGGCGCCCGGCGGTGGCGGTGGCCGTGGTGGTGGAGGACGCGGAGGCGGTGCGGGACGACATCAGCGGCGGCGGGGACGCGGCGCCGATCGCACGGGCGGTGATGGAGGCGGCCCTGCGAGACTAGACGCGGGGTCGTGTCAGCCGCTCTCAGTGCGCGCCGAACTTCTCCAGGCCCGTCCGGACGTCGTCGAAGTTCATCACGGGCACGAAGCTCACCTTGGCGCCGAGATCCTGGAAGAACGGCTCGGCGACACTCGGAATGTCGGAGGCGTCCTTGAGGTCGAAGACGATGTACGCGGTGCGCATCCCGTCCTGGCTCCCGAAGTACGCGGCCTCCGGCTTGATCCGGTCGAACACCGACTTCATGGTGCCCGGCAGCGTCCGGTCCGTGATCGCCTTGTTCGCCTTCGCCGTGTCCATCTGGACCGTCAGCAGCACCCTCATCGTTGTCCCGCCTCTCAGCAGCGCACCGGCACATCCGTGTCGCCCGCCCAGCCTGGGCACGGCGCGCGGGTCCCGCAACCGGGGAAGGGCAGCGGAGTGACGGCCTGGTGGTCGGTGGGCGAGGCGCTGGGGCGGATCGACCGGCTCGACCCCGAGTTGTGCGCCTTCATCGAGGTGTGGCACGCGCGGGCGTCGGCACTGGCGCGCTCGGTGGACGGCCAACTGCCGCTGGCGGGGCTGCCGTTCGCGGTGAAGGGCCCGACGGGCATCCGCTCGTACCCGGCGCGGCGGCTGGTGGCGGCCGGGGCGGTGCCGGTGGGTTCGACGGCGGTGCCGGGGCCGGGGACGTACTGGCAGACCTGGGGCCGGGGCGCCCGTGGCCGTACGGTCAACCCCTACCGCGCCGACCGCACGCCCGGTGGTTCGTCGGCGGGCTCGGCGGTGGCTGTCGCGGCCGGTCTGGTGCCGCTGGCGACGGGCAGCGACGGGGCGGGGTCGGTGCGGATCCCGGCGGCGTGGTGCGGGGTGTTCGGGCTGAAGACGACGAACGGGCTGCTGCCGTCGCCGGACGCGACGGGGCTGGCGTCGGCGGGTGTGCTGACGCGGCGGGCGGCGGACGCGCGGTGGTATCTGCGGTGGGTGCTGGAGGGGTACGAGGAGCCGCCCCCCGTCGCGGCGCCGGTGGCTGCCACGTACACGCCGGATCTCGGTTTCGCGCGGACGGATCCGGCGGTGGAGGCGGTGGTACGGGGCGCGGTGGACCGGTTGGTGGCCGCCGGGGTCGTACGGCTCGGCCCGGCCCCGGAGCCGTCGCTGCTGGACCCGTGCGAGGCGTGGCTGGCGATACGCGGCGGGGATCCGGCGGCGGGCGAGGGGGTCCGGGCGGAGAACGACCGGCGGCTCGACGCGTATTTCGCGCGTACGCCGCTGCTGCTCACCCCGGTGACACCGAACCGCCCGCACGGGCACGACGGTCCGGGTCCTGACGTCTACTCGACCGCGCTGACCTGGGCGTTCAATGTGAGCGGCCATCCGGCGGCGAGCCTGCCTGCCGGTTTCACGCCGGACGGCTGCCCGGTGGGGCTCCAACTGGTGGCGGAGCGCGGGGCGGACGTCCCGCTCGTCGCGTACGCGCGGGCCGCCGAGGCCGCCCTGCCTCTTCCGCGCCCTGCCCCTCATTCATTATGGACCGCCGGGGGCCCGGATTCCTTCGTCCTGGCGGATGATCTTGGACCTCCGCGCCGCCCCTAATGTTGAGCCATGCCACTTCACCTTCACGACCACGGCGGCGAAGGCCCGCCCCTGCTGTTGCTGCACGGCGCCGGGCGTTCGCTCGCCGACTGGGAGGCCACCGCGCCTCTCCTCACCCCGCACCACCGGGTCCTGGCGGCCGATCTCCCGGCGCACGGCCACTCCGGCGCGGGCGCCGCAGAACCGTGGACGTTCGACTCGGCGGTCGCCGCGGTCGAGGAGACGCTGCACGCGTACGACGTCCCCGACGCGATCCTCGTCGGCCACTCGCTGGGCGGGATGCTCGCCGCCGTGTACGCCGAGCGGCACCCGGGGGTGACGCCGGGCGTGGTGGATCTCGACGGTATGTGGTGGGACGCGCCCGAGTCGTACGAGGGTGCGGAGCGCGCGGGCCGGGAACGCATGGACGAGATGGTGCGGGCGGGCGGCGGTCAGGTGGCGCCTGCCGGGTATGTGGCGCAACAGGTCGCGTACGCCGAGCTGTTCGGCATCCCGGCGGCGCGCGCGGAGGCGTCGGCGCGGGCCTCCGCGGTCGAACTCCCCGACGGCCGCTGGCAGACGCTCCCGGAGCGGGAGCGGTGGCTGGAGCTGATCGACGCCCTGGACGGTCTCGACCTGTTCGCGACGCTGCGGCGTCTCACGTGTCCGCTGCTCGTGGTCGTGGGGCGCAGGGCGCAGCCGGCGGCGCCGGGGATGGAGTGGTTCGAGGAACTGACGGCCACTCATATGCGCCGGAAAGAGGCGGAGTTGGCTCAACTGGTGAGCGAGCGCCCGACTGCCCGGACCGTGGACCTGGACGCGACGCACGCGATGCTGCTGGAGGAGCCGGAGGCGGTGGCGCGGGCGGTGCTGGCGTTCACGCGCCAGCTGTAGGTCCCCCGACGACGGGGGCGTCATCGGCGGAGTCGGCCGCGGCCCCCTGCGCGATGGCGTCGGCGACCTCGGCGACCCTGGCCCGCTCCTCTGCGGCGAACCGTTCGCGGTCGAGCTGTTCGGCCAGCTCCTCGTCCTGCGACATCAGGAGATCGAGGCTGGAGTCGCCGAGGTCGAAGACACCCATGTCGAGATACGCCTTCTGCAGCCGTTCGCCCCACAGCCCGATGTCCTTGACGCACGGCACGATGCGGCTGAAGAGCAACTTGCGGAACAGGTGCAGGAATTCGGACTGCTCGGACAGCTCGTCGGCCTCGGCCCTCGGGACGCCGAAGTTCTCCAGGACCTCGGCACCGCGCAGCCGGTCGCGCATGAGGTAGCAGCCCTCGATGACGAACTCCTCGCGTTCGCGCAGTTCGGCGTCGGAGAGCTGCCGGTAGTAGTCGCGCAACGCCATCCGCCCGAAGGCCACATGACGGGCCTCGTCCTGCATGACGTACGCGAGGATCTGCTTGGGCAGCGGCTTGTTCGTGGTGTCCCGGATCATGCCGAACGCGGCGAGGGCGAGCCCTTCGATGAGGACCTGCATGCCGAGGTAGGGGATGTCCCAGCGGGAGTCGCGCAGGGTGTCGCCGAGCAGCCCCTGGAGGCTGTCGTTGACCGGGTAGAGCATCCCGACCTTCTCGTGCAGGAACCGCCCGTAGATCTCGGCGTGCCGCGCCTCGTCCATGGTCTGCGTGGCGGAGTACAGCTTGGCGTCGAGGTCGGGCACGGACTCGACGATCCGCGCGGCGCACACCATCGCGCCCTGCTCGCCGTGCAGGAACTGGCTGAACTGCCAGGACGCGTAGTGCCGGCGCAGCTCCGCCTTGTCCTTGCCGGTCATCTTCGCCCAGTGGCGGGAGCCGTACAGGGTCAGGGCCTCGTCGGGGGCGCCGAGCGGGTCGTACGGGTCGACCTCCAGGTCCCAGTCGACGCGCTTCGAGCTGTCCCACTGCTTGTCCTTGCCCTTCTGGTAGAGGGCGAGGAGGCGTTCGCGGCCGTCGTCGTAGTCCCACTGGAAGCGGGCGGCGCCGGTGGCGGGGACGGCCCAGACGGGCTGGTCGGGGGTGTGGACGTAGAGATCACGGCTCGACACTGGCGGCTCCTTCGCCTCAACCCCGTTCGAAGCAGGGACATTTGGCAGGTTCACACGCTGTTGGACGTCGAGTCAACAAGTGGCGCGGAAGGGATTGACGGGAGCTGCTGACAGGAAGTCTCATAAGAGGGTCGAGCCCCGTACCCCCGGTAACACGAGGTGCCTCACCATGACGACAGCGCACGAACTCCACTCCGAGCCGGACTCGGAGGCGCACGGCATCCAGCTCCTCCACGACGCGCTGGGCCCACTGCGGGACCGCGAACAGGTGGCGCGGCGGCTGCTGGAAGCCTCGGCGAAGCACTCCTTCGACCCGGACAAGGACCTCGACTGGGACGCGCCGCCGGAGGACGGCAAGTGGTACTGGCCGCCGGAGCTGGTCTCGCTCTACGACACCCCGCTGTGGCACCGGATGTCCGAGGAACAGCGGATGGACCTGGCCCGCCACGAGGCCGCCTCGCTCGCCTCGCTCGGCATCTGGTTCGAGATCATCCTGATGCAGCTGCTGGTCAGGCACATCTACGACAAGTCGGTGACCAGCGACCACGTCCGCTACGCGCTCACCGAGATAGCGGACGAGTGCCGCCACTCGATGATGTTCGCCCGCATGATCCAGCAGGGCGGCGCCCCCGCGTACCCGGTCCCCCGCGTCTACCACAACGTCGCGCGCCTGCTGAAGACGGTCTCCACGACGCCGGGTTCCTTCGCCGCGACGCTGCTGGGCGAGGAGATCCTGGACTGGATGCAGCGCCTGACGTTCCCGGACGAGCGCGTCCAGCCGCTGGTACGCGGCGTGACCCGCATCCATGTGGTGGAGGAGGCGCGCCATGTCCGCTACGCCCGCGAGGAGTTGCGCCGCCAGATGGTCACGTCCCCGCGCTGGGAACAGGAACTGACCCGCCTCACGGCGGGCGAGGCGGCGCGTGTCTTCTCGGTCTGTTTCGTGAACCCCCAGGTCTACGACAACGTGGGCCTGGACCGCCGCGAGGCACTGGCCCAGGTACGCGCGAGCGCCCACCGCCGGGAGGTGATGCAGTCGGGCGCGAAGCGGCTCACGGACTTCCTGGACGACATCGGGGTGATGCGCGGGGCGGGCCGGCGGCTGTGGAAGTCGTCGGGGCTGCTGGCGTGAGGGAGCCGGGCCCCCTGGGATTCCGGGGACCCGGCGCACGGTGCCGCACGGGTGTCAGTTCTTCGCGACGGGCGTCAGTTGTTCGCGACGGGCGTCAGTTCTTCGCGCGGCGGCGCAGCACCAGTGTCGTGCCCGCCGCCGCGAGCGTGACCAGGGCCGCACCCGCCGCGATCTTCGGTGCGTCCATGTCCGTGATGCTGCCGCCCAGCCCGCCGGTGGTACCCCCGGACGGGGTCGTGCCGACCGTGAACGTGAAGGTGGAGGGGCTGCCGTTCGGGCAGGTGATGTTGACCGAGTGGCTGCCCGCGCGGGCGTCGCCGCGGATGGTGGCCGTGCCGCGGTAGATGCCCGTCGTCGTGCCCCTGGTGAGCGTGACCGAGCCGGTGAAGGCACCGGACGAGGCCGTCACCGTACCGGCCTGGCAGCCGCCGTTGAGGGAGAGCGTGACCGACGAGCCGGGGGGCGCCGGGCTCGGGCTGACCGTGAAGGTCGGCTGGCTGGTGCCGCCGGCGTGGGCCGTCGTCGCACCCGCGCCGATGGCCAGGGAGGACAGAGCTGCGGTGGCGAGGATGCGAGCAACGCGCATGGTGGTGGTCTCCGCTTCCTTGGCGCGGTGCGGGCGGCTGTCACCCGCTCGGGGAACCGAGCCGTGGTCTTCATGAAAGGCAGAGGCACCGTCAAGCGGCGCGCCGAGACTTGCGCCCGCCTTCCCTCGAACGGTCCAGCCGCGATCGTTAACCCGCTGGTCGTGGGCGCGGGGCCACGGGGAGGGCGCCGTACGCCGCCGGGGTGACCGGCCGCCGCGTCCGGCCCGGCACTGCGCGACACTGGCGGCGTGAGAAGCGAAGAGACCGTCTTTGTCGGTGGGCCGCTCGACGGTCGCGTACTGCCCGTGCTGACCGGACCGACCGGACACCCGCCCAAGTGGTACGAGGTCCCCGTGCCGGACGCCGCCGGCGGGCCGCCCACCGTGTTCACGTACCGGCGCGCCCCCGCCGGGTACACCAAGCGGCTCGGGATCCAGCGCGGCTGGAAGTACGAGTACGTCTCCGAGGGGCGTACGCGGCGCACCCTCAAGTGGCCCTGGTCCAAGCCCGACCGGGGGTGAGCGGACGGGTGGTCACCCATGGCGCCGCAGACGCGATCTGACGGGCACCCTCTAGGATCGACCAGCCGGAGACGACCTCCCGGCAGAGCCACCAGGGGGCATTCTCGTGATGGAACCGCTGCAGCACGACGACCCACGTCTCGTCGGTCCTTACACCGTGCTGGCGCGGTACCGGGAGTCGGCGAGCGCCGTGCAGTTCCTGGCGTACGGGACGAACGGCGCCACCGCCGTGCTCTCCGTGGCCCGTCCCGCGCTCGCCGCGCTGCCCGCCTTCCGGCGGCGCTTCCAGGCCGAGGCCCGCACCGCCGAGCGGCTGGCCGGCGGCTGGGTGCAGCCGCTGCTCGACTCCCGTACGGACGCGGCCGGCCAGGACGGGCTCTGGACCGCGACCGCCTACGTCCCCGGGCTCACCCTCGGCGAGGCCATCGCCGTCGCCGGTCCGCTGCCCGAGCGTGCCGTGCGGATACTGGGCGCCGCGCTCGCCGAGACGCTCTCGCGGGTCCACGCGACCGGGGCGGTCCTGCACGGGCTCGCTCCCGACACCGTGACGCTCGCCGCCGACGGGCCGCGCCTCACCGCCTTCGGGGCGCTGGGCGCGGCGGCGTCGGCGGAGGCCGCCGAGGGCGGGCGGCTGTCCGTACGGCTCGGATATCTCACCCCGGAGCAGCTCGACGGCGAGGTGCCTGGACCGCCCGCCGACATCTTCGTGCTGGGCCTCCTGCTCGCGTACGCGGCCACCGGTACGACCCCGCTCGCCGAGGGGCCGCCCGACGCGGCGGCCGAGCGCATCGCGCACGGGACGGCCGAACTCGACGGTGTGCCGGAGCGGTTGCGGCCGATCGTCGCGCGCTGTCTGGCGAAGGAGCCCGGCGGGCGGCCCACGGCCGGGGCCGTCGCGGCGGAACTGGCGCTGGAGGGCGCCGCAGCGGCGGCGAAGGCCGCGCCGGACGGCTGGCTGCCCGCCGCCCTGTCGGCGTCAATCGCCGAACAGGCCGCCCGAGTTGACGCCTTGCACACACCGCTGGACGGCACGGGGGACGCCGGCCCCGGTGACGCACCGGGGCCCGGCCCCGAACCGGAGCCCGACACGCGGACCACCCGGATCGGCCGGCCCCGCAGCGCGCCGGGTGACCGGCCGACCGCCGCCCTCTCGGTGCCCCGTGCGAGACCCGAGCCGACGGCGTTCCCGCTGCCCCCGGCCGCCGTCCCGGTGCCCCAGCAGGCCCAGCCGCTCCCGGCCGTACCCCAGGGACCGCACGCGCCGCACGGACCGGGCGGACCGCAGCCCGCCCCCGGCACCCCGCCGGCCGCGCCCACCGGATCCGGCTCGGGCCGGTTCGCCGCCCTCGGGCAGCCGCTGGGGCGGCGCGCGCTCCTCACCGGGATCGTCGCCGGGGCCGCCGGACTGGTCGTCGGCGGCGCCGGCGTACTCGCGCTGGCCGACGACGAGGAACCGTCCGCCGACACCGACGGCAAGCCCGGCAACGACACCCCGAAGGGCCTGACCGGACTGCCGCCCGAGGCCCTGTGGGCGTACGAGCACAAGTCGGCGACGGACGAGATCCTCAACGCCGCCGTCATCGGTGGCCGCACCCTCGTCGTCACGACGGAGTCCGGCGCCAGCGGTGTCGACGTACGCACCGGCAAGCGGCTCTGGCAGAACGCCGACGCCACCGCGCTCCACCCGGCGCTCCCCGCCTCCGGCGCTCTCGCCTTCGTCGCCGGGACGAGCGGACTGCTCTGGATCTCGACCGCTACCGGCAAGGTCGAGCAGCAGGTCCCGTACGCGGACGGCATCGCCGACGCGCCCGGTCTGACGGTCGCGGGCGTCGCCGGGGCCAGTGACGGCCAGGTCTGGTTCACCGGGGCGTACGAGACCGGTACGGGGAAGGCCGCCGAGGTCAGCACGTACCTCTTCGCCTTCGATCTGGCGACCCGCAAGGAGCTGTGGCGCGCCACGATCTCCAACGGCCGCGCCCCGTTGACCCCCGTGTACCAGCTGATCGCCGTACGGGAGGCGGACATTGTGGTCCGCCAGGACGCCAAGTCGCTGCTGCCCGCGCAGGTCAGGACGGGCAAGGGCCGGTCGGTGTACCACTGCTTCGGGCGCGCCGACGGCAGGCGGACCTGGTCGAAGTCGTTCGGCGCCGTACCGCCCACGGGCGGGTCGGTCGGCGACGCGAAGGGCCGGCTGTTCGCCGCGGCGGCGGACCAGTTGTACGCGTACGACACCGCCGACGAGAAGCAGTTGTGGCGCAGGGCGGGCGCGCCGAGGGTGCCGGGCCAGAACTCGTACGCCTTCGGCACCGGGACGCTGGCCGGCGCCACGCTGTATGTCGCGAACCGCTTCCAGGAGGTGTACGCCGTCGACCCCGAGTCCGGCGACGAACGCTGGAAGGCCACGACCGAGGGCCCGGCCTGGAACGGTGTCCCCCGGATCTCGCTCAGCGAGAGCGGCCGGACGGTGCTGTCGGCGGACGGGCTTCAGGTGACGGCGTTCGCGGCGCGGGACGGCGAGCGGCTCTGGAAGTTCCAGAACGCCGGCGGGCCCGCCCCCTCCCCCGACGCCGACGGCGCGGCCGTGGCCCCGCCCGCCTACCAACCGCTGATGGCCGGGAAGTCCGCGGTGATCCGGCGCGGCGGCACCTTCT
>NZ_MDCR01000298.1 GCF_001723055.1 Streptomyces niveus
GGCTGACCGTGTCCCGGCGGGCTGGGCGGGGGGTACGCCTCGGAGGTGCCGTACGGGTCGGGGTTCTCGCCGCCGTAACCGGCGCCCTGCCGGCCCGCGTAGGGGTCGCCGTGGTTCTCGCCGTACGGGGTGGCCGCCTGCTGCCCGGTGTCCCAACCACCGTCGTACTGGGGGCTGTTGGGCTGCCGGCCGACGTACTGCTGATTGCCGTACTGCGGGTCGTGGTACTGCTGCTGCGGGTATTCGGGCTGCTGGTACTGCGGGTGTTGTTGCTGGTACTGGGGGTGCTGAGGCTGCTGGGGGTGGTGCGGCTGCTGCGGGTCGTACTGCTGCTGACCCGTGTCCCAGCCGCCCCCGTCGTACTGCGGGTCGTACTGCTGCTGTGGGTGTTGTTGCTGCTGCTGTGGGTACTGAGGATGTTGAGGCTGCTGGGGATGGTGCTGCTGCTGGGCGTACTGCTGCTGACCCGCGTCCCAGCCACCTCCCCCGTACCCGGGGTCGTACTGCTGCTGCGGAGGGGGCTGCTGGGCCTGAGCGTCGTAAGGAGTCCCGCCGTCGGCGGCCTGTTGGGCGCCCCACCCCTGGTCCCCGTACAAGGGATCCTCGGGGTGCCACGGTTCAGGGCCTCGACCCCGGCCATAGTCAGTCATCGATCCCCTAGAGCCGCGAGGCGACCGGTGCCGGGCTCGGATGGCCCGGTGCCCGCGACGCCTCTCTCTGTGCGGCAGTTGTTCGAATCCAGCCGCATCGCGCGGAACGTTACCGTATCGCGACAAGACGACGGTCACCTGCGCATACAGATAACCGTAAGTATGTTCCGGTTTCGCCCGATCGGACGTCTCAGGTCTGAACCCGCACACCTTCGCCGGGCGGCGCGCCCGAGGCCCGTTCGGACTCCAGCGCGTTCTGCAGGATGATGACGGCCGCCACCTGGTCGATGACGGACCGGCCCTTCTTGGACTTCACGCCCGAGGCACGCAGCCCCTGACCGGCGCTGACCGTGGTCATTCTCTCATCGACGAGCCGTACCGGGACCGGGGCGATACGTCTCGCCACCTCGCCCGCGAAGGCCCGTACCTTGACCGCCGCCGGGCCCTCTCCGCCGCTGAGCGAGCGCGGCAGACCGATCACGACCTCGATCGGCTCGTACTCCTCCACCAGCTGGACCAGCCGCCGGTGGGCGGCCGGGACATCGCGTCCCGGCACGGTCTCCACCGGCGTCGCGAGGACCCCGTCGGGGTCGCACGAGGCGACCCCGATCCGGGCGTCCCCGACGTCGACGGCCAGTCTGCGGCCCCGGCGCGCGAGGGCCGTCACGCTGCCACGTCCTTCGTCACGGGATCTCAGGCCGTCTCGGTGACGAGGCGCTCGACGGCGGCCACGGCGTCGCCGATGGCCTCGGGGTTCTGACCGCCGCCCTGGGCGACGTCCGGCTTGCCGCCGCCTCCGCCGCCGAGGGTCTTGGCGGCGGCGCGGACCAGCTCGCCGGCCTTGAGCCCGCGCTCACGGGCGGCCTCGTTGGTGGCGATGACCGTCAGCGGACGCCCGCCCGCGGTCGTGAAGAGGGCGACGACGGCCGGCCGGCCGCCGGTGATCCGGCCGCGTACGTCGAGCACCAGCCTGCGCAGGTCGTCGGCCGACGTGCCGTCGGGCACCTGTCCGGTGACCAGGGCCGTGCCCCGTACGTCCTTGGCGCCCTCGACCAGTCCGGCGGCGGCGGCCAGCACCTTCTCCGCGCGGAACTTCTCGATCTCCTTCTCGGCGTCCTTCAGCTTGGCGAGCATGCCGGCGATCTTCTCAGGCAGTTCCTCGGAGCGGCCCTTGACCAGCTCCTGGAGCTGGGCGACGACGGTGTGCTCCTTGGCGAGGAAGTTGTACGCGTCCACGCCCACCAGCGCCTCGATACGGCGCACGCCGGAGCCGATCGAGGACTCGCCGAGCAGCTTCACCAGACCGAGCTGGGCGGTGTTGTGCACGTGCGTGCCGCCGCACAGCTCCTTGGAGAAGTCGCCGATGGTGACGACGCGGACCCGCTCGCCGTACTTCTCGCCGAACTCGGCGATGGCACCCTGCTTCTTGGCGTCGTCGATGGACATGACCTCGGCCTGGACGTCGAGTTCACGGGCCAGGACTTCGTTGATCTTCTGCTCGACGTCGGTGAGGACCGTGCCGGGTACGGCGGCGGGCGAGCCGAAGTCGAAGCGGAAGCGGCCCGGCGAGTTCTCGGAGCCGGCCTGGGCGGCCGTCGGGCCGAGCGCGTCGCGCAGCGCCTGGTGCGTCAGGTGGGTGGCACTGTGGGCGCGGGCGATGGCGCGGCGGCGCCGGACGTCGATGGCGGCGAACGCGGCGGAGCCGACGGTGACTTCGCCGACCTGCACGGACCCCTTGTGCACGGAGACACCCGGGACCGGCTGCTGGACGTCGCGCACCTGGATGACGGCGCCGGTGTCGAGCTTGATCCGGCCCTGGTCGGCGAGCTGACCGCCGCCCTCGGCGTAGAACGGGGTGCGGTCGAGTACGACCTCGACCTCGTCGCCCTCGGTGGCGGCGGGCGACGGCACACCGTCGACGAGCAGACCGACGATCCGGGACTCGCCCTCGGTGGAGCCGTATCCGGTGAACTCGGTGGAGCCGGAGGTGTCGGCGACCTCGCGGTACGCGGAGAGGTCGGCGTGCCCGGTCTTCTTGGCCTTGGCGTCGGCCTTGGCCCGGTCCCGCTGCTCCTTCATGAGCCGGCGGAAGCCGTCCTCGTCCACGGACAGGCCCTGTTCGGCGGCCATTTCGAGGGTGAGGTCGATCGGGAAGCCCCAGGTGTCGTGGAGCAGGAACGCCTTGTCGCCGGCCAGGACCGTGCCACCGGCGGCCTTGGTGTCGGTGACGGCGGTGTCGAGGATGTTGGTGCCGCCCTTGATGGCCTTGAGGAAGGCGGCTTCCTCGGCGAGGGCGACGGCCTCGATGCGCTTGCGGTCGGTGATCAGCTCGGGGTACTGCTCGCCCATGGAGCCGATGACCACGTCGAGCAGGTCGGCGACGACCGGTCCGGTGGCGCCGAGGAGGCGCATGTTGCGTACGGCGCGGCGCAGGATGCGGCGCAGGACGTAGCCGCGGCCCTCGTTGCCGGGGGTGACTCCGTCGCCGATGAGCATCACGGAGGTGCGCATGTGGTCGGTGACGATGCGCAGCGAGACGTCGGAGGCGGGGTCGGCGCCGTAGCGGACGCCGGTCAGCTCGGTGGCCTTGTCGATGACGGCCATCGAGGTGTCGATCTCGAACATGTTGTGGACGCCCTGGAGGACCATGGCGAGACGTTCGAGGCCGAGACCGGTGTCGATGTTCTTGGAGGGGAGGTCGCCGAGGATCTCGAAGTTCTCCTTGCCCTCCCCCTCACCGCGCTCGTACTGCATGAAGACCAGGTTCCAGATCTCCACGTAGCGCTCGTCGTTGACGGCGGGGCCGCCCGCCTCGCCGAACTCGGGGCCGCGGTCGTAGAAGATCTCCGAGCAGGGTCCGCAGGGGCCGGGGACGCCCATGGACCAGTAGTTCTCCTTCTTGCCCAGGCGCTGGATGCGCTCGGCGGGGAACCCGACCTTGTCGGTCCAGATGTCCGCGGCCTCGTCGTCGTCCAGATAGACCGTGACCCACAGCTTCTCCGGGTCCAGGCCGTAACCGCCGTCGGCCACCGAGGTGGTCAGCAGCTCCCAGGCGAGCGGGATGACACCTTCCTTGAAGTAGTCACCGAAGGAGAAGTTGCCGCACATCTGGAAGAACGTGCCGTGCCGGGTGGTCTTGCCGACCTCTTCGATGTCCGGCGTACGGACGCACTTCTGCACGCTGGTCAGCCTGGGGGCGGGCGGCTTGGCCTCGCCGAGGAAGTACGGCTTGAAGGGGACCATGCCCGCGGGGACCAGCAGCAGAGTCGGGTCGTCCGCGATGAGCGACGCCGAGGGGACGACGGTGTGTCCGCGCTCCTCGAAGAAGCGCAGCCAGCGGCGACGGATTTCAGCCGACTCCATCAGTGGTCCTCATTCCGGTTGTGCGGTGTACGCGAGTTGATTCGGGAGCTGTGCGGGTGGTCGTTGTACGGGCGTTCGACGCGGCCCTCGACGGCGAGGCGCCGTCCGGCGGGGAGTTCGGGGTCGACGGGTGCGTCGAGCCCCAGTACCTCGCCCAGTTCGGATTCGCGCTGGGCCATGCCCGCGCGGACGTCGAGTGCGAAGTCCCTGAGCCGGTGTCCGGCGTCGACGGCCTTGTCGGCCGCCTGTGCGGCGAGGGACTCGGGCGCCAACTGGCGGACTTTGGCGTGGACCTTGGTGGTGGCCCACACACCGGCCGCCGCACCCGCGGTGAACCAGAACGTACGGCGGAACATCGCTGCCTCAGCCCTTCTGCTTCCTGCTGCGTCGGGCGGACGGAACGGTCCTGCCCACGATCACCGTGCGCCGGCCGCGCGCGGCCGGTACCGGTGCCTTGCGGTCGGCGGGTGCCGGCTCGGCCGGTGCCTTGCGGCCCATCGCCCGGCGTACCCCGTAACCGAAGGCGGCGACCTTCACCAGGGGTCCGCCGAAGGTCGACGCCACGGTCGTGGAGAGCGCCGACGCGTTGGAGGTGACCTCCTGGACGTCCGTCGCGATGGCGTCGACCCGGTCGAGCTGGGTCTGCGCCGCGCGTACGGTCGCCGAGGCGTCCGCCAGCAGCGGTACGGCCTGGTCGGTCACGTCCGCCACGAGTTTGGTGGTCGCCTTGAGCGTCTGGGCCAGCCTCACGAGCACCACGGCGAGGAGGGTGACCAGCACCGCCCAGAAGACGGCCACCAGGATCCCGGCAACCTCTCCACCGGTCACGCTGCACCGCTCTCTGCTTCGGGACCGTCCCCACGGGCGCGGGGAACGCTGTCGTTGTCGGCCCGCCCGGACCGGAGTGGTCCCAGGGCCTTGAGAAAGTCGTCCCTTGAGCCTATCGCGCCCCGGGTGGCTCCCCGTACCGCTTTAGGGCGGTCGCGGACCCTACCTCATCGGGCGGGGCGGGGAGGGGCAGTTGCCCCGGCGGATTGTACGCAGTGCTGCCGCATGAGTACTCTGCGTGTCTCATGCGACCTGTCCCCGGCAATCTCCCCGCGGAGCTGAACCGGTTCGTGGGCCGTGCCGACGAACTGGCCGAGCTGACACGTCTTCTCGGCGAGGTCCGGCTGCTCACCCTGGTGGGTGTGGGCGGTGTCGGCAAGACGCGACTGGCCGTGCGAGCGGCCCTGTCCGTGCGCTCGGCGGATCTGGAGAAACGCTACTGCGACGGTGTCTGGCTCGCCGAACTCGCCGCGATCCGCGACCCCGGACTCCTCGACCACGCGCTCGTGGACGCGCTGCGCGTCACCGACCACAGCGGCCGGCCGGCCCGCGAGGTGCTGCGCGCCCATCTCGCCGGCCGGGACCTGCTGCTGGTGCTCGACGGCTTCGAGCAGCTCGTCGACCCGTGCGCGGAGCTGGTACGGGATCTGCTGCGCCACTGCCCCGGCCTCCAGGTGCTGGCCGTCGGCCGCCGCCCCCTGCGGCTGGAGGGCGAACGGACCCTGCCCCTGGCCCCGATGTCGGACACCGACGCGGCGCGGCTCTTCGCCGACCGGGCACTGGACGTGGCGCCCGGCCCCGCGCTGGACGAACACGACGACGCCGTACGGGAGTTGTGCCGGCGCCTGGACGGCATCCCGCTCGCGCTCGAACTGGCCGCGGCGCGGCTGCGCGCCCTGTCCGTGGACCAGATCCTGCGGCGGATCGACGACCGCTTCCACCTGCTCACCGGCGGCTCGCGCGGCGAACTGCCGCGCCATCGCACGCTCCGTACCGCGATCGGCTGGAGCCACGAGCTGTGCGCCCCGGCCGAACGGCTGCTGTGGGCGCGGCTGTCGGTCTTCGCCGGGCCCTTCGACCTGGAGGCGGTCGAGTACGTGTGCGCCGGTCCCGAACTGCCGGACGAGAGCGTGCTGGACGTGCTCGGCGAACTGATCGCCCAGTCCGTGGTCGTACGCGAGGACTCACCGGCCGGGCCGCGCTACCGGATGCTGGACACGGTGCGCGCGTACGGCGCCGAGTGGCTGGACGCCCTGGCGGACACCGATCGGATGCGCAGGAGACACCGCGACTGGTACATGGGACTGGTCACCTGGTGCGAGGTGGACTGGTTCAGCCCCCGGCAGGTGGAGATCGCCGCCTGCGCGGACAGCGCGCTGCCCAATCTGCGCGCCGCCATCGAGCTCTGCCTGGAGACGGCGGGCGAGGCGCATCTGGGTCAGCATCTGACGGGCACGCTCTGGTTCTACTGGGCGGGCTGCGGCCGGCTCACCGAGGGCCGGCACTGGCTGGAGCGCTCGCTCGCGCCGGAGGTCTCCCGCGACGAGCCGCGGGAGGAGCCGGGGCAATGGCACGACGGCGAAGGGCATGAGGGGGCGCGGCTCAAGGCGCTGTGGGTGCTGGGCTATGTCGCCATCCTCCAGGGGGACAACACGGCCGCGGTGAGGGCGCTGTACGAATGCCGGGGCGAGGCCGCCCGTACGGGAAACGCCCTGGCCCGCGCGTACGCGGTGCACCGGCTGGGCTGTCTGGCGCTCCTGACCGGTGACATGCCGCGCGCCGAACGGCTGCTGCGCGCCGCCCTCGGCGCGTACCGCGAGCTGGGCGAGATCAACAGCAACGTGCTCATGGGCCAGGCGGAGCTGGCCCTCTCCCTGGCCTTCCAGGGCGACCTGGACGCGGCGGTGGCGCTGTGCGCCGACGTGCGGGAGATCTGCGAGGAGAGCGGCGAGCGCTGGGCCCGGTCGTACGCGCTCTACGTCCACGCGTACGCGGCCTGGACGCGCGGCCGGCTCGGTGAGGCACGCGCGCTGCTGACCGAGGCCGTCACCATCCACCACACGTTCAACGACCTGGTCGGTCTGGTGCTGGCGATGGAGCTGATGGCCCTGGTGACCGCGGACGAGGGTGATCCGGCGGAGGCCGCGGTGCTCCAGGGGGCGGCCGAGCGGCTCTGGCGGTCGGTCGGGGCGCCCCTGTTCGGCTCGCCGACCTTCGGAGCGCCGCACGAACAGTGCGAACGGCGTGCGACGGAGCTGCTGGGGGCCGAGCGGTACGGCGCCCGGGTGGCGGAGGGACGCGCCCTGCCGCCGGCGAGTGCCGTCGAGCGTGTGCTGGCCGGGCCGCGCGCGGGGTCCGTACCGCCGCGTCAGCCGTCGGGCGAGCGCAGGCCCCCGCCCGCGCGAGAGGCGGAGCGCAGAACGGACCGGGAAACGCGAGAGCCCGCCGGCTCCCCCGGCCAGATCGGCGGGGAAGCGGCGGGCTGAAGCGCGGTCGATCGCGCGGAGTACCGGCCTGGGATCAGCGGGCGTAGTACTCGACGACGAGCTGCTCGTCGCAGATGACCGGGATTTCCTTGCGCAGCGGGTCACGGTCCAGGCGGAACGCCAGCGCCTTCAGGTTGACCTGGAGGTAGCGCGGGGTCTCGCCGTCGGTGTCGTAGCCACCCTCGCGCGCGACCTGGAAGGGAACCTTCTCGCGGCTGCGCTCGCGGACCATGATGACGTCGTCGGGACGGACCCGGAACGACGGCTTGTCGACCTTGCCGCCGTTGACCTCGATGTGGCCGTGGACGACCATCTGACGGGCCTGGTAGATGGTGCGGGCGATGCCCGAACGCAGGACCAGGGCGTCGAGGCGACGCTCCAGCTCGACGACCAGGGCCTCGCCGGTCTTGCCGCCGGCCTTGCGGGCGCGGTCGTAGGCGCGGGCCATCTGGCGCTCGCTGATGTCGTACTGGGCACGCAGACGCTGCTTCTCGAGCAGACGGACCTTGTAGTCACTGTTCTGCTTGCGGCCACGGCCGTGCTCGCCCGGCGGGTAGGGACGGGCCTCGAAGTACTTCACGGCCTTCGGCGTCAGCGCGATACCGAGCGCGCGTGACTTCTTGACCTTGGGACGCGACTGGTTAGGCACGTTCTCCAGACCTCCGTTGTAGGTTAGGTTAGGCTCACCTTACTCAAAGGAGATCGCATGTCTCGTCGCCCTGGGAACACCACACGCATCACAGACAGTCTCGACGCGCAGGGCATCGATACGACGGAGGTCCGATCAGCTCATGGTCAGCCGCGTCCCAGCGGGCTTGAAATCGCCCGGATGCCGTCAGCAGCCGAGCGCACACGAACTCTCGTACAGAGTACATGCTCAGGTGTGCTGCTCGTCCCGGGCCTGGACGCCCTGCGACCCGACCAGTTGATGCCCGACGCGCGGGCCGTGGACGCCGACGGTGACGTGCTCCTGGTCTTCGCCGCGGACTCCCCCGTCGTCAGGGCGGCGACGCACGCGCAGGCCGACGAGCTGCCCGTGGTGCTGGAGGTCACGGATGTCGCGCCGGTCTCCGTCCCCCACCGTATCCGGGGCCGCGCCTGGGTCTCCGGCTGGCTGACGCGCGCACCCGGCGCCGCGGAGCCCGGTCGGACGACGCTGCGGCTGGAGGTCGGCGAGGCGTACGTGGACGACCTCTGGGGCGCCGAGTCGGTGGAGGCGGACGCGTTCGCGTGCGCGGTGGCGGACCCGCTCTCCGAGCACGAGGCGGAACTGCTCCAGCATCTGCACTCCGCGCACAGCGCCGAGGTGTCGATGCTGCGCTCGCTGCTCGGCGGGCGCACCGGCGGCACGGCGGCCGTACCGGTCGGTGTGGACCGCTTCGGTCTGCGGGTGCGCTTCACCGGCGTCAACTGCTTCGACGCCCGCTTCGACTTCCCCGAGCCGGTGCGCGGCATCGCGGAACTGCGCCGCGCCATGCACGCGCTCTTCGACGCCGCGAGCCGCTGAACCCCGGCGTACGCCCGGTCAGTTCGAGGGGGCGTCGCCGCGCAGACGCATCCGGACCTTCTCGACCACGTCCGCGTACCGCGCCTCCGCGCCGTACCGCGTCGGTGTGTAGTACTCCTTGCCCCGCACCTCGTCCGGGAGGTACTGCTGCGCGGCGATACCTCCCGGCACATCGTGCGGATACACATACCCCTGCGCGTGACCGAGCTTGGCCGCGCCCTTGTAGTGACCGTCGCGCAGATGCGGTGGCACGGGACCGGCCAGCCCCTTCTTCACGTCCTCCAGCGCGGCGGAGACGGCGAGCGTCGCCGCGTTCGACTTCGGGGCCAGCGCGAGCGCGATCGTGGCGTGGCTGAGGGTGAGGGCGGCCTCCGGGAAGCCGATCATCGCCACGGCCTGGGCGGCGGCGACCGCCGTGGGCAGGGCCGTCGGATCGGCGAGACCGATGTCCTCGCTGGCCGAGATCATCAGCCGGCGGGCGATGAACCGGGGGTCCTCGCCCGCCTCGATCATGCGCGCCAGATAGTGCAGGGCCGCGTCCACGTCGGAGCCGCGGATCGACTTGATGAGCGCGCTCGCCACGTCGTAGTGCTGGTCGCCGTCCCGGTCGTACTTCACCGCCGCGCGGTCGACGGTCTCCTCCACCGTGGCGAGGCCGATCTCCCCCTCGCCCTTGGAGATCGCGGCGCCCGCCGCCGCTTCCAGGGCGGTCAGCGCGCGCCGGGCGTCACCCCCCGCGATCCGCAGCAGATGCGCCTCGGAGTCCTCGGGCAGGGTGACCGCGCCGCCGAGGCCGCGCTCCTCGGTGAGCGCGCGCCGCAGCAGGGCGCGCAGGTCGTCGTCGGTGAGCGGCTCAAGCGTCAGCAGCAGCGAGCGGGAGAGCAGCGGGGAGATGACCGAGAAGTACGGATTCTCGGTGGTGGCCGCGATGAGGGTGATCCAGCGGTTCTCCACGGCGGGCAGCAGGGAGTCCTGCTGGGCCTTGCTGAAGCGGTGGATCTCGTCCAGGAAGAGGACGGTCTCCTTGCCGAAGCCGCCGGAGGCACGCCGGGCGCCGTCGATGACGGCGCGCACCTCCTTGACGCCCGCGGTGATCGCGGACAGCTCGACGAAGCGCGCGTCGGTGGCCTTGGAGACGACATAGGCCAGCGTCGTCTTGCCCGTGCCGGGCGGGCCCCACAGGAGCACCGACGAGGGTCCGGCCGGTCCCCTGCCCTGGGCGGCCTGCTCGACCAGCCGGCGCATCGGGGAGCCGGGCTTCAGCAGATGCCGCTGTCCGACGACCTCGTCCAGGACGCGCGGGCGCATCCGCACAGCCAGCGGGCTGCTGGACGGGTCCTTCTCCTGGCGGTCTTCGGCGGCTGCGGTAAAGAGGTCGGGCTCCACACGTGAAGCCTATGCCAGCCCACTGACAACGCGGTCGGCGCGATCAGCTGGTCCAGAAGTCCCACCAGCGGGTCAGGATCAGCATCCCGATGATCCCGATCCACAGCACCGGCAGCACCCAGTGGAACTCCCCCATCGCGCTGCGCAGCCACCGTGGCGCCGGAAGGATCCCGCGTGTGACGTTGTACGTCGTGACGTAGGAGAACATCACGATCGTGGCCACCCAGGCGAGACAGCACCACAGGCAGAGCGAGCTGATGTTGTACAGCGACTGGTACTGGAGCCAGGTGCAGAAGCCGACACCGAACAGCATCCCGGCGTTGAGTCC
Source organism: Streptomyces niveus (assembly GCF_001723055.1). Classification (GTDB taxonomy): domain Bacteria; phylum Actinomycetota; class Actinomycetes; order Streptomycetales; family Streptomycetaceae; genus Streptomyces; species Streptomyces niveus. The sequence continues at coordinate 10,549 of NZ_MDCR01000298.1, forward strand.
CAGCCAGAACCAGCGCCGGTAGCGCGCCCCCGCGAGCAGCCCGAGCCCCACACAGATGACGGCCGCGTACGTCACCAGGCCCAGCATCGGATTCGGGAACCCGAACACCGACGCCTGCTCGCTCTTCATGATGTTGCCGCACGACACCACGGGGTTCAGGCTGCATCCCGGCGTGAAGCCCGGATCCTCCAGCAGCTTGAACTTGTCGATGGTGATCACCCACGACGCCAGCAGACCCGCGGCGCCCGTCACCACCAGCAGCCACGCCAGCACTCTCCCCGCCCCGAAGAGACCGGGGGTGCCCCGGTCCTCCCGCTCGGCGGACACGTCGTCCAGCGCTGTACTCGTCATATCGCCGTTCCGTCACTCGTGGCCTGCACCTTGCAGAGGGCCCCGGTCATTCTGCCGCACCGACCCCCGTGTCCACCGTTCGATGGACATAAGGAGGTACGGACGGTTGTCCCGGAGGCGCCCGTTCCGCACGAGGCTGAGGCCATGAGAGAAGCAGCGGAAGCACACGCTTCGACGGGGGATCTCGCGGTGGACGTGACCGGGCTCCGCAAGCGGTACGGCACGGTGACGGCCGTCCAGGACCTGGACCTGCGCATCGGACGCGGCGAGGTCTTCGGCATCCTCGGGCCCAACGGCGCGGGCAAGAGCACGACGGTGGAGATCCTTCAGGGCCACCGTGACCGGGACGGCGGCGAGGTGACGGTCCTGGGGGCGGATCCCGCCACCGGGAGCAGGCGGTGGCGCTCCAGAATCGGCATTGTGTGGCAGGACGAATCCGCGCCCGCCGAGTTGACGGTCCGCGAGACCGTGCGCCATTTCGCCACGTACTACCCGGCCCCGCGCGACCCCGACGAGGTCATCCGGCTGGTCGGGCTCGGCGAGAAGGCGACGAGCCGGGTCAAGGGGCTGTCCGGCGGGCAGCGGCGGCGGCTGGACGTGGCGCTCGGCGTGATCGGCGGCCCCGAGTTGCTGCTCCTCGACGAGCCGACGACCGGTTTCGACCCGGCGGCCCGCCGTCAGTTCTGGGAGCTGATCCGCGCGCTCGCGGACGAGGGCACCACGATCGTCCTCACCACGCACTACCTGGACGAGGCCGAGGCGCTGGCCGACCGGCTCGCCGTGATCGCGACGGGCCGGGTGGTGGCGGAGGGCACCCCGTCCGGTCTGCGCGCGGAGTACGACGCGGCGGCCACGGTCGCGTGGACGGAGCGGGACGGCTCGCCGCGTACCGAGCGCACGACGACCCCGACCCGTACCGTCGCCGAGCTGACCCGGCGCTTCGACGGCGAGATCCCCGGGCTGCTGATCAGCCGGCCCACCCTCGAAGACGTGTACCTGCGGCTCATCGGACAGGAGGCCGTGTGATGGCGACCGCCACCGACCGGCTCGACACCACCCGTAATACAACTCCCGCCGCGCTGCCCGGCACCTGGGCGCTGGGGCTGCGGCGGGGGTCCCTGGAACTGCGGCAGTTCTTCCGCCAGCGCGATCAGGCGATCTTCACCTTCGCCTTCCCGATCGTCTTCCTCTTCCTGTTCGCCTCGATCTTCAGCAACGACGTCGAGGGCGCGGGCATCACCGCCTCGCAGCTCTACGTCCCGTCGATGATCGCGGCGGGCATCATGTCGACGAGTTTCCAGTCGCTGGGCATCTCCATCGCGATCGAGCGGGACAACAAACAGCTGAGGCGGCTGCGCGGTACGCCGATGCCGCCCGCCTCGTACTTCCTCGGCAAGGTGTGGCTCGTCCTGGTGACCGGGCTGCTGGAGACGGTGGCGCTGCTCGCGGTCGGGGTGCTGTTCTACGGCATCGAGCTGCCCACCGGCGCGGTCGACTGGCTGACCTTCGGCTGGATCTTCGTCCTCGGGCTGACCGGGTGCGCGCTGCTGGGGATCGCGATCAGCAGCCTGCCGAAGACCGGGCAGAGTGCCTCGTCGGTGGTCGTACTACCGTTCCTGGTACTGCAGTTCATCTCCGGGGTGTACATCGCCGTCGGCACCATCCCCGACTGGCTGCTGAACATCGGCGCGCTGTTCCCGCTGAAGTGGATGTGCCAGGGGCTGCGCGGGGTGTTCCTGCCCGAGACGGCCGCCGTGCTGGAGCAGGCGGGCGGCTGGGAGTACGGACGGATCGCGCTGGTACTGGGCGCCTGGTGCATCGGAGGACTGGTGCTGTGTCTGCTGACCTTCCGGTGGAAGAGCCGGCGCGACGGGTGAGCCCGCCGGCGGGCGGGGCGCGGGAGACGGACGCGTGGGACCGCGGTTTCCGGCCGTGGGACCTGTACTTCGGTGTCGTCTGGGCGGTGACGCTGATCTTCACGATCGCCGCGCCGAACTCGGCGCCCGTGCGCGCGACGGCGTTCACGCTCTTCCTCCTGCTGGCGCCCTGGTACGTGTGGTTCGGGCGGGCGGAGCTGATGCGGGGCCCGGACTCGCGGGGGGCGCTGGTCTACATCTACGTCGCGATCGGGCTGTTCGTCCCGCCCGCGGTGCTGGTGGGCGAGATGCGCTCGGCGGCGTTCGCGCTCGTACCGCAGTGCTTCATGCTGCTGTCGATGTCCCGCGCCATGTGGGCGGTGGGGGTGCTCAACGCCGTACCGGTGATCGGGTGGGCGCTGTGGTGGCGTCCGGACGGCGAGGCCATCTTCTTCAACGCCCTGTTCGCCGTGGTCAGTCTGGCGTTCTCCGCGGTGCTCGGGAGCTGGATCATCCGGATCATCGAGCAGAGCGCGGAGCGGGCGGAGCTGATCGCCGAGCTGGAGGCGAGCCGCGAGGAGGTCTCGCGGCTCTCCGCGGAGCGGGGCGCGCTGGCCGAGCGGGAGCGGATGTCCCGGGAGATCCACGACACGCTGGCCCAGGGCTTCACGAGCCTGCTGATGCTCGTGCAGGCGGTGGACTCGGAGCTGGAGCGGGATCTGCCGGGCGCCCGCCGTCATCTGGACCTGATGGCGGACACGGCCCGGCGCAATCTCGCCGAGGCGCGTGCCCTGGTGGCGGGTGGTGCGCCCGCCGATCTGAACGGGAACTCGCTGCCGGACGCGCTGCGCCGGCTCGCCGCCCGGCACGGTCCGGGCCCGGCCGAGGTGTCCGTCGAGGTGAGCGTCGAGGTGACCGGGCAGGCCCGCGCGCTGGCGCCGGCGCTGGAGGTGGTGGCGCTGCGGACCTGCCAGGAGGCACTGTCCAACACCGCCCGGCACGCGGGGGCCGGCGCGCGGGCCGCGATCTCGCTCGCGTACTCGGACGCCGCGCTGTGTGTGCGGATACGGGACACGGGCTGCGGCTTCGACGTCTCGGCGCCGTCCGGCGGGTACGGCCTCAGCGGGCTGCGGGCGCGCGCGGCTGAGATGGGCGGCAGCGCGGAGGTGCGCAGCGCTCCGGGCGACGGCACGCTCGTCGCCGTACGCCTGCCGCTGCCCCCACCGCCGTCGCCCTCGCCCACCGGGAGTCCCGCATGATCCGCGTCCTGCTCGCCGACGATCACCCCGTGGTACGTGAGGGGCTGCGCGGCATGCTCAGCGCCGAGCCCGACCTGACGGTGGTCGGCGAGGCGTCGAGCGGCCCCCAGGCGGAGGCGTTGAGCGCCGAACTGGGCCCGGACATCGTCCTGATGGACCTGCGGATGCCGGGCGGCGGCGGTGTGGAGTCGATCGGCCGCATGCGCGCGGCCGGGCTGCCCTGCCGGGTCATCGTCCTGACGACGTACGAGACGGACACCGACATCCTGCGGGCCGTGGAGGCGGGCGCGGCGGGCTATCTGCTGAAGGACCTGACCCGCGCGGAACTGGCGGACGCGGTACGCGCCGCCTCCCGCGGCGAAACGGTCCTGGCTCCCTCGGTGGCCGCCCGCCTGGTCGACCAACTCCGCAGCCGCCCGGACCGCCCCAGACTCTCCCAGCGCGAGACGGCGGTGCTGCGGCTGGTCGCCGAGGGATGCACGAACGCGGAGATCGGACGCCACCTGTTCATCGGCGAATCGACGGTGAAGACCCATCTGCTGCGCATCTTCACCAAGCTGGGCGTGACGGACCGCACGGCGGCGGTGACGAACGCGATGCGGCACGGGCTGCTGGCGGAGTGAGGGCCGGGCCGCCGGCGGACGACCCGAGTTCGAGAACAGTCACGCGACGGTGCGGGGTCGACGCGGGAAGCGTCGAACGGCACAAGCTCCTGCCCGTGGCCACGGCACGATGCCCCGGCGCTCCGTGTCCCCGGGACTCGCCGTGGCGCCCCGCGCCCGAAGTCAACTCAGCCTCGCCGCCGCGCCGCAGCGCGGCGGGCCCCGGCCGCACATGGTGCCGGGGCCCGCCGTGGTGCTCTCCGTACGGAGTCAGGTCAGCTTCGCCGTCAGGTCCGCCACCAGTGCCGCCAGTGGGACCGGCTTCTGTTCGCCGCTTTCCATGTCCTTGACCTGGGCCACGCCCTCCGCGAGGTCGCGTTCGCCGAGCACCACCGTGAAACGCGCTCCCGAGCGGTTCGCGTTCTTCATCGCGCCCTTGAGGCCCTTCGCGCCGAAGCTGAAGTCCGCCGCGACCCCCGCCCTGCGCAGCTCGGTGACCACGCCGAACAGGAGCCGGCGCGCCTCGTCGCCGAGGGGTACCGCGAACACGCTCGTGGCGGGCGGCAGTTGGAGCGTGATGCCCTCCGCCTCCAGTGCCAGGACCGTACGGTCCACGCCCAGCGCCCAGCCCACCGAGGGCAGTTCGGGGCCGCCGATCATCTCCGAGAGGCCGTCGTAGCGCCCGCCGCCGCCCACCGCGGACTGCGCGCCCAGGCCGTCGTGGACGAACTCGAAGGTCGTACGGGTGTAGTAGTCCAGGCCCCGTACGAGCCGTTCGTCGTCCTCGTACGCGACACCCGCCGCGGTCAGCAGGTCCCGTACCTCCGCGTGGTAGACCCGGCACGCGTCGCACAGGTAGTCGCGCAGCTTCGGGGCGTCCGTGAGCTGGCGCTGTACGTCCCGGCGCTTGTCGTCGAGGACCCGCAGGGGGTTGATCTCGATGCGCCGGCGCGTCTCGTCGTCCAGGTCCAGGTCGCGCAGGAAGGTCTGCAGCGCCTCGCGGTAGACGGGGCGGCACTCCTTGTCGCCCAGGGAGTTCAGCAGGATGCGGAAGCCGGTCAGCCCCAGCGAGCGGTACGCCTGGTCGGCGAGGATGATCAACTCGGCGTCGAGCGCCGGGTCCTCGGCGCCGATGGCCTCCGCGCCGACCTGTGAGAAGTGGCGGTAGCGGCCCTTCTGCGGGCGCTCGTAGCGGTAGTACGAGCCCGAGTACCAGAGCTTGACGGGCAGGTTCCCGGCCTTGTGCAGGTTCGCCTCCAGCGCCGCCCGCAGTACGGAGGCCGTGCCTTCGGGGCGCAGCGCCAGCTCGGAGCCGCCCTTGGTGGTGAGGGTGTACATCTCCTTGGTGACGATGTCGGTGGACTCGCCGACACCGCGCGCGAAGAGTTCGACGTTCTCGAAGCCGGGCGTCTCGATGTAGCCGTAGCCGGAGTTCCTCAGCGGCGCGGAGATCGCCTCGCGCACCGCGAGGTAGACGGCGGAGTCCGGCGGAAGCAGGTCGTACGTGCCCTTGGGGGCCTGAAAGGTGTTCATGGGATCTGGCTGCGTCACAATCCTCGTCGCGGAGCGGCGCTCGGGCCGCTTCCGGGGCCTGCGGCCACCTCGCGCAGATACGGGTTGGTGGCTCGCTCGTGGCCGATGGTCGTCTGGGGGCCGTGGCCGGACAGCACCACGGTCGAGTCGTCGAGCGGCAGGCACACACGGCCCAGCGAATCGAGCAGCTCGGCCGGATCACCGCCCGGCAGGTCCGAGCGTCCGACGGAGCCGGCGAACAGCAGGTCGCCCGAGAACAGGAGGGGCGGAATGTCCGCCGCCTCGGGCAGCCCGAAGGTCACCGACCCCTTCGTATGGCCGGGCGCGTGCGCGACGCCGAAGCGCAGGCCCGCCAGGTCCAGCTCGGCGCCGTCGCCCAACTCCTTGACGTCGTCGGGCTCCCCCACGGTCAGCTCGCCCATCAGCGGCATCCCGATGGAGCGGCCGAGGGCCTTCTCGGGGTCGCTCATCATGTACCGGTCCGACGGGTGGATCCAGGCGGGCACGTCGTGCGCGCCGCAGAGCGGGACGACCGACGCGACATGGTCGATGTGCCCATGGGTGAGGATGACGGCGACGGGCTTCAGGCGATGCTTCTTGAGCGTCTCCTGGACACCCTCGGTGGCCTGGTGGCCCGGGTCGATGATCACGCACTCCTCGCCTGCGGCGGGGGCGACCAGATAGCAGTTGGTCCCCCAGGCCCCGGCGGGGAACCCGGCAATAAGCACGATCGTCCTCAAATGTCGTCCGGCGGGAGATTGCGGCAGATCAGAAGCCTACCGGCGCTCCTCATTACACAGGTAACCCATATACGGTACGGGGCTAGTTACCGTTCATAGGACTTGGTTCCCCGCAGCCCGCCCGACAGGGCTCACAGAGACACGAGGAGACGACCCGGTGGTCAACAGCGAGCAGCGCCGGCGCCAGCTTGCCAGGGAGAAGTTCGAGCGGCAGCAGCAGCGCCGGGCGGAGATCCGCGGCAAGGCCAGGCGCCGCAATGTGATCATCGCTTCCGCGCTGGCCGTCGTACTGGCGGCGGGGGGTGGCGCGTACGCCATCGCGGGCCTGACGGACGACAACGGCGAGAAGAAGGACGTCGCGCAGCAGGACAGTCCTTCGTCGCCGCCGTCGCCGAGCGAGAGCAAGCCGGCCGGGCCGAAGATGACGATCGACGCCAAGGCCAAGTACACGATGACCCTCAAGACGAACGAGGGCGACATCGGTATCGCGATGGACGCCGCGAAGACGCCGGAGACGGTGAACTCCTTCAAGTCCCTGACGGACAAGAAGTTCTTCGACGGCACCAAGTGCCACCGTCTGACCACGGAGAACATCTTCGTGCTCCAGTGCGGCGACCCGAAGGGCGACGGCACGGGCGGTCCCGGGTACACGATCGCGGACGAGAATCTCGACGGGCTCGGCAAGCCGGCGGCGGACGGCGCGGTGACCTACCCGGCGGGTTCGGTGGCGATGGCGAATACCGGCCAGCCGAACAGCGGCGGCAGCCAGTTCTTCCTGGTCTTCAAGGACACCAAGCTGCCCCCCTCGTACACCCCGTTCGGGACGATGGACGCCGAGGGCCTGAAGACGGTCAAGGCCGTGGCCGCGGCGGGTGTCACCGGCGACAACAAGGGTGACGGCCCGCCGAAGAAGGCCGTCACGATCGAGAAGGGCACCGTCGACAAGACGTGACCGCGGGTGACCGGCGGGGCGGGTCGTGGCGGGGGTCACCCGCGGCCACGGCCCGCCCCGTCGGCGTACCCGTGAATTTCGGCCGTGCGGAGTGCGGACAGCCGGGCCACCGGTCACCTAGATTGGCGTTGTGCGACGCGCGGACCGTCTTCGCGGATCCGCTTCTCGCGTCGCGGAAGACGGGCGTGGCCCGTCCAGGAAACTGTGGACGATGCCGGGGGGCACCCCTCGCCGGCATCAGGTGGAGGAGGCGCTGTGAGCAGCGACCCGTGGGGCCGTGTCGACGAGACAGGCACCGTGTACGTGCGTACGGCCGAGGGCGAGCAGGTCGTCGGATCGTGGCAGGCAGGTTCTCCCGAGGAGGCGCTGGCCTACTTCGAGCGCAAGTACGAGGGCCTGGTGGTCGAGATCGGCCTTCTTGAGAAGCGGGTGAAGACCACCGATCTCTCGGCCAAGGACGCGCAGTCCGCCATCGACCATCTGCGGGCGCAGGTGGACGAGCATCACGCCGTCGGGGATCTCGCCGCCCTGCGTACGCGTCTCGACGGGCTTGTCGCCACGGTCGAGGCGCGCCGTGAGGAGCGCAAGGTCCAGAAGGCCAAGCAGACGGACGCCGCGCGGGAGTCGAAGCAGGCTCTGGTCAAGGAGGCCGAGGAGCTGGCGCAGAGCGATCAGTGGCGGTCCGCCGGTGAGCGGCTGCGCGCGCTGGTGGACACCTGGAAGGGCCTGCCGCGGCTCGACCGGAAGTCCGACGACGAGCTGTGGCACCGGTTCTCGCACGCGCGCTCGGCGTTCTCCAAGCGCCGCAAGGCGCACTTCGCCTCGCTGGACGCGCAGCGCGAGGAGGCCCGTAAGGCCAAGGAGAAGCTGGTCGCCGAGGCCGAGTCGCTGTCGGGCTCCACGGACTGGGGCGGGACGGCGGCGCGCTACCGCGAGCTGATGACCGACTGGAAGGCCGCGGGCCGCGCGCAGCGCGAGGCCGAGGACGATCTGTGGAACCGCTTCCGCGGCGCCCAGGACGTCTTCTTCGCCGCCCGTGGTGAGGTCTTCGCCGAGCGGGACGCGGAGCAGACGGAGAATCTGAAGGCCAAGGAGGAGCTGGCGGCCGAGGCCGAGCGCCTGCTGCCGGTGAAGGACCTGAAGGCGGCCCGTGCCGCGTTCCGGGCCCTGAACGAGCGGTGGGAGGCCGTCGGGCATGTGCCGCGCGACGCCAGGCCCCGGGTCGAGGGCCGGATGCAGACGGTCGAGCGGGCGCTTCAGGAGTCCGAGGAGAATGAGTGGCGCCGTACGAACCCGGAGGCGCTCGCACGCGCCACGGGTCTGACGGGCCAGCTCCAGGCAGCCGTCGACAAGCTGCGTACGCAGATCGACACGGCGCGTGCCTCGGGCAACAACGCCAGGGCGGACAAGCTGGCGAAGGAGCTGGAGGGCCGGCAGGCGCTGCTGGACCAGGCCCTGAAGGGTCTCCAGGAGTTCGGCGGCTGACCCAGGTCGGACAGCGACG
>NZ_MDCR01000299.1 GCF_001723055.1 Streptomyces niveus
TCCCCACGCACACCACCCGCTGACGTACCCACCGCGTAACCGGTGATCAAAGGTGATTAGGAGTTACGGCATGAGCGCGAGCAACAGCGCACCCTCCCCGGCCGCCGCCACCGCTCGGAAAGGCGATCGCGGCAAGCTCAGGACCTCCCTGGGAGCCGCCGCGGGAACCTGTGTGGAGAACTACGACTTCGTCGCGTACGGCACGGCGTCCGCCCTCTACTTCGGTGACGTCTTCTTCCCCGAGTCCGACCCGGTCGTCGGTACGCTGCTGGCCTTCGTCACGCTCGGCGTCGGCTTCCTGATGCGGCCCATCGGCGGCGCCGTCGGCGGCCATCTCGGTGACAAGTACGGCCGGAAGCCCGTCCTGGTGGGCGCCCTGCTGACGATGGGCATCGCCACGGTCCTCATCGGTCTGCTGCCCACGTACGCGCAGGCCGGTATCGCGGCGCCGATCCTGCTCGTGCTGATCCGCATGGTGCAGGGCCTCGCGTTCGGCGCCGAGTGGGGCGGCGCGGTGATGATGGCGTACGAGCACGCGCCGCGCAGGCGGCGCGGTCTGTACGCGGCGATACCCCAGGCGGGCAATCCGCTCGGCATCGCGCTCGCCAACATCGCCTTCCTGCTGTCCGTGAATCTCGACAGCGATCTGGCGTGGCGCATACCGTTCCTGGCCAGCTCGGCGCTGATCGTGGTCGGTCTGGTCGTCCGGGTGAAGCTGACGGAGTCCCCGGAGTTCGAGGAGACCAAGGCGAGCGGCCAGACCGTCAAGAACCCGGTCGCGACGGTGCTGCGGAACGACTGGCGCAACATCCTGCGGATCATCGCGCTGCGCGTCGTCGAGTCCTGCGCGTACTACCTGACGGCGACCTACCTGCTGTCGTACATCACCGACCGCGACGAGGGCGACCGGGGCATCGCGCTGGCGGGCATCGTCATCGCGAGCATTCTGGCTGTGGGCACGACGGTGCTGTCCGGGGCGCTGACCGACCGGATCGGCCGGCGGAAGCTGTATCTGGCCGGGTGTCTGCTGGCGGTGGCCTTCGGCTTCCCGATGTTCCTGATGGCCAACACCGCGAATCCGGTGCTCATCGTGCTGATCTATCTGGTCGCGATCGGTGTGATCCACGCGGCGCTGACCGGTACGCAGGCGGCGTGGTTCGCGGAGCTGTTCAAGACCAACACCCGTACGTCCGGGGCGTCGTTGGGCTACCAGATCGCGGCGTCCGTCGCCGGGTTCGCGCCGTTCCTGGCGGTGCTGCTGGCGGAGTCGTTCGACTGGGCGGGTCCGGCCGGGTTCTACGTCGTCATCGGTCTGGTCGGACTGCTGGGTGTGGCGACGACGCGGGAGACCTGGGGTCCGCGTGAGCGCGCGGCGGCGGAGGAGGCCGACAAGGCGGAGCTGCTCCTGGCGGGCCGGTCCTGACGCCGAGGCCGGCACCGACACCTAGCCCGACGCCGACGTCACGGAGCACGCCCGCCCGCGCACACACGGGCGGGCGTGCTCGGGCATGCGGAATCGATACGGCGGACGAGGCATCCGCGGCGGCCTCGGCGTCGAATACTTTCTGTGGCGGGCGGGGTCCCGTCCGCCACGGATGACACGGATGACAGCGACAGCGACAGCGATGACAGCAGAGAGGCCGGACACCACGTGCCCGTCAGCGACCCGCGTGCCCCGCTCCCGCCCGCCCTCGTGCTCGACAGATCGGTCCGGCGGCCCCGTACCGCCGTGCTCCTGCTGCACGGGGGACGTTCGGAGGGCATGGCGCCGCCGTCCCGGTGGAATCTGGCCGCCGCGCGGATGCGCCCGTTCACCCGGGCGATTCTTGGTGCCACCGAGGGCCACGACGTGCTCGTGGGCCGGGTCCGCTACCGGCACCGGGGGTGGAACGGCGAGCGCGCGGACGCCGCGGTGGACGCGCGCCGGGCGCTGGACGAGCTGGAGCTGCTCGCCGGTGCGGTACGGGTGGTACTGGTCGGTCATTCGATGGGCGGGCGCGCCGCGCTCGCCGTGGCCGGGCACGACCTGGTGCGCGGCGTCGTGGGACTCGCCCCGTGGTGTCCTGTCGGCGAGCCGGTGGAGCAGTTGGCGGACCGGCGGGTCGTCCTCGTACACGGCGACCGGGACCGTACGACCGACCCCTTGGGCAGCCGCGACGTCGCGCGCCGCGCCCGCAGCGCGGGCGCCGACGCGTGCGCGGTGCTGATGTCGGGCGGGGACCACGCGATGCTGCGGCGGGCCGGTGAGTGGCACACGCTCACCACCGGCCTGGTCTCGGGCCTCCTCGGGCTGGCGCCGCTGCCCGGTCCGGTGCGGAGGGCGTTCGAGGAGGGGCGGGATCCTGCCACGAGCGACTGAGGATCTCGGCGAGCGACCGGCGTGCGTCACCGTACGCCGGTTCCCTGAGGCGGCCCGTTCCCCCGTCCTCCCCCGGTCAGACCGTGGTGACGAGCGCGGCCGGGAGGTCGGCGAGGATCGCCGAGACCGTTTCCTGCGGTGTCTGCCTCGTCGTGTCGAGCCAGCGGCCGATGCGTGGCGTGTCCGCGTGCAGGCCGTGGTGGAGTGCCTCGACCGTCCAGGGGCCGTAGCCGGTCTTCGGGCGCGCCGCCTCCCTGCCGCGTACGGCTTCGACCGACGGCGTGAGCACGACGACGTAGAGCGGTCGGGTGCGGATCCTGGTGACGAAGTGGCCCAAGTCCGGGCCGATGACGATGTCCTGGACGATCGCCGTCCATCCGTCGCTCGCGTACTCGTCGGCCACCATGGCCGTGATCCGCTGCCGCAGCTCCACTTGGGCGACGGCCTCCGCTGTCGGCTCGGGCAGCCTCTCCTCGCGGCCGGAGACGATCATGCGGCGGAAGGTGTCGCCCCGGACGTGGGCGGCGCGGGGCAGGCGTTCGGCCAGGAGGCCCGCGACGGTGGACTTTCCGGCCGCCATCACGCCGGTGATCAGGACGACTGCGGAACGTAGTTCGGTGCTCACGGGCTCTCCGGGGATCGCGTCGGGCTCGGCCTTCGATCAGCCGTGGGCGGTGTCGATCACGCAGAAGCGGTTGCCCTCGGTGTCCGCGAGGACGACGAAGTCGGCGTCGTCGGGATAGCGGTCCCAGTCGACGCGTTCGGCGCCCAGGGACTCCAGGCGCGCCACCTCCGCGGCCTGCTCGGCGGCGTCGCGCGCGTAGACGTCGAGGTGGACGCGGGGGTGTTCCTGCACCGGCGTCGTGCTGAGGCCGAGGGAGAGGCCCGGCCCCGGGCCGTCGGCGGGGACGAGGACGACCCAGTCGTCCGCCACCTCGCCGTCGCGCGGGACGTAGTCCAGTGCCCGGCTCCAGAACTCGGCCGCGCGCCGCACGTCGGCGGCGCCCATCACGATCGTCCCGATGCTGATCATCCGGTGATGCTGTCAGAGGCCATGGGCGGTGATCAATTCGTTTTGGCCGTCGCGCGGGGACCGGTGAAGGGGCATGCGGCGGTGACGACGACATGGGAAAACCCCGGCCGCGTGATCCTTCGATCCCGCTGCCGGGGTTTGTGGTCTCCGTCTTCGCGCCGCAGCTTCTCGGTGGCGCTCATCCGCGGTTCGAGGCGTCGCCGTAACGGCGCTCGAATCGCTCCACACGGCCCGCGGTGTCACGAACCTGCGAGTTACCGGTGTAGAAGGGGTGGCTCGCCGATGAGGTCTCGACGTCGACGACGGGGTACACCTTCCCGTCCTCCCACTCGATGGTCTTGTCCGACTCGGCGGTCGAGCGCGTCAAGAACGCGACATCGGCGGCTCGGTCCCGGAATACCACCGGACGGGACTCGGGGTGTATACGAGGCTTCATATGTCATCCTCCTGTCGCCGACCGCCCGGGGTCTGTCGACCCCCGGTATGTGTGTCAACGGTGGGGGGAGGCCGGATATTCCGCCGAATTCCGGTGGCCCACCCGTGGTCGATCAGCTGGTAGTTGGCCGGTACGCGCGGCGGACCGACCAGGAGTTCCGGTGATATTCTCGTTATATGGCTGACCGAATACATCGGGTCATTATCGAAGGCTCCCGGATCAGTACTCCCCGGTTGATCCTTCGACCTTGGGCAGCCGGCGACGCGGCCGCGGCGCTGCCGGTCTACGGCGTGCACGAGGTGTCCCGATGGCTCGCGCCGGCCTTGGAGCCGGTGTTGGACCTGGCGGACATGGAGCGCCTCATTGAACGGTGGGTGACCGAGTCGGACACCCTCGAACCTCCTCAGGGCCGGTGGGCCATCTTCCTTCGCGAGACGGACCAGCTGGTCGGAGGGGTGGCGTTGCTGCCCCTCCCGCCGTTTGGCAGCGATCTGGAGATCGGCTGGCAGCTGGCTCCGGACGTATGGGGTCAGGGGCTGGCCGCTGAGGCGGGGCATGCCGTGGCGCATCAGGCTTTCGAGTCGGAAGTCGGGGTGGAGGAGCTGTTCGCGGTGGTACGGCCCCGGAACAGCCGGGGTGCGGCGACGGCCCGCCGGGTCGGGATGGAGTGGGTCGGCGAGACGGAGAAGTACTACAACCTGTCATTGCAGGTCTACCGTCTGCGCAAAGGTGACCTCGACGCGGGTGGTCCCACGGCGGCCTTCCGCTGACGCTTGACGACGGCTGGGCGGCGACACGTGACCGGGAATGCCGGGGACGTCGCTGGGGTGCGCTTGACGCGCCTGACGCGCTCGGGCGTGTGATGGTGGATCAGGCAGCCCCATCACCGACCAGGGACGGGAAGCTTTCATGCCTGAGGACGCCCAGTACTTTCCGCAGATGATCGTCCCCGTCGGTCATGTCGAGCCGGTGGCGCGGCGTATCCGCGCGTTCCTGGCCGGCAGCGTGCTGTTCGACACCGTGCGGGCCCGGTACGTGTGGGAGTGGCCCGGCTATCCGCAGTACTGCGTCCCGGCGGAGGACTTCACCGAGGGCGTTCTCGTCGACGAGGACCACACGCAGAAGCTGAGCCTGGGGGTGGCCCGGCGGCACGGGCTGCGTATCGGCGAGGTCGCGCGGCCCGGTTCGGCGCGGCTGTGGACCGAGGAGGCGCCGCCGGGTCTCGCGGGCACCGTACGTATCGACTGGGGCGCTCCTGACGCGTGGTTCGAGGAGGACGAGCAGGTGTTCGTGCATCCCCGCAGCCCGTACACGCGGGTGGACGCGCTCCGGTCGGGCCGCGCCGTCCGCGTCGAACTGGACGGGGAGATCCTGGCCGAGGCCCCCTCGGCCGTCATGGTGTTCGAAACGGGCCTGCCGACCCGCTACTACCTCGACCTCGTACACACCGACCTCACCAAGCTGGTGCCCAGCGACACCGCCACCAGCTGCCCCTACAAGGGCACCACCAGCGCCTACTGGTCCGTCAGCACGGACGCCGGCAACTACCCGGACGTCGCCTGGTCGTACGACTTCCCGACCCGGCAACTCTCGCCCATCGCCGGCCTGGTGGCCTTCTACAACGAACAGACGGACATCTTCCTCGACGGCCGCGCGCTCCCCCGTCCGGCCCCCGTGAGCCGCACCACGAGGCCCGGGTCAGGCTGACGTCTCAGGGCGCGGCCCGTCTGCGGGCTCGGTACGCCGCCGCCTTGACGCGGTTTCCGCACTCGTCCATGCCGCACCAGGTGCGCCGGGCGCCGCGCGAGCGGTCGAGGTAGATACGCGTACAGCTGGGGCGACCGCACTCCTTGAGGCGGGCGTGCGGGTCGGCGAGCACGGTCATAGCGCTTCTGGCCAGGTGGGAGAGGACCGCGGGGAGGTCTCCGGTCATTCGCAGACCCGCGTCGCCGAGCGTGAGGGTGGGCGGGGTCCCGGCCGCCGTGGCGTTGACGACACCGAGGCTGTCCGGGTCGAAGGGCCGGTCGAGTACGCGGTCGAGAGCGAGCCGGTAGGTCGCCTCACGCAGCGCGAGCGCGGACTCGAAGGTCGCCGCGTCGGCGGTGACGTGGTCGGGGAGCCCGTCGCAGGCGGCCACCCATCGTTCGAGATCCCCGGGTGCGGTCAGGGCGTCGAGGGGGTTGTCCCGGCGCGACCTGACGGTGCCGGTCAGATCGAGGGCGGGGTCGCCGCTCACAAAGGCGAAAGTCACGTCACCATCTTGACCGGTGACGCGTCGGATGGCAACGTCGTCACCTGCTGAACCGGTGACACCGAAACTCCGGCATGAACGGGAGAGCACATGGCCGACATCCGCGCTGTCGACATCGACGTCGTCGTCTTCGACATCCTCGGCACCCTGGTCGACGAACCCGGCGGGCTTCGGGCGGAGATCCGCGACGCGCTCTCCGCGTCCGGCGGCGGACCTGACGGCGGGTCCGACGACTCCGTCGATGAGCTGCTGGCTGTGTGGCAGCGGTATGTGGAGTCCGAGCAGCGGTGTATCGGGCGGCGGGAGCGCGCGTACGCCGACAGCGAGGTCATCGACAGGGAAGCCGCCGGGCGCGTGGCCGACCGTGCCGGACTGACCGATCCGGCGGCGATCGAGCGACTGGCGACCGCGAGCCGGCGTCTGCCGGCGTGGGGCGACTCCGTCGCCGGTCTCGAACAACTCGCCAGGCGGTTCCCGGTGCTCGGTCTCTCCAACGCCGCACACCTCACGCTGCTCCACCTCAACGCGTACGCCGGGCTGCGCTGGCACCACGTCCTGTCCGGCGAAGCCGTCGGGGCCTACAAGCCGGCCCCTGAGGTCTACGGGCTCGCCGTCGACACCGCCGGCTGTCCGCCGGAGCGCGTGCTCATGGTGGCCGCCCACGCCTGGGATCTCCGTGGCGCCCGCGCGAGGGGCATGCGAACCGCGTACGTACGACGCCCGGTCGGGGATCCGCCGACGGACTCCGATGTCTTCGACGGGCGGTTCGAAGGACTGGAGGACCTGGTGAACACGCTGACGGCGCGGTAGCCAACCAGCCTGTTTCGCCATGCACTTGACAAGGTCTAGACCTTCGCTTTCAATCCAATCGACACACCTCCCGCACATCTCCTCCTTGGCCCTGCCGGCCCGCCGGCAGGGCTCCGTGCGCCGTTGGCGCGAAGGGACAACATTCAGAGATGTTGAGCAAATCCGGCAGAGGCCTCTCCCTCGTACGGTCCGCGATCCTCCTGGCGGTCGCAGCCCTCGTCGCCACTCTCTTCACCGCCCCCGCCGCCCAGGCCGCCGACGGTCAGATCACCGGCCTGGCGGGCAAATGCGTCGACGTCGCCGGCGCGAACAACGCCAACGGCACCCCCGTACAGCTCTACGACTGCAACGGCAGCAACGCCCAGCGGTGGTCCAACTCGGGCGACGGCACGCTGCGCGCGCTCGGCAAGTGTCTGGACGTCTCGGGCAACAGCACCGCCGACGGGGCGCTCGTCCATCTGTGGGACTGCACCGGCGGCGCGAACCAGCGCTGGGTGGTCTCCGGCGCGAACGACATCGTCAACCCGCAGGCGAACAAGTGCCTGGACGTCCAGGACCGCAACTCGGCGAACGGCGCCCGGCTCCAGATCTGGACCTGCTCGGGACAGTCGAACCAGAAGTGGAACGCGCCGAGCAGTGGTGGCGGCAACCCCTCGCCGGGCGGCTTCGTCGTCAGTGAGTCGCAGTTCAACCAGATGTTCCCGGGTCGCAACGGCTTCTACAGCTACAGCGGTCTCACGGCCGCGCTGAGCGCCTACCCGGCGTTCGCGAACACCGGCAGCGACACCGTCAAGCGCCAGGAGGCCGCGGCCTTCCTCGCCAACGTCAGCCACGAGACCGGTGGCCTCGTCCACATCGTGGAGCAGAACACGGCCAACTACCCGCACTACTGCGACGCTTCGCAGCCCTACGGCTGCCCGGCCGGCCAGGCCGCGTACTACGGGCGGGGCCCGATCCAGCTCAGCTGGAACTTCAACTACAAGGCGGCGGGCGACGCGCTGGGCATCAATCTGCTCGCCGACCCGTGGCGTGTCCAGAACGACGCGGCCGTCGCCTGGAAGACCGGTCTCTGGTACTGGAACACCCAGAACGGTCCCGGCACCATGACCCCGCACAACGCGATGGTCAACCAGGCCGGCTTCGGCCAGACGATCCGCTCCATCAACGGCTCGCTGGAGTGCGACGGGCGCAACCCGGCGACCGTCCAGAGCCGGATCAACAACTACCAGCGCTTCACCCAGATCCTGGGTGTCGCGCCGGGCGGCAACCTGTACTGCTGATCCGCACCCGGTCCTTACCGATCCGCACCGACCCGCGTCGGCGGGACCAGCCGCACACCGTGGCCCCGGGGAGCCTTCCCCGGGGCCACCCGGCGTCCGGGGGCCGCCGTAGGATGATCGCGTGAGAGACGAAGCGGAGACGAAGACCGGCGACCGGCTGCTCTACGGGTGCATGGGGCTCGGCGGCGCCTGGGACACCACCCCGTACGGCCCGGGGGACATCGACGCCGCCGAGGCGGCGGTCCAGGCGGCGCTGGACATCGGGATCACCACGTTCGACCACGCCGACATCTACCGGCACGGGAAGTCCGAGGCCGTCTTCGGCGAGGTGCTGAGCCGAACCCCCGGACTGCGGGAGCGAGTTGTCCTCCAGACCAAGTGCGGCATCCGTCTCGCCGACGGCGACCGGCCCGGTATCTACGACCTGCGCGCGGGGAGCATCGTCCGGCGTGTCGAGGAGAGCCTGACCAGGCTGCGTACGGACGTCATCGACGTCCTGCTGCTGCACCGGCCCGACCCGCTCGCCGACCCGGACGAGGTCGCGGGCGCGCTCACCTCTCTTCACGAGCAGGGGCTCGTCCGGCGGTTCGGCGTGTCGAACATGGGCGGCGCGCAGATCGCGCAGCTGAAGTCCGCGCTCGGACTCCCCCTGGTCGCCAACCAGTTGGAGATGAGCCTCCAGCGGCGGGACTGGGTGGAGGCCGGGGTACTGGTGAACACCCCGGCGGCGGCCGGTATCGGCTATCCGCTCGGGACGACCGAGTACTGCCGGGCGAACGGGATCGCCCTCCAGGCCTGGGGAGCCCTCGCGCAGGGCCGGTACACGGGCCGCGAGGAGACCCCCGACGAGGTGGCCACGGCGCGGCTCGTCGCGTCGCTGGCCGAGGCGAAGAACACCACGCCGGAGACGATCCTGCTGTGGTGGCTGCGACGGCATCCGGCCGGGATCGCGCCGGTCGTCGGCAGCGCGCGGCCGGAGCGCATCCGGGCCTGCGCCGACGCGGCCGTACGGGAGCCGGAACTCGGCCACGAGGAGTGGTACGACCTGTGGCTGACGGCGCGTGGCGCGCCGCTGCCCTAGGGCGTGTCCGCAAAGTAGCGTCGTCCGCCCGAAGGGCGGGGCTCACGCCCGCCGCGGAGCGGCTGATGTCGCGTTGGTGCGTGCGATCGCAAGGCGGAGGATCGGCGTTGTGGATGGCCCGGCCGTACTCGGTCGAGTCCGACAACGCAGGGGGCACCTCCCGTGCCCGAAGGGCTACGGGGGAGAGCGTGCGTGCCAGGCGTCGTGAGCCAGACGGGACTTTGCGG
>NZ_MDCR01000003.1 GCF_001723055.1 Streptomyces niveus
GCGCAGCGTCAGCACGATCGGGGCGTTGTAGACGGCGGCGCCCGGCGTCAACCGGTCGAGGAACCAGAGGCGTTGCTGGGTCGCGGAGAGCGGCAGCTCCCGGTCGCGGGCGACGGGGACGACCCGCTCGCCCGTGCCGCGCACCCCGGCGCGCTGCCGCGCCCGCAGGGCCAGGAGGCTCTTCCTGGTCTCGGCCAGGCTTTTCGCGTGTGACGATTCCGGCATCAGACGTTCCCGCTCTCGAATGGTGCGGCTTTCTCGATCCGCGTACCGGCTCCGGCCAGCGCTTCGCGCACCGGGTGCGTGATGCGCCCGTCGGCGACGACCACCTGGCTCACACCGCTGTCCAGGGCGGCTCTGGCGGCCTGGAGCTTCGCCGTCATCCCGCCGCGCGCGTCGGCCTCCCCGAGGGAGCCCGCCGAGACGGTGAGCCGGGGCAGGAGGGAGCCGGGGTCCTCGGGGTCCCGCAGCACGCCGGGCGCGGAGGTCAGCAGGACGAGCCGGACGGGCCGCCGCTCGGCCAGCACACCGGCCACCGCCGCCGCTATCCGGTCCGCGTCCACGTTGACGGGCTCCCCCTCCGTACCGAGGGCGGGAGGGGAGAGCACGGGGAGCAGTCCCGCGTCGAGCAGGAGGTGCAGCGGGGCCGGATCGACGGCGTGGATCCGGCCGCTGTGGTCGTCCCTGATCATGCGTGTACGGCCGTCGACCACCGCCTTGTGGGCGCCGGCGCGGCGGGCGGTGACGAGCCCCGCGTCCATGCCGGTGAGACCCATGGGCCGGGCGCCGTGCCGGCTGAGCGAGGCGACCAGCGCGGGTTTGACCCGTCCGGCCATGGTCATCAGCAGGACGTCCAGGGTGGCGGGGTCGGTGTAGCGGCTGGACGAGCCGCCTGGCGTACGCAGTCGGCGCTGCGGCACGCCCAACTGCGCGGCCAACTCGTCGAGTTGGGCGGCCCCGCCGTGCACGAGGACCACAGGACCCCCGGCCGCCACTGCCGCCAGGTCCTGGCAGATGGTCTCGCGGTGCGCGGAGAGCCCGCCGCCGCACTTGACCACGGTGATCTCGTCACTCACGGTGCTCCCCCAGAGGCTCAGATCGGGTGCAGGCCGGGGAAGTCGAGCCCGAGCGACTCGTCGAGGCCCATCCGGATGTTGAGGCACTGGACGGCATTGCCCGCGCCTCCCTTGACGAGGTTGTCGAGGGCTCCGCACAGCAGCACCCTGCGACTCCCCGGGTCGATCGCGAAGCCGACGTCGCAGTAGTTGGAGCCGAGCAGGATCTTCGGCTCGGGCAGCCGGTAGTTGCCCCGCTTCTGCGCGATGACGCGCACATGCGGCTCCGCCTGGTACGCCGCGCGGTAGAGGCGCCGCAGGTCCTGCTCGGTGGCGTCCTCGCTCAGCGTGGCGTGGCACAGCACCTGCACCCCGCGCACGGCGTCCACACCGGTGGCGGTCATCATCACGTCGAGGCCGGTGGCCTGCGCGATCTCCGCCTGGTGCCGGTGGTTCAGCGGTGCGAACACCCGCAGCACACCGCTGCGTTCGGCGTGCAGGTTCATCTCCCCCGCCGACGCGCCCGATCCGCTGGAGCCGACCCGGCCGTCGACCGTGACGGCCGGCTCCAGGAGGCCCGCCTCGCTCAATGGGCGCAGCGCCAGGATCGACGCCGTGGCCATGCAGCCGGGCACACTCACCAGGTCCGCCGTACGCAGCCGCGTACGGTACAGCTCCGGCAGCCCGACGACGGCGGTGCCGAGCAGATCGGGCGCCGGGTGCTCGCCGTAGTGCCGCCGGTAGACGGCGGGGTCGGCGAGCCGCAGGTCGGGGCTGAGGTCGTAGACGATCTTGCCCCGGGCCGTCAGCGCGGCCCGTCCTTCCCGGTCGGCCACGGTCGAGCCGGTGAAGAACAGGACGTCGCACTCGGGGAGATCCTCGGGTGAGACGTAGGCGAGGTCGGTCCTGCCCCGCAGATTGGGGTGGCCGCCGTCGACTCGCCGGCCTGCGAGCCGGGACGAGGTGACAGCCGCTATCTCCACTTCCGTATGTCCGGAAAGGAGACGCAGCAATTCCCCTCCGATATAACCGGCTCCGCCTACGATCCCGACCCGGATCACTCGCCCCAGTCCTCCTCGGCCTCCGGCGCCACCGCGACCATCAACGGGTCCAGTGAAATCACTTCCAGTTCACCGGCACATTCACCGCATTCAAGAATTTCATTGAGCTCTGGCTGCTGCGCGACTTTCACGTCCGCCACGCATTCGGGACAGGCCACGTTCACTGCGTCACCTCCGCCGGAAGGTCATCGGTCTGACGTCTTGAGATTCGCGGAAGCCCGGACACGTGGGCAGTAGGGGAAACCCCCGACAGGTGTCTCCCCAGTGCCGCCAGCACCTGCTCGTACGACTCGACGAGGCGCCCCGAGCGGCGCCGCAGGGCGGGCAGGGCCGCCGCCCGGTCCGCGCGCGCGGTCGCCACGGCGATCCGCAGAGCCGCCCAGTGGTGGGCGACGCCGGCGACCTGCCGGGCCAGTTCACGCAGCCGCGCGTCGCCGGACTCCCGGCCCGCGCGGTCCAGGAAGTCACCGTGCAGTCCGGTCGTGGCCAGCACGGGACCGGCCACGATGAAGACCTCGTCCACCACCTCGGGTGCCGAATCCAGCCGCTCCCAGGCGCCGTCGAGGAAGGCCCGGAGTCCGGGCAGCCCCGAGGTGCGCGGGTCGGCCGGATCGGTCAGGTCCCGGACGTTGCGCGCCATAGCCTCGGCGACGAACTCCGGGGTGAACGGCGGCTGCGGGCCCCTCGCCTCCCAGCTCAGCCAGCGGTTGCCGATCGGGTTGGCGGTGAAGAACATGTCCCGGTCGTGCCGGACGGGATTGCCCGAGTCCCGGGCCGCCGTCAGGGCCGCCAGCGACAACGGCCCCTGGTGGGCGGGCGGTACGGGGTCGGTGACATAGACCTCGCCGGCCTCGTCGTCGAAGCCGTGGACCACCATCAGATGGTTGGTGTGCACGTCCCGGTGGGCGGGCCGGAAGGGCAGATGGAAGTTGTCGGCGGCCACCGCCACGGGCCGCCCCGCGCACAGTTCGGCCCGCACCTCCTGCCAGCCCTCGTCGGGTCCGGCCGGGGTGTGCCAGCGCGAGTGGAGTCCGTGGTACGGGGCGAGCCCGGCGAACAGGTCGTCGGCGTGGCCGGGCAGGTAGTACTCCTCCCGCCGCAGGTCACCGGGGTAGTGGAAGCCCCAGGCGGCGCCGAGGACGATCCCCGGGTCGAGCCCGCGGTGGGCCAGCAGGACGCCGGCCGTGGTGTGCAGGCAGTGGCCCAGTTCGTGGCGCCAGGGGGTCACGGGGGTCAGCTCAACTCGC
Organism: Streptomyces niveus; assembly: GCF_001723055.1. GTDB lineage: Bacteria > Actinomycetota > Actinomycetes > Streptomycetales > Streptomycetaceae > Streptomyces > Streptomyces niveus. The sequence goes on from NZ_MDCR01000003.1 coordinate 3,364, forward strand.
ATCGCGCACCCCCGGTTCCAGGACGGCGGTGAGCGCGAAGACGTGCATCGCCGGGTTCTCCGGCAGCCGCAGCGCGGTCAGTTCGCCCGGCACCGTGACCGGGACGCGCTGCTGCCAGATCGCGGGGCGGTGACCGTCCTGGGTGTGGCGCGGGTAGCGCAGCCCCGAGCCGCGGAACGCCTCGGGTTCACCGAACCATGCCGCGGTCTCGGGCCAGAAGTCGGACATGCGCAGCCAGGCGGTGCGCACCGCGCCGTCCGCGTAGTGGAGTTCGACCTCGTCCTCGGTGCGCCGCTCGGCGGCGCCGAGGAGGTAGAGCCAGTCGGCGCGGACACCGGGCAGCGGCAGAAGCTGGCCCCGGCACCGGATGTTGTCGCCGCGGCCGGTCGCCCTGGCCGGGAACTCGAACGCCACTCCTGTCACTTCCACCGACGAGCCGGGAGCCGGCAGGTCCTCGGCGGGAAAGGTGTTGCGCCAGATATTGAATCCGTCGGATTCTTCGGCACCGGACTTGGTAATTCCGCGATTGTCGCAGACTTCTGATATGTCGACGACCGTGCTTATCATGCGTGCATGCACGTGAACCTCATTACTACCCTTTCCGGGGAACTCGCCGAGCGAATATCCGAACTCGTGCGGGCTGCTTATGCGACGGGCGATCTCCTGCCCGGACTGCCGGTCGCGGACGGTGCGCTGGCCGACGCGGCCGAGGTCCACCGGGACCTGGCGGCAGGACAGTTGCTGTGGGTGGCGTGGGACGCCGGACGCCCGGTGGGCACGGTGCGGGCGGTGCGGGTGACGCCGGAGCTGTGGGAGGTACGACGGCTGGCGGTCGATCCCACGAGCCGTCGCACCGGTGCGGCACGGGCGTTGCTGGGCCGGCTCGAAGCAGCCGCGACGGCGGCCGGCGTCCGTGAGGTGGCACTGGACGCGGTGGTGGAGCGGGGCAACCCGGCGTTCTACGCGCGGCTGGGCTACCGCACGGTGCGGCACTTCGGCGCCTCCGACAAGCCGCTCTCCGAGGTCCATATGCGCCGCGTTCCGGACACGCCTCCCGTGCCCGTGCCGCACGAGGCCTTCCCGGTCGGGCCGGGGCTGCTGCTGCACTGGCGGGCGGTGGCCGAAGGCACCTCGTGCCGACTGCGGTTGCTCGCGGCCGGGGAGCGGGTCCCCGCGGGCCCGGAGACGGTCGGGGTGGACTTCTGGCCGGGGGCGAGGGCCGCCGAACTCGCGCTGGTGAGCGGTACGTTGGCGGCCGGAGCCGACGGCGAGGTGTTCTTCGCTCGGCCCGCCCTCGCCGTGGACGCCTTCTGCCGGCCCCGGGAGCGGCATCCCCAGTTGCTGGCCTGGTGGCGCAGCCCGCTGGTGCGGGCGCCGATGCGGGTGTGAGCGGGGCACGCCCGCACCGGGGCGCCGACGCGGATCGGGGCTGGGCATACCCGCGTCGGGGCGCCGACGCGGGTCCGGGCGGGTCACTACCGCCCCCGGGCGAGGCCGAGGGCCGCCGCCGCGATGGCCTCCGGGTGCACTCCCGCGTACTCCAGCAGTTCGCGTTCGCCCGCCACATGGTCCAGATAGCCGTCGGGCACCCCGATCCGGCGCACGGGACAGTGGTGGTCCTCCGCGACCGCCTCGCAGACCGCCGCGCCGAGTCCGCCGACCCTTACGTGGTCCTCGACCGTGACGATGCCGCCGGTCTCCCGGGCGGCGCGGCCGAGCGCCGCGGTGTCGAGCGGCTTGATGGTGTGCATATTCAGCACGCGCGCCGAGTGCCCCTGCCGGGCGAGGAGTTCGGCCGCCTCCAGGGCCATGACCACCGGATAGGGGCCGGTTGCCACCAGCGTGACGTCCTCGCCCTCGCGCAGCAGCCGGGCCTCCCCGAGGCGGAAGTCGTACGGGGCGTCGTTCACCAACGGCGTCGCGGCGCGCCCCAGTCGTACGTAGAGGGGTCCTGGCAGATCGACGGTGGCCCGTACGGCGGCCTCCGCCTCCGCCGCGTCGCACGGCACGACGACCGTCAGATGCGGCAGCGTCCGGACGATGGCGATGTCCTCCACCGCGTGGTGGGTGGGGCCGTAGTGCCCGGCGGAGACCCCGGCGTGCGTGACGACGACCCGCACGGGCAGGTTGTTGCCCGCGACATCGACCTTCAACTGCTCGCAGGCGCGGGCCGCCGCGAAGCTGGCGATGGTGTTGGCGTAGGGCAGCAGCCCGGAGTGGGCGAGTCCGGCCGAGACGCCCAGCAGATTCGCCTCCGCGATACCCACGTTGACGTACTGCTCGGGCAGCGCGTCGCCGAAGAGGGTCTCCAGCCCGCCCATGTCCGAGTCGACGCAGAAGATCCGTGGGTCGACCCGGGCGAGGTCCAGCAGGGTACGCCGGTAGGCGTCGCGCGCCGGTACGGCGTACCGCTCGGCCCAGCTCTGTTCGGCCGTGGCCGCGCCCGGCGCCGGTACCCGTGCTGGTGTCCCCGCCGACGCCCCCGCCGTTGTCCCTGCCGTTGTTTCGGTGATCACTTCGCTCATGCCGTCCTGCCTGACCTCAGGTCCTTCTTCGCCCGCTGGTAAAGCCTCGGGTTCAGCTGGACGGAGTGGCTCTTCTTCTTGCCCTCGAACAGCGCGACGCCCCGGCCCTTCACCGTCCGGGCGATGACCACCGTGGGCTTCCCGGTCCGCGCGGGCAGCGCGGCGAACGTCTCCTCCAGGGCCGCCTCGTCGTGCCCGTCGATCTCGACGGCGGCCCAGCCGAAGCTGCGCCACCGCTCCGCCAGAGGTTCGAGGGCCACGCACTCCTCCGTACCACCGGTGATCTGCAGGCCGTTGCGGTCGACGACGGCCACCAGGTTGTCCAGCCCGTACTGGGCCGCCGACATCGCCGCCTCCCAGACCGAGCCCTCCTGGAGTTCGCCGTCCCCGAGCAGCACGAACGCCCGTGCGGGGCGGCCCTGTCGGCGCATGGCCAGGGCGACGCCGGTGCCGAGGGAGAGCCCATGGCCGAGCGAGCCGGTCGGGAACTCCACCCCGGGCACCCTGCGCAGCGGATGCCCTGCCAGCCGGCTGCCGGGCTGGGTGTACGTCGCCAGTTCCTCCACCGGCAGGTGACCGGTCTCGGCCAGCACCGCGTACAGCGCCGGCGCGGCGTGGCCCTTGCTGAGCACGAAGCGGTCCCGGTCCGGCCGGTCGGGTTCCTGGGGATCTATGTCGAGCACCCTGGTGTACAGATGCAGCAGCACATCGGCGCAGGAGAGGCTGCCGCCCACGTGCGCGCCCTGCGGCGCGGTGGCCATCTTCAGGATGTGCTCGCGGATCCGGAACGCCTGTTCGCGGAAGGGCAGTTCGGCGAAGGGCGGCGACACTGTCTCGGTGGGTGCGGTCATCGCGCTGCTCCTGCGTTCATGGCGGCCTGCCACGGCGGGCGGTGCCGGGCCGATGCGATCACGGGGGCCAGCGTGTCCAGTTGGTCCCACACCTTCTCGAAGGCGGTGGCACACCGGTCGAGTACGGGCCCGCAGGCCGGGTTGAGGTGCCAGCGCTGGAGGGTGACCGACTCGTCGATCACGGCCAGGCTCACCGGGAAGTCCTCGATGTCCGCGCCGACGTCGCGCAACGCCTGCTGCCCGGGGAGCGGCACCACCTGGTACGGCTGGACGGGCACGCCCTCGGCGCGAAGCGCCCGCTGGACCACGGCCCGGAACGCTCCGGCCGACAGCTCGGGGTGTCCCGCGGCGGCCGGGTCGAACCGCAGGCGCAGGATGTGCCACGCGTGGGTGCGGTCCTCGGGGCAGACGGGCACGACGACGCCGGGCAGGGCGTCGAGCCGGCCGAGGAAGCCGCGTACCACCCGGTCGCGGGCGGCGCTGTCCGCGTCCAGCCGCTCCAGCTGACAGCGGGTGAACGCGGCCTGTACGGCGCTGAGTTTCTCGTTGCCCGCCAGCACCCGGGACAGATAGTCGCGGTCCCGGCCCGGCGTCAGGTCCTCGCCGAACTGGCGGTGCAGCACCACGCGTTCGTACAGGGCCTCGTCGTCGGTGGTGACCAGGCCGCCCTCGCCGCAGGTGGGGAGATTCTTCACCACGTTGAGGCTGACGGCGTTGATGTGCCCGAGCGAGGCCGTCCTGCGGCCCTGGTACGTGGCGCCCTGGGCCTGCGCGGCGTCCTCGATGACGTACAGGCCGTGGGCCTCGGCGAGCGCCGCGATGGCAGTCATGTCGCAGGGCAGTCCGTGCAGATGGACGGCGATCACGGCGCGGGTGCGGTCGGTGACGGCCTTCTCGGCGGCCACCGGGTCGAGTGTGTAGGTCCGCGGGTCGATGTCCACGAAGACGGGCTTGAGCCCGCGCTGGAGGACGGGTACGGCGCTGCCGACGAAGGTGAGGGCCGGGACCAGCACCTCGGAGCCGGGCTCCAGGTCCAGGGCGGCGAGGGCCAGTTCCAGGGCGGCGGTGCCGTTGGAGACGGCGGCGCAGTGCCGCGTGCCCACGTAACGGGCCCATTCCGTCTGGAGCTTGCTGACCTCGCCGCGCCCGGCGTCGTTGGAGGTGAACAGGCCACCGTCCAGCACACCGCGCAGCGCGGCGTGCTCCCGCTCGGTCACGACCGGCCAGCCGGTCAGTTCCTTCGTCACGTCCTGCCGGGCGACGGCGCGGGCGCCGCCGAGCATGGCGAGTTTCCCCGGGTCAGCCATGGGTGTCCGCCCCCTCGGCGCTGTCGGCTCCGTCAGGCCGGTGGGTGTGGGTGGCGGGGTGGGCCGGCACCGGTGTCAGGGTGGCCGCCGCCAGCTCCGGCCGCTCGGGCAGCCGTACGCCGTGCAGGACGTCGCGGCGTGGCACGGGCAGCCAGGCGACGGCCGATCCGGGGGTGGCGACCAGCGGTTCCGGGTCGACCGCGTCGGAGAAGTACAGCCACGCGACGCCGGACGTCTCCTCGTCGGCCGGGCGGCGCAGTTCGACGCGCAGCCAGTCGTAGCGGCCGGGCGTCAGCTCGGTGAGCCCGCCGTGGCCCGTGGCCTCGGCCACCGGTTGCGCTGCGTTCATCGGTCGCCTCCCAGGTCGAGCCTGCCGAGCACGTAGTCGACATAGGCGCCCACCAGATCGGTGCCGAGCACTTCCACCGCACCGTGGAACTCCGGTGTGTGGTTGACCTCGTTGACGAACATCCGTCCGTCCCGGTGCTCGATGACGTCGATGCCGAGCACTCCGGGGCCGATGGCGTCGGAGGTGGCCTGGAGCAGCTTGACCAGCTCGTCAGTGAGCGGGCACTTCTCCGCCCGGCCGCCGCGCGCGGTGTTGGTACGCCAGTGGTCCTCGCGCACCTTGTAGATCGCGCCGATCACCTCACCGCCGAAGACGTACGCCTTGATGTCGCGGTCCGGCTTGTCCACGTACTCCTGCACGAAGCTGATCTGGTGCTGCGGTCCGCTCAGCGCGGCACGGTGTTCGAGCAGTGCCTCCGCCTGCTCGTGATCGTGCATACGGGCGGCGAGCCGCCCCCAGGAGCCGGTGAGGGGCTTGACGACCGCCGGGTAGCCGAAGTCGTCCAGCTCGTCGAGCGCCGCCTCGGGGGTGAGGGTGACCAGGGCCCGGATGGTGGGCAGGCCGCCGTCGCGCAGGGCGAGGGTGGTCAGCAGCTTGTCGCCGCACAGCGAGATAACCTCGGAGCTGTTGACCACCGGCACTCCGGCGTGCTCCAGCAGTCGGCTGGCGTACAGATTGCGGGTGTGCGATATCTCCCGGCTGAGCGCTCCCCCGTAGGGGAGGGACAGGCGCTCGGAGGTGTTCAGGCGCACGGCCAGGCGGCGCGGGTCGACGTGCTCGAAGTCGATGTCCCGCCTGCGGAGTTCGGCCAGGAGGAGTTTCTCCTCCAGCCGGGTCCTGGAGGCGAGCACGGCCAGTGTCTGTCGCCTTGCGGTCACTGCGGGACACTCCCTGAGAGTTGCTCGGCGCCGTCCGTGGACCGGGTGCGGCGCAATGCGTGGGCGAGCCGGGGCAGGGCATCGGTCAGTACGTCGATGGCCGCCAGGTACTCGGTGAGGTCGATGCGTTCGTCGGCCTGGTGGCAGACCCGGGAGTCCCCCGGGCCGTAGGCGGCCGTGGGGACGGGCCAGTCACGGGCGACCACGTTCCAGTCGGAGGTGCCGAGCTTCAGCTTGGGCACGGGCCGGATCCCGCGCGAGGCGATGGCCCCGTTCAGCGCGGCCACCGCCGGATCCGTACGCCGGGACCGGACGGCCGGCACGTCCTCGACCACGGTGACACGGCCGACGGCGGAGAGCCGGTCGGTCAGCGCCTTCGTGTCGAAGCCGATGGGCAGCCGGCAGGAGACGTCGAGCGTGGCGTGTTCGAGGTCGCCGGCCATGCCGACGAGGGTGGGCAACGGCCGCTGGAACAGCGGGGTGTCCTCGGTGTGCCCCTCGGCGAGCGCGGCCGTCAGCTCCTGCCAGAACGCGACCGCGACCTCGGCGGCGGTCGCCTGGCTGGAGCTGGTGTGGGCGGGCGGCTGGGTGAATTCCGTACGGAACCGGAAGACGCCCTTGTAGCCGATACCGACGGCGTGCACCCCGCTCGGTTCGCCGATGAGCAGCGCGTCGGGCGGCGGGAGATGGAGCAGATGCCGGGCCCCGAACGAGTTGGCCTCCTCCCCGACCGCCCCGATCACCGTCAGCCGGGCCGGGACACGGTCGGCGAGCCGGGCGGCGGCGCAGATCATGGTGGCCAGCGGCCCCTTGGCGTCGACGGTGCCGCGGCCGTGGAGGATGTCGCCCTCCAGCTTCACCGGCAGGTCGCCGGGGACCGTGTCGATGTGCCCGAGCATCCGGATCTCGGGGCCCTCCGGGTCACCGACGGCTCCGTGCACATTGCCGACCGCGTCGATGTGGCTGTCGAAACCGGCGGCGGCCATCCGCTCCACCAGCATGAGGGCCAGCTCGCCCTCCCGGCCGGAGGGGGAGGGGATCTCGACCATGGAGCGCAGGAGTTCGGTCTCGTGGCCGGGGCCCGGCCACTTCACTGGGCCTCTTCCACGGGGTTGAGGTCGACCAGCAGCATGTCGCGGATGCCCGTGCGCCGGATGGGCCGGGTGGCCGACACCTCGTGCGTGACCTGTCTGTCGTCGACGAAGACCGAGTCGAGCGGGGTACGCAGGGTGAGCTTGGCGGGCTCGCCGCCCTCGGGGTAGATGGTCGACTCGCCGCCCTGGCAGTCCTCGCGGCGCAGCAGGTGCATCCCTATGTAGCAGTGGCCGTCGCGGTGACGGCCCTCGGGAGTGGGCAGGCCGTCCTCGTCCTGACTGGCGACCATGCGGATCTGATGGATCCCCAGCTCCCAGTCGCGCCGGCCGCTGATCGCGGCGGCGAGCGCCGTGTCGAAGCTCGCCAGCGCGAGCATGCCCGGGTGCAGCAGCGCCTTCTCCTCGATCGGCGCGAACTGCCGGTCGGCGCCGCGCCACAGCGGAATGCCGTCCTGCCGGAAGGTGGTGTGCGGCAGCGCCTCGAACGCCGGCCCGCCCTCACCGACCGTCACCCGCAGGCGCCCGTAGCGGCGGTAGCGGTACGCCCCGCCGTCGGTCAGCGCCTCGTCGGGGGGCAGGTCGTTCCAGAACTGGCCGAAGGTGTCGAGCTCGTCCTCGGGCAGCAGGGTGCGTAGCCGACCTCCGTCCAGCACCGTGTAGCCGCTTCGGACGACGTCCTCGGCGACCTGCTCCAGTGCGTGCTCCGTAAAGCCGCTCGCGGCCAGACCGAAGGTCCCCATACGCCCCTCCGCTGAAGGTGTTGACTGTGATTGACATCAGGCCCGTTGCCAGAGTCAAGAAGGGTGTTCAGACTCTCGACCACCTTGACAGCCCGGCCTCCGCGAGACCTGTCGGTCATTGCCCTGACTACGACTGGGGTGTGTGCCTTTGGTGGTCGGCGACGGGCGTACGACGACAGCGCCCGCGTACCGATGGGCCGTTGGCCACCGGTACGCGGGCGCTGTCGTGGAGCCTCTCAGGCGCGGGGGCCGCGCCCGTACGGGAGAGGTCGCCGTACGGGAGACCTCTCCCGTACGGGTGTGGTTTCCCGTACGGGGAAGCTTGCCGTCGCTGTCAGCGCGCGGCGGCCGTACGACGGGGCCGGGCGACGACCGAGGAGCGTCCGATCATGCTGGCGATCTCCGCCCTTGAGGACACCTTCAGTTTGGTGAAGATACGCCCCAGATGTGTCTCCACCGTCTTGTGGCTGACCTCCAGCTGGCGGGCGATCTGCCGGTTGGTGCGGCCCTGGCTGACCAGGTCCGCGATCTCGAACTCCCGCTGGCTGAGCATGTGCTGTTCGGTCGGCGGACGCAGGGACGCTGCGCGGGCCTCGACCACTTCCCGCAGCTCACGAGCCGCCGCCAGTGCCTCACCCAGTCCGCACCGGTCGGCCGTCGACTCAACGGCGTCCAGCTGCCGGATGGTGCCGGCGACGTCTCCGACGGCCCACAGCGCGTTGGCGGCGAGCAGCCGGCCCGGCACCTCCAGCAGGGGGTGGTCCTCGATCTCCGCCGCCCGCAGCGCGTGGTCGAGTGCCTCGGCGGGCTTCTCCGCCACCCGGGCGCGCGCCATCGAGGCCAGGCCCAGCGCCGAGGGCAGCCGCAGCACCTGCGCCGCCCGCCACGCCTGTTCGGCCGCCTCCTCGGCCTCGGGCCGGCGGCCGTCGGCCAGCGCGGCCCGGCTGAGCAGGTCGAAGGCCCTGGGGTGGTCCCACATCGGCAGGTCGAGCAGGGCGGACCCGCCGCCCGCGTCGAGGACGGCGGCCGTGCACGCGGCGGGGTCGCCGTGCGCGAGCAGGGCCGCGGCCTGCGCCAGCCGTACCTGACGCCACGTCGGGGTGTCCGGGGTGATGACCTCGGCCGCGGCGCGGCTGTCGGCCAGGCTGTGCAGCGTCGCCCCGTCGGCCAGCGCGATCTCCGCCCGCAGGGCGAGCACCATGCTGAGCAGGTCCTCCCGGCCGGGACCCAGCGCCAGCTTCATCGCCTGGTTGGCCTGGTCCCTGGCGCGCGCCAGCCGGCCCCGGCGCAGCTCGACGGTGCCGAGTCCGGTCAGCAGCGGGATCATGGCCAGCCACTGTCCGCGCCGTCGGCACACCCCTTGTCCGCGGGCGAAGTGCCGGGCCGCCTCGGCGTGGTGCCCCAGGCGCAACTCGGCCCAGGCGACATGGCAGACGGCCTCGATGTGGCAGGCCAGTTGCTCGTCGCTCTGCCGGTCGATCAGCTGCGCGGCCTCGCTCGCGCTGCGCTCGGCTACGGCCCGGCGTCCCTCTGTCAGCGCGGCGACCGAGTGCACGCCGAGCGCGAGTGCCTGGAGCATGAGGTCTTCGCTGCCGACGGCGCTGAGGAGCGCGTCCTCCGACCACTCCCAGCCGGTGTCGAGCACGGTGGTGGCGGCGAGTACGAGCCGCAGCCGGCGCGAGGCGGCTGCCGGGTCGAGGGAGGTGATGGCCTGGCGCAGCAGGGTCCGGGCCTCGGTGTACCGGCCGGCGAACAGGGCAAGTCTGGCCCGGCATTCGACGGTGAGGGCCTCCCTGTCCGGCCGGGCGACGCTGCCCGCGAGGAGCGCGTCACGGCGGTCCAGCGCGGCCCCGCTCTCCTCCAGCCGTCCGGCCATGAGCGCCCCGTGGGCGATGGCGGTCAGCAACTCCGCCCGCTGTTCGCGGCTGTCCGGGCCGTCCCCGAGCATCCGCAGGGCGGCGGTGTACCAGACGGCGGCGGTCTCGGGGTCCTGCGGCTCGATGACCTTGCCGGCGGAGGTCAGCAGCGCGGCTGCCTTCGGCCCGCCCACACCGGCCCGCTCGACGTGTTCCGCGATACGTACGGTGGGCTGGTTGAGCCCGCTGAGTGCCTCGACTGCCCGCGCGTGCGCCCCCAGGCGCCAGCCTTCGGGCGCCGAGCGGTACACCACGCCGCGCAGGACGCGGTGGCGGAAGCGGAAGCTGCCGGGCACCGTGTCCGCCTGGACCAGGTCGAGGGCGAGGAGTTCGTCGACGGCCACCAGGACGGTCGTACGGTCCAGTTCGGCGACGGCCGCGGTCAGTTCCAGGTCGAACGCGTCACCGATCACGGCCGCGGCGGACCCGACGGTCCGTGCCGTGCCGGAGAGGGTGTCGAGGTCGGCGAGGATGGGCGCCGTGGCCTCGCCGGGCAGTTCGGTGCCGCCGCGCAGCAGCGGCTCGCCCCGGCACTCGGCCCCCTGGCACAGCGCGGCGAGCAGCTTCAGATGGCGCGGGTTGCCGCCGCTCTCCTGATGCAGGGTCATGTGGTGCTGTCCGCACAGGTGGTCCAGCGGGAATCCCTCGGCCGCCTCCGCGCTGAGCGGCCCGAGCGGCAGGTCGACGATGTCCCACTGCGGCTGGGCTCCGCCGAGCGCGGCGAGGAGGCGGTTGGCGACCCCGTGCGGCCGGTAGGCCAGGACCACCAGCAGGTCGAGCTGCGGCGGGTTCCAGATGAGCTTCTCGATGGCCAGGTTGAGGGCGTGCGACGCCTGGTGCAGGTCGTCGATGACGAGGACGGCTCTGCCGGGGCCCGCCAGCTCCGGCAGGTCGGCGAGTGGGTTCTCCCGGGGGCGTGGGTCGTCCAGCCCCGGCAGGGTGGAAAGGGGACGGAATGTACTGTGCCGGTCGTCGGCCGCCGTACATTCCAGGAGCTTCAGCTCGGGATTCTCTGCGGCGATCGCAAGGAATTCCGACAGGATTCTTGTTTTGCCGATTCCGGATTCACCGGAGATCTTGACCATTACGGGCCGGTCGGCCGTTTTCCGGGCGGCCTCCATAAGGAGGCTCACCTCACGCTGCCGCCCCACCAGCACATTGGGCATGGCGATGCCGGACAAAGTACTACCCCCGTTCCCCGGCCATGCCGAAGCGGGCCGGGCAGATCACGTTTCAGATGGGCGGACGCCCTCTATCGCTCCATGGCACGACGGAGACTCAGGGGGCGCATATCCGTCCACACCCGCTCGATGTGGGCCAGACAGTCCTGCTTCGGGCCGGAGAATCCGGCCTCCCGCCAACCGGCGGGCAGGTCCCTGCCACGGGCCCAGATCGAGTACTGCTCCTCGTCGTTGACTACGGCGACATACGTGATCTCGTCAGAGCTCTCTGCCATGATCTCCCCCGTTCTGCGGTCGCGCACACGACCGTCAAAAGCCAATCAAAGGCCGGTCGAACAACACGGGACGGGCGAACACCGTGGGCGTCGGCAGATGCCGAAGGCAACCCAACGGGTCAGATTGGATCGCCTGATAAGGATTCTCCCCCGCCCCCGCGTTTCACATGACCGTAATTTGCACGAAGATCAAAGTCAAGGTTGCGTAACGACCTCCGCGCGGAGGGTTCGCGCCCCTCGGATCTCCCCATCTCAGCCGTGCTGAGCGGCCAGTTGACGCCGCGTCACCTCGTCGCGTACGGCCTCCGTCTGCGCCAGCGTCGTCAGGCCGCTCACCTCCTGACGGCCGTCCCGCGTCATCTCGACGGCCACCGTGAGCCGGGCCAGCAAGGTGGCGGGCAGCACGGCTCGCGACATGGCCGCGCCGAGCGCCGCCGCCAACGGGCCGCCGTGCGCCGGATCGCCGTCCACCGCGAGATCGAGCCGCAGGTCGTGGAAGCGGCTGGGGACCTCCCTGACCACGTTGAGCATGCCCCGGGTGTCGAGCCGGCCCGAGCCGTAGAGCCTGGCGCCCGTGACGGGTATCAGCGCCGGATCCCGTCGCAGCAGCCCGGCCACCTCGGCGGTGAGGGCCGCGAGCAGAATCTCCTGGGAGTTGGGGCCCTTGTCGATGCCGAGCATCTGTTTGGCCTGGTCGACCACGAGCGGATCCGTCGTCCGGGTCTCGCCGTCGGCGGTGAGGCTGGTGGTGTACGCCGACTCCGAACCGTCCTCCCACACGACATCGGCCTCGGCCGCCACCGTACTGCCGTCCGTCTCCGCCGGGGACGCGGGCGCCCACTCCACCGGGAACACCTCGCTCCCCCCGGGGCCGTGCACGGTGACCGTGACCTCCACCGGTGAGGAGTCCAGTGCGGACTGGTGGTTGGGGCTGAAGGCTCCCACCAGCTCGTTGATCGAACGCAGTGTGGCGGTGGGCGCGTCGCAGTCGATGTCCGTGCTCCAGCTCAGAGCGTCGAGCACCGCGCCGGCCGCCGGTGCGCCGTCCACGCCGAGCGGCAGCCGGGCGCGCGCGGTGGTACGCAGGGAGTTCAGGCTCACGCCCCGCGAGGTGAAACCGTTGATCTTGGTGGTGAGCACGCACGCCGCGACGGCGGCGAGCATCGACTCGGCGGGGGTCGGGGCGCCGGACCCGCCGTCCAGGGTGAGCCGGTGCCGCAGGGTGAAGTCGCGGGCGATCCGGTAGGTGCCGTCCCGGAGGGCGAGGGTACGGCTGACCGCGACGTCCTCCCCCGGCGCGGGGAGCGGTGTGACGACCCGGAAGTCGGAGACGGCCTCCTCCGGGTTGTCCCGGTACTCGTGCACGCTCTCCGAGACGCCGGTGATGTTCAGACCGTTGCGCATGTTCTCCCTCTCCCTGTCCCGCGTCCCCGGCTCACAGACCCTCGAGGGCCTGTTCGAGGTCCTCGACGAGGTCCTCGGTGTCCTCGATCCCGGCCGAGAAGCGCACCAGACCGGGCGCGATGCCGACCTCCGCGCGCTGACTCGCGGTCAGGAAGCTGTGCGAGGTGTTGAACGGCAGACTGACCAGCGACTCGACGCCACCGAGACTGGTCGCCACCACGGGCAGGCGCAGCCGGTCCAGCAGCTTGAACGCCGTCTCGTCGCCGCCCTTCAGCTCGAAACTGACCATGCCTCCCCAGCCGTCGGGGCACACCTCGTGGAGCCAGGTCCAGGGATAGTCCGGACGGGACGGGTGGTGGACCCGGTGCACGGCGGGATGCCCGTCGAGCAACGCGGCGACCGCGGTCGCGTTCACGTGATGCTGCCCCATCCGCAGCGCCAGCGTCTTGAGCCCGCGCTCCAGCAGGAAGCACATCCCGGCGTCCAGCGAGCCGCCGAACTTCAGCATCTGCGACCAGATCCGGTCGACGTACTTGCGCGATCCCGCGACCGCGCCGGCCGTCACGTCGCTGTGCCCGTTCAGGTACTTGGTGGCGCTGTGGATCACCAGGTGCGCGCCGTGCTCCAGCGGTCGCAGATGGATGGGCGTGAGGAAGGTGTTGTCGATCACCAGCAGCAGATGGCGCTCCCGGGCGAGCTTCCCCAACTCCACGAGCGGGACCGCCTTGAGGAGCGGGTTGGTGAGCGACTCGAAGTAGAGGACCTGCGTCTCGTCGCGCACCGCCGCCCGGACGGCGTCGATGTCCGTCGGGTCGGTGAAGGTGACCGTACGGCCCAGCTGGTGCATGTCTTCACGGAGCAGGTTGAACGTGCCGCCGTACACGTCACGGCTGCTCACGATGTGGCCGCCGTGGTTGGTGAGCGCGAGCAGCGTCGTGGTGATGGCGGCCATCCCCGAGGAGAAGACCAGGGCGCTCTCGGTGTTCTCCAGGGAGGCGATCTTCTCCTGCACCGTCCACTGGTTGGGGCTGCCGTACCGTCCGTAGATGGGGACGTCCCTGATGTGCCCCTGGTCGAACGCGTCGTACGTGTCGTCGGTGAACTTGAAGGTCGTGGTCTGGAAGACCGGTGTGCCCACGGCGCCGGTGCCCGGGTCCTCGTACGTCCCCGCGTGCACACTGCGGGTACTGGGCCCCCGGCCGTCCACGACCCTTTGCTGGTCGAGTCTCGGCCCAGGCACCCGTCCCCTGGACAGACTGTCGGTCCACTCCTTGCCCGCGCCCGGTTCGGGGACGCTGCCCTGGGATTTCGCCATGACACTCCTGTCGCCTGACTGGGCTGTCACCGTACTGCGGTACGTCCTCCGGCAGGACCCAGGAGGATCCCTGACTACCGCCGTACGACCCGACGGCCTTGAGAATCACCCAACGGCACAAGTGCGCCTGGTCCAGGGGATCTTGAGGAGGTCTGGTGCTACGATCCGACAGGTCGGATTCTCAGACGCTGTTGCGGGGCGGCGGCTTTCCGCTGAGTCATCTGGATGTGCTGGAGTCGGAGTCCGTGCACATCTTCCGGGAGGTGGCCGGGGAGTTCGAGCGGCCGGTGCTGCTGTTCTCGGGCGGCAAGGACTCCATCGTCATGCTGCACCTGGCACTCAAGGCGTTCGCCCCCGCGCCGCTGCCGGTCGCCCTGCTGCACGTGGACACGGGCCACAACTTCCCCGAGGTCATCGACTACCGCGACAAGGCCGTGGCCGAGCACGGTCTGCGGCTGCACGTCGCCTCCGTCCAGGAGTTCATCGACAGCGGCGAACTGCGCGACCGCAGCGACGGCACCCGCAACCCGCTCCAGACCGTGCCCCTGCTGCGCGCCATCGAGACGAACCGCTTCGACGCCGTCTTCGGGGGCGGCAGGCGCGACGAGGAGAAGGCCCGCGCGAAGGAGCGGGTGTTCTCCCTGCGTGACGAGTTCGGCGGCTGGGACCCGCGCCGCCAGCGCCCCGAGCTGTGGCAGCTGTACAACGGCCGGCACGCGCCGGGCGAACACGTCCGCGTCTTCCCCCTGTCCAACTGGACGGAACTCGACGTGTGGCAGTACATCGCCCGCGAGGAGATCGCCCTGCCCAGCGTCTACTACGCCCACCGGCGCGAGGTGTTCGCACGCGACGGCATGTGGCTGGCGCCGGGCGGGTGGGGAGGGCCGAAGGAGGGGGAACACACCGAGATCCGTCAGGTCCGCTACCGCACCGTGGGCGACATGTCCTGCACCGGGGCCGTGGAGTCGGCGGCGGACACCACGGAGAAGGTGATCGCGGAGATCTCGGCGTCCCGGCTGACGGAACGCGGCGCGACGCGGGCCGACGACAGGCTCTCCGACACGGCCATGGAAGACCGCAAGCGCGAGGGATACTTCTGATGACGCGATCCGCCACCGACACGACGACACCGGCCACGGACACGGCCGCCGCCGAAACGGCCACCGACGAAGCCTCGTCCGCCGCCTCCCTGCTGCGTCTCGCCACCGCCGGAAGCGTCGACGACGGGAAATCCACCCTCGTCGGGCGCCTTCTCCACGACTCGAAGTCCGTCCTGGCCGACCAGTTGGAGGCCGTCGAGCACGCCTCCCGCGACCGCGGCCAGAGCGCCCCCGACCTCGCCCTCCTCACCGACGGACTGCGCGCCGAACGCGAACAGGGCATCACCATCGATGTCGCCTACCGCTACTTCGCCACCCCGCGCCGCCGCTTCGTCCTGGCGGACACCCCCGGCCACGTCCAGTACACCCGCAACATGGCCACCGGCGCGTCCACCGCCGAGCTGACGGTGATCCTGGTCGACGCCCGCAACGGCGTGGTCGAACAGACCCGCCGCCACGCCGCCATCGCCGCCCTCCTACGGGTCCCCCACGTCGTCCTCGCCGTCAACAAGATGGACCTCGTGGCGTACGCGGAGCCCGTGTTCGCCGCCATCGCCGAGGAGTTCACCGCGTACGCCGCCTCGCTCGGCGTCCCCGAGGTCACCGCGATCCCGATCTCCGCGCTCACCGGGGACAACGTGGTCGAACCGTCGGCGACCATGGGCTGGTACGCCGGACCGACGGTGCTGGAGCACCTGGAGACGGTGCCGGTCACCCATGACCCGGCCGAGGAGGTGGCCCGTTTCCCCGTCCAGTACGTCATCCGGCCCCAGCTCCCCGAACTGCCCGACTACCGGGGCTACGCGGGCCAACTCGCCTCCGGCGTCCTGCGCGTCGGCCAGCCCGTCACCGTCCTGCCCTCCGGGCACACCACCGCCATCGAGGCCATCGACGCGCTGGGCGTACCGGCCGACACGGCCTGGGCTCCGCAGTCGGTGACGCTACGGCTCCGCGACGACCTCGACATCTCGCGCGGTGACCTCATCGTCCCCCAGGACACCGGGCCGAGCACGGGCCAGGATCTGCACGCCACCGTCTGCCATCTCCACGACACCCCACTGACGGAGGGACAACGGGTGCTGCTCAAACACACCACCCGCACCGTCAAGGCGGTCGTCCGGCAGATCCCCTCCCGGCTCACCCTCGACGACCTCTCCCAACACCCCAGCCCCGGCCGCCTCGTCGCCAACGACATCGGCCGCGTCGTCATCCGTACCGCCGAACCCCTGGCCATCGACCCCTACGCGCGCTTCCGCCGCACCGGCTCCTTCCTCCTCATCGACCCGGCGGACGGCAGCACCCTGACGGCGGGCATGGCCGGCGACGCGTTCACCGAGGGCCCGTCACCCGCACCCTGAACGAAAGCCCGCGTACCACGCACGGTGACGGGGCCGCTCCGCCGTGCGGGTCAGGCGGGACTCACCAGCCCCGCGTCAAAGGCGAAGATCACCGCCTGCACCCGGTCCCGCGCCCCGATCTTCGCCAGCACCCGGCTCACATGCGACTTGACCGTCGACTCGGCCAGCGAGAACCGCGCCGCGATCTCCGTGTTGCTCAAGCCGGTGGCCATAGCGGTGAGTACCTCGCGTTCCCGTTCCGTCAACGCGGCCAGCCGGCGCTCCTGTTCGGGGGTCCGGCCGGGCATCCGGTCGGCGAAGGCGTCGAGGAGCTTACGGGTGAGCCCGGGTGCGATGACGGCGTCCCCGGCGGCCACCGCCCGTACGCCGTAGATGAACTCGTCGGGCAGCGCGTCCTTCAGAAGGAAGCCGCTCGCTCCGGCGCGCAGCGCCGCGTACGCGTACTCGTCCAGGTCGAACGTCGTCAGCACGAGGACTCTTGAGCGCCCGCCGGACTGCACGATGCGCCGGGTGGCCTCGATGCCGTCCATGCCGGGCATGCGGACGTCCATCAGTACGACATCGGGGCGGAGTTCGGCGGTCTTGCGCACCGCTTCGGCGCCGTGCGTGGCCTCGCCCACCACGGTCAGATCGGAGTGCTGCTCCATGAGCATGCTGAACCCGAGCCGTTGCAGGGCCTGGTCGTCGACGATGAGGACGGTGGTCATGCGGAACTCTTCTCCGTGGGTGCCGAGTTGGTCGCGATCACAAAGCGGGCCCGGACGGTCCAGCCGCCGCGGTCGTTGGGCCCCGCGCTCACGCTCCCGCCGTAGAGCGCGGCCCGCTCGCGCATGCCGACCAGGCCGCGCCCGTCGTCGTTGGCCCGTGGGGTGAGCGCCGGTCCGGTGTCCTCGACCGTGAGGTGTACGGCGGTGTCGTCGGCGGTGATCGTCACCTGGACCGCCGTGTCGGGAGCCGCGTGCTTGAGCGTGTTCGTCAGGGCTTCCTGTACGACGCGGTACACGGCGAGTTGGAGGCCGGGCGGCAGGTCCGTCCGGTCGCCTTCGGTGTGCAGGGTGACGGCGGGGCCCGCCGCGCGCACCCGCTCCAGCAGCGGACCCAGATCGCTGAAACCCGGCTGCGGGGCGAGCGGGGTGCCCTCGGCGGCGATCCGCTCGTCGTCGCCGATGACGGCGAGCAGCCGGCGCAGTTCGGCCAGGGCGCCCCGGCCGCTGTCGGCGATGATGCGCAGCGTCTCGGCGCCCCGCCGCGGTTTCGCCTCGGTCAGCCCGGCGGCGCCGCTCGCGAGACCGACGATGACGGCGAGGGTGTGGCCGAGGATGTCGTGCATCTCGCGGGCGACCCGGGCCCGTTCGGCGGCGACGGCGAGCCTGGCCCGCTGGTCGCGCTCCACCTCCAGGCGTACGGCGCGTTCGTGCAGCGCCTTGACGTACGCGTTCAGCACCCGGGCCACCAGGCCGGCCGCGGCGACGGCCGCCACGAGGGCCGCCTGGATGAGCGCGATCACCCAGCTCTGCAGGCCGATGTCCTGTCCGTCGCCGCGTACGACGGTGGCCAGGGTCGTCTGTGCGACGGCGATCGCCAGACAGACCGCGAGCTGGACGGGCCGCCCGGAGCGGCCCACGTTGAGCAGCGCCACCACTCGCGCGGCCTCGGACCCGGTGTTGGCGTCCAGCGCGAGGGCCACCGCGGAGACGGCCGAGGTCAGGCCGAAGACGAGGATGGGGCGCTGCCGGCGCCACAGCAGCGGGACGCAGAAGGCGGCCATCAGGACGAGCAGCAGCGGCACGCCGGGCCCCCGTCCTTCGTCCGTGTTCTCCAGGGCCGGGATGCCGATCAGCAGGCAGAGCAGCGGGACGCTCCAGCGTCTGACCCAGGGCAGGTTCCGGTCCGTCTGCATGATCCGCCTGAGCATGCGCATGACCAGGACGTCCGAGCGCCGCTCGGCCCCGCCGAGCAACGCCTCGGGCTCGAACAGGGAGCCCGACGGTTCGGCCGTGGTCGGTGTCGTCACGTCGTACGCCCTCTCGGTACGGGAACCGCCCGCCCGTCCCGGGGGGAGTGGGACCGGCGGGCGGGGCGGGTGTTAACGGCGGCGACGCGGGCCGCGAGCGGGCGGTCTCGGGCCGTACGCCCTGCCTCGGATCGTACGGCCGGAGGCTCAGCCCTTCCCGACGGGCACGCGCTCGGGCCCCGTGGCGCTCCGCGGTGACTTGTCCAGCAGGTGGCGCAGCTTCTCGCCCTCCACGTCAACGTCGGGCAGCAGCCGGTCCAGCCGGCCGGGCAGCGACCAGGCACGGTGGCCGAGCAGCGCCATGACGGCGGGAACGATGGTCATCCGCACCACGAAGGCGTCGAGGAGGACGGCGGCGGCCAGGCCCAGGCCCATGGACTTGATGATCGCGGTGTCGCTGAAGATGAACCCGGAGAACACCGCGATCATGATGGCCGCGGCTGCGGTGACCACCCGGGCTCCGTGCCGGAACCCGGCGACGACGGCCTCCTTCGGCTCGGCGCCGTGGACGTATTCCTCCCGCATCCGGGTCACCAGGAAGACCTGGTAGTCCATGGCGAGGCCGAACACCACACCGATCATGAAGATGGGCAGGATGCTCACGATCGGGCCGGTCTGGTCGACGCCGAAGACATCCGCGAACCAGCCCTTCTGGAAGACCGCGACGACGACACCGAGGGTCGCGAGGATGCTGAGCAGGAAGCCGGCCGCCGCCTTGAGGGGGACCAGGATCGAGCGGAACACCAGCATCAGCAGGACCAGCGCCAGGCCGACGACCACGCACAGGTAGGGGATCATGGCGTCGCTCAGCTTGCCGGAGATGTCGATGTTGAGTGCGGTGGTGCCGGTGACCATCAGCTCGGCGCCGGTGTCGTCCCGCAGCGCCGCGCCCCGGTCGCGGATGTCGGAGACGAGGTCGATCGTCTGCTCGCTGCTGGGCCCGGAGCCCGGGACGGCGCGGATCAGCGCCACGTCGCCGCTCTCGTTGAAGGCGGCGGGGCTCACCGAGGCGACGTCGGGAAAGCCGTCGAGCAGGGCGACCGCCTGGTCGGCCGCGGCTTTGGGGTCGGCGCTGTCGCGGGCGTCGACCACGATCGACAGGGGGCCGTTGTAGCCGGGGCCGAAACCGTCGGTGATGGTGTCGTAGGCGATGCGCTGGGAGCTGCCGGGGGTGGCCGACTCGTCGCTGGGCATGCCCAGTTCGAGGGAGAGGGCCGGCGTGGCGAGCAGCAGCAGACCGGCGACCGAGGTGACGAGGACCTTGACCGGGTTGCGCAGGACGAACGTCGACCAGCGCACGCCCATGGGCTCGCGCTCCGCCCGCTCGACGGCCCGCATCCGGCGCGACTTGAGCTTCCCGGTCGTGATCCGGTTTCCGGCGAAGCCGAGCATCGCGGGCAGCAGGGTGAGGGCGATGACGACGGTGAGCCCGGCGAACACCACCGCCGAACCGGCCGTACCGAGCGCCCGCCCGGCGGCCTCCTCGGGCGTGTGGCCGGCCCTGAGCTCGCCGAGGTAGCGGGAGACGATGAACAGGGCGTAGTCGATGGCGACCGCCAGGCCCAGCATCAGTGCCAGCGTGCTCGTGTTGGAGCTGAGGTCGATGACGGAGCTGGCGAGGGTGATGGAGAGGATGGCCAGGCCGACCCCGAACAGGGCGGTGAGCAACGGCAGTCCGGCCGCGACCAGC
>NZ_MDCR01000030.1 GCF_001723055.1 Streptomyces niveus
CGATGGGAGCGCTCCCATCGTTAAGAACGTGCAACTGAACCGGGCAAAAGCGTACGTCTTCCCCACTAGGGGTGAAGATCCACATCCTCCGGAGGTAGTTCGCACATGACACCCCTCATCACCTCAGTCGCCTTACCCCAACGACGAGTCCGCCGCGGCCTGGTCGCTCTCACCGCCGGCGCGATGCTGCTCACCGGCGGCGCGGTCACCCAGCTCACCACCACCCCCGCCTCCGCGTCGGCGAAGGCATCCGCGCAGGCCGCCGCCCGCGTGGACAACCCGTACGCGGGTGCCAAGGTGTACGTGAATCCGCTGTGGTCCGCGAAGGCCGCGGCCGAGCCCGGCGGCAGCAGGATCTCCAACCAGCCCACCGCCGTGTGGCTCGACCGCATCGCCGCGATCAAGGGCGTGGCCGGCGGAATGGGCCTGGAGGCCCACCTCAACAGGGCCGTCAGCCAGGGCGCGCAGACGATCCAGCTGGTCATCTACAACCTGCCCGGCCGTGACTGTTCCGCCCTCGCCTCGAACGGCGAGCTCGGCCAGACGGATCTCCCCCGGTACAAGAGCGAGTACATCGATCCGATCGCGGCGATCCTGGCCAAGCCGGCCTACGCCAACCTGCGCATCGTGAACATCGTCGAGATCGACTCGCTGCCGAACCTGGTCACCAACGTCTCGCCCCGCCCGACCGCGGTCCCGAACTGCGACACCATGAAGGCGAACGGAAACTACGTCAAGGGTGTCGGCTACGCGCTGGCCAAGCTGGGCGCGATCCCGAACGCGTACAACTACGTCGACGCGGGTCACCACGGCTGGATCGGCTGGGACGACAACTTCAACGCCTCCGCGAAGCAGATCGCCGAGGCCGCGAAGGCCGAGGGCAGCACACTGGCCAACGTGCACGGCTTCATCGCCAACACCGCGAACTACGGCGCCACCACCGAGCCGTTCTTCAAGATCGGCGACACCGCCAACGACGGTCCGATCCGCGAGAAGTCCAAGTGGATCGACTGGAACCGCTACGTGGACGAGCAGTCGTTCGCCCAGGCGTTCCGCACCGAGGCCCAGAAGGAGGGCTTCTCCCCGGACGTCGGCATGCTGATCGACACCTCCCGCAACGGCTGGGGCGGCGCGGCCCGGCCGACCGCCGCGGGCCCGAAGACCACCTCGGACACGTACGTCAACGGAGGCCGCACCGACCGCCGGATCCACCTCGGCAACTGGTGCAACCAGAAGGGCGCCGGTCTCGGCGCACGGCCACAGGCGGCCCCGGCACCCGGTATCGACGCGTACGTCTGGGTCAAGCCCCCGGGTGAGTCGGACGGCGCCAGCAAGGTGATCGAGAACGACGAGGGCAAGGGCTTCGACCGGATGTGCGACCCGACGTACACCGGCAACCCCCGCAACGGGAACAACCTGTCCGGCGCCCTGCCGGACGCGCCGCTCTCCGGCCACTGGTTCCCGGCCCAGTTCCAGGAGCTCATGAGGAACGCCTACCCGGCGCTCTGACCGACGCCCCGGGCACGTGCGGTGTCCCTGTCGCCGCGTGAGAGAGGAAGGGTGCGGGCCCGGTCTCCGACCTGGACCGTACCCTTCCCGAGCCGACGGCCTCCCCGTCCCGGAGGCCGTACCAAATCAGTGGGGCGCCGGTCCGCATGTCGTTAACCTGCCCGTATGGAGCTGACCGTCACCACTCTCGCCGAGCGTCCCCACCTCATCGACCCGATGTGGCGGATGGCCGACACCTGGCCGGAGTTCATGCTGCACGACCCCGTCGGCTGGGCGAACATCGGGCGGATCGTCGCCGAGCTGCCGCAGTACGTTCTCGTCGGCACCGACGAGGAGGGGGCCGTCGTGGCCCGCGCGTTCAGCGTCCCCTTCCAGCTCCACGCCAAGGGCCGCGAGACGCTGCCCGCCACCGGCTGGGACCAGGCGCTGCTGTGGGCGTTCTCCGATCTGCGGCACGGCAGGACACCCGACACCGTCAGCGCCATCGAGATCACGGTCGCCACCGACCGGCAGGGGCAGGGCCTGTCCGGCAGGATGCTGGCGGCCATGCGCGACAACGCCCGCGGCCTCGGCTTCGCCGCAGTCGTCGCCCCGGTACGGCCGAGCGCCAAGCACGAAGAGCCGCACGCCGCGATGGACGAGTACGCCCATCGCGTACGGGACGAGGACGGACTGCCGTACGACCCCTGGCTCCGCGTCCACGTGCGCGCGGGCGGTGTGATCGACTCGGTGGCCCCCGCCTCCATGACGGTCACCGGATCACTCGCCCAGTGGCGCGAGTGGACGGGGCTCGCGTTCGACACCGACGGGCCCGTCGACGTACCCGGAGCGCTCATGCCCGTGCACTGCGAGGCCACACGCGGCTACGGTGTCTATGTCGAACCCAATGTGTGGGTGCGTCACCGGATCTGAGCGTGGGGGACACGTGCGGGGGCAGGGGGGATCCACGCGACGGGGCTCGGCGCGCGATGTCGCTGTATACCCTCGATACGCTTTCGCAGACGTCCCCCCTGGCCTGTCAGGAGCAGCATGCACGGCCCCGGAATAGCGCACCCGCCGCCGCACCGCACACCCACGCCGGGGATGCTTGCCTTCCTGCGTGGGCTCTTCGTCGCGATGCCGCTGCTCACCTGCGGGTTCCTCGCCTGGACGGCGACGCTGCGGGTGGCGATCGTGACCCGGTCCGTCCTGAACTGGTGGCTGTTCATCGGGAACGTGGCCCTCAACGTCCTGTGGATCGTCTTTCTCGCCCAGGACAACACCGACGACTTCAGCAGCCCCGAGGGCAACACCGGCATGATCGGCATGCTGACGACCGGTGCCGCCGCCATCGCCTACTACCTGTACGCGGACTTCAAGCACTACCGGGTCCCGGCGGCGCCGTACCCGGGCTACTACCAGCCGCCGCACGTGACACCCCAGGTGACACCGAGCTATCAGCCGCCCGCCAACGCCGGTTACGGCTACGGCGGCCCCACCCGGCCCGTGGCCACCCCGCGGCAGCAACAGCCGCCGCCCCAGCGGCAACAGCCGTACGCCCAGCCCAACCCCGCCACGACGCCGCCCCGCATCGACCAGGTGCGCGCCGAGCTGGACGAGCTGAGCGATCTCCTGCGCCGCGACCACCTGGACGACACCGGCACCGGCGACGGACGCGACACGGGCGGCAACGGCAACGGCAACCGCAACAGCGGCGACAGCGACAAGCGGTGAACGCCCGCGTCGTCGCGGGCCGTTACGAGATGGCCGGCCTCATCGGGCAGGGCGGCATGGGCCAGGTCTGGACGGCCTACGACCAGCGCCTCGGCCGCCGCGTCGCCGTCAAGCTGCTGCGCCCCGACAAGATGGCCGCCGACACCGCCGCCGAGGACCTGCGCCGCAGGTTCGTCCGCGAATGCCGGGTCACCGCCCAGGTCAACCACCCCGGCCTCGTCACCGTCCACGACGCGGGCAGCGACGGCGACGAACTCTTCCTGGTCATGCAGTACGTCGAAGGCACCGACCTCGCCGCCCACTTCGCCGGCCACGCGCCCTACCCCTGGCAGTGGGCGGCCTCCGTCGCCGCCCAGCTGTGCGGCGTCCTCGCCGCCGTACACGCGGTGCCCATCGTGCACCGCGACCTCAAGCCGCGGAACGTGATGGTCAAGCCCGACGGCAGCGTCCTCGTGCTCGACCTCGGCGTCGCCTCCGTCATCGACACCGACACCACCCGCCTCACCCACACCGGCTCGGTCATCGGCAGCCCCGCCTACATGGCCCCCGAGCAGGTCATGGGCGGCGCCGTCGGCCCGTACACCGACCTCTACGCACTCGGCGTGGTCCTGCACGAACTCCTCAGCGGCACCGTCCCGTTCCCCGGCACGACCGCCCTCGGCGTCCTGCACCGGCATCTGTACGAGCCGCCCGTCCCGGTCCGCCGGATCCGCCCGGAGATCCCCGAGACGCTGGAGGCGCTCGTCCTGCGGCTGCTCGCCAAGGACCCGCAGCACCGGCCGGCCGGCGCGCAGGAGGTGTACGAGGCACTGGCCCCGCTGCTGCCCACGCGCGGCGTGGTCGGCGCGCCGCACTCCGGGCAGGCGGGCATCCCGCTCGACCCGTCCCGCCCGTTCCTGCGCCCGCACGCGCCCTGGCCGGACCGCGCCACCGCCCCGCCGCCCGCGCCGTCGGTGCCGCTGTCACCACTCCCGCCGCGCTCGCCCCAGTCGCAGTCGCCCTCCCCTTCGCCGATGCCGGGGAGCGCCCCGGCCCAGCGCCCGGACGTCGCCGCCGCCGTCGACGAGGCGAAGCGCCTCCTCGGCGAGGGCAGCATCACGCAGGCCGTGGACATCCTCGGCGGGATCCTTCCCGCCGCGGCGGCCGAGCACGGCGAACACTCACCGGTGGTCCGCATCCTGCGCAAGCAGTACGCGACGACGCTGATGGACGACGGCCAGTACCGCCGCGCCCTGCCCGAGCTGCGCCGTCTCGCCGACGACCGCGCGGCCGACGCGGGCCCCGGCGACCCGCAGACGCTCCAGTTCCGCTACGACGCCGCGCAGTGCCTCGAACAGCTCGGTGAGGCGGGCGCGGCGCTGGAGGAGTACCGCGCGGTGCTGCCCTACTACGAAGGCGCCGGGCAGCCGGGCGCCGACCAGTCACGGGCCTTCGACATCCGGCACCGCATCGGGCATCTGCTGCTCGCGGTCGGCGACCACTCGGCGGCGCAGCAGCAGTTGCAGTATCTGCTCTACGACGCGGAGCGGGCGTACGGCCCGTACCACCCGCTGCCGGTCGAACTACGGCGCGGACTTGACCGCAGGCAGCAGTTCCGCGGCACCACCCGGAGCCGCTAGTTCAACCGTCCCCGGCCCCTCCCGGCGCCGCCTCCGTACGGAGAGCACGCCGATGCCCACCAGCACGAGCAGTGACGCGCCTCCCAGCGCGGCGCCCGAGCGCAGTCCCGGCGGCCGGAACGAGCAGTCGACGGACGTGGTCGTGCCGTCCGGGTCCAGCGGCACCGCGACCAGCCCGAGGGACGCATCGGCGGGCTTCCCCGCGCAGCTCCAGCCCGCGATCCGGGGCGCGGCGACGACGGCCGTTCCCCTGCTGCCGGGCGGCAGTTGGGCCCGTACGCCGTGGTCGGAGACGTCCACGGACACGGCGCCGGTCTTCTTCATCCGCTCCACGGTGGCGTCGAGGCGCGCCCGGTCCAGACAGGCCACCGTCCGCCCCTTCGGCGCCCTGCCGTCGAACGTGACGCGCTCACCCGGGCGTTCGGCGATTCCCAGCGACGTCACGGCCGCGCGGCGGCGGGGCTGCCCGCCGAGCAACTTGACAGGGGTGGCGTTGCCGAGCCGGGCCGTGCCGGTGTAGTCGGGGGCGAAGAAGAAGACCTCGCTGCCGACGGGACAGGAACCGGCCACCGGGTCGGAGTAGACGCGCGAGCCCAGCAGCATCTCCTGGTTGCGGAAGGGCGAACGCCCGTACCGCGGGCGGGTCCGCTCCGGCGGCCGTACGGTCACCAGCGGCGGCACCTCGGCCCGACTCACCTCTGGCGGGGCGCCGTCCTCCGTACGAAGGCGCGCGCCCACCGCGAACACGGCGTCCACGACCGGGCTGTCCAGGCTCTGCACCGCCCGCCCGTTCGACGTCCAGCCGGCGCCCAGCGCGCCGAGCGTACGCGTCAGCACGTCGGGCGTGTGACTGCTGTAGTAGGAGGCGCCCTGACCGCCCAGCAGCATCGGGTCGTTCGCGGTGATCTGGGTGCGCCCCGGGTCGGTGCGGTAGCGCGGCCACCCGTCGGCCTCCGCGACGGCGGCGGCGCGCTCGTCGTGCTCCGTGCCCCAGGCCGGGTAGTGGTCCAGCTTGTGCAGCCGGGCCCGGTCGGTGTACGCGGTGGTCGCCGCGGCCTGCCCCGCGAGCCCGCCCACCAGCAACAGGGCGGCCAGCGCCGCGTACCGGCGCCGGGGGAGCCGTACCACCAGCAGCGCCGCCACGGCCGCCGCGAGCCCGCACGCGAACAGCGCGAGGGCGCGCCTGCCGGTCATCGCGTCGGTGGCGGCGACCAGGCCCACCGCGACGAGCAGACCGGTGCCGGCGAGCAGCGGGCGGCGGCCCGGCCACCCGTGAGCCAGACACTGCCAGGCGGCGATCACCAGCAGCCCGGACAGCACGAACGTCTGGCGGAACGGGCTGCCGTTGGGCGTCGCGAACGCGTGCCACAGCAGATGCGTCGGCTCCCACTGCGACGACAGCGCGACGCCGCCCGCGAGCCCGGCCCACGCCAGCCGCTCCCGGCCGGGCACTTTCCGGTTGAACGGCAGCACGACGGCGAGCAGCAGCGCGCCGCCGCCCAGGAAGAGGGCGGGCGTGAAGAAGCTGTACGTCGCGGGCAGCGTCCGCGCGAGGAACTCGCTCCAGCCGGCCGGCTCGAACTGCCTGGTCCAGCCGGGAAACGCGTGCCCCGTCCCCATCACCACCGGCAGCAGCACGGGCGCGGCGAGCCCGATCCCGAGGAGCACGGTGCCGGCGCCGCGCACCAGGACCCGTACACGCTCCCGCAGCACCCCGCCGTCGAGCAGGAGTTGCACGCAGAGCACCAGGACGGCACCGAGGGTCGCCATGTACGCGGTGTAGAAGTTGGCGATCCACGCGAGCGCGACGACCAGCGGACCGAGGACCGGCCGGCGCCCCGCCCGTACCCACTCGCCGACCAGGCACAGCAGCGGGAGCGCGATGAGCCCGTCGAGCCACATCGGGTTGTACGACGCCTCGATGACGGACCATCCGCAGAGCGCGTACGTGGCGCCGAGCACCGCGGCGACCCACCACGACGACGACGGGGAAACGGGCCGCTTCTTCGCCATCGCGAGCAGCAGCCAGGCCATCGCCGCGCCCGCCGCCGCCATCTTGAGCACGGTGATGACGTACACGGCGAGATCGATCCGGTCCCGTGGGAAGAGCCCGACGAGCAGCGCGAACGGACTCGTCAGATACGTCCCGAGGTCGGGCAGGAACGCGGTGCCGTACCCGGACTGCCAGTTGAGCAGCAGCCCGCCGTCCCCGCGCCCGTGCAGCAGGTCCCACAGCTTGGCGTGGAAGGGGACGAACTGATTGCCCAGGTCGTTGACGCTCCGCGTGTCCGGCCCGAACGGGAAGCTGCGGGCGACGGCGTCACCCGCGCAGACGGCGGTCACGGTGATCAGGGCGGCGAACGCGGCTGCCCGGCCGCGGACGGATTCCAGGATCGGCATAGTGATCGAATATGTCAGCGCTGATCCCGACAAAAGGGTCGTTGGCGATCCAGTTCACATGATGGCCGCCTGTAATTCATTCGGTGAATCCATCAGTGACATTCCGGTCGGATGTCGTTCTACGGTGCTGATCTCAATAGTGGTCCCGTGCTTCAACGAAGAGGAGATCGTCGACCGCTTCCACGCCCGTGTGACCGATGAACTCGCGCTGCTCGAAGGGGAACTCGGGCATGAATTCGAGCTGGTCTACGTGGACGACGGAAGCCGCGACGGCACTCTGGAGCGGTTGGACCACCTCGCCGCGGCTGACTCCCGCGCCCGTTACGTCTCCTTCAGCCGCAACTTCGGCAAGGAGGCCGCGATGCTGGCCGGCCTCCAGTACGCGAAGGGCGACGCCGTCGTCATCATGGACGCGGACCTCCAGCACCCGCCGGAGCTGGTCCGCCGCATGCTCGCCCTCCACGAGGAGGGTTACGAGCAGGTCATCGCGCGCCGTACCCGCAAGGGCGACCGCGTCACCCGCACCCTGGCGGCCCGCGCGTACTACCGGCTGATCAACCGCCTGATCGACGTCGAACTCGTCGACGGCGTCGGGGACTTCCGGCTCCTCTCGCGCCGCGCGGTCGACGCGGTGCTCGGCCTCGCCGAGTACAACCGCTTCTCCAAGGGAATCTTCGCCTGGGTCGGATTCCGCTCGACCACCTTCGAGTACGAGAACGCGGCCCGTGAGCAGGGCCGTTCCAAATGGAGCTTCGGAAAGCTGCTCAACTACGGGCTCGACGGCATGCTCTCCTTCAACAACAAGCCGCTGCGCGCCGCGCTCTACCTCGGACTGCTGCTGGTGTCGCTCGCCTCGCTGTACGCGGCGTGGATCGTCGTGGAGGCGATGGTCAACGGTGTCGACTCTCCCGGCTATGTCACACTTCTGGTGGCTGTCACGGCCCTGTCGGGCGTACAGATGGTGATGGTGGGAGTCGTCGGCGAGTATGTCGGCCGCATCTACTACGAGGTGAAGCGGCGCCCGCACTATCTGGTGGCGGCGACCGACGTGGACCGCCCGCGGCGGACGCTTCGTGCGACGGACCAGGAGCTTGTGGGTACATGACGGTCCGGGGCCAGCTGATCAGATTCGCGCTCGTCGGGGTCGTCAACACCGGTACGTACTACGGCTGTTACCTGGTGCTGCTGACCTGGCTCCCGTACGTCGCGGCGCATGTCGCCGCCTTCGTGCTGAGCATGATCGGCTCGTTCTTCCTCAACTCGTACTTCACCTACCGGACCCGGCCGACCTGGCGGAAGTTCCTGCTCTTCCCGCTCACCAACGCGGCGAACTTCACCATCACCACGTGCGGGGTGTATCTGCTGGTCGACGTGCTGGGGTTCAGCAGGACGTACGCGCCGCTGATCGCCGCGGCGGCGGCGATCCCGATCACCTTCGTGGTCTCGCGCACGATCATGCTGCGCCCCGACCCGGCGGCCTACGCGTCCGAGCCGCCGGTCGCCGCGCCCGTTCCGAGCCGCGCGGCCCGTATCGACAAGTAGCGGTACTCGGGCGTGCTCGCCGTACGCGCGGCGGCGGCCCGGTAGTTCTCGACGGCCGCCGCCCGGTCGCCCGCCATCTCCAGCAGATGCGCCCTGACCACATACAGCCGGTGGTGCCCGGCGAGCCGCCCCGCCGCGTCGAGCGCGTCGACGGCGGCGAGCCCGGCGGCCGGGCCGCGCACCATGGCCAGGGCGACGGCGCGGTTCAGCGAGACCACCGGATTGTCGACGAGCGCGTCGAGCACCCCGTACAGCGCCAGGATCTGCGGCCAGTCCGTCTCCCCGGCCGATCCCGCCTCGTCGTGCACGGCGGCGATCGCCGCCTGCACCTGATACGGACCCACCGGACCGGACGGCAGCGCCGCCGTGATCAGCGCGACGCCCTCGGCGATCGCCGCGCCGTCCCAGCGCCCCCGGTCCTGCTCGGCCAGCGGGATCAGCTCACCGCCCGGCCCCGTCCGGGCCGCGCTGCGCGCCTGGGTGAGCAGCATCAGCGCGAGAAGCCCGGTGATCTCGCTGTCGTCCGGCAGGAGTTCACGCAGGGCGCGGGCCAGCCGGATCGCCTCCTGGGACAGCTCGACCCGCTGAAGATCGGGCCCGGCACTCGTCGCGTATCCCTCGCTGAAGATCAGATACAGCACGTGCAGTACGGCTCCGAGCCGCCGCTCCCGGTCCTCGTCGTCCGGCCCCGGCAGCCGGAACGGCGCCCCGGACGCCCTGATCCGCTGCTTCGCCCTGCTGATGCGCTGGCCCATCGTCGCCTCGGGCACCATGAAGGCGCGGGCGATCTCCCCCGTACCGAGACCGCCCACGCACCGCAGCGTCAGCGCGACGGCGGCGGCAGGCGACAGGGCGGGGTGGCAGCACAGGAACAGGACGGTCAACGAGTCGTCCCGGTCTGCCGGTTCGGCGGCGTCGGCGGGCGGGGCCACCCGGCGGTCGGCCGGCTCCCGCCCCGTCACCAGGTCCTCACGCCGCCGCCGCGCGGCGTCGGCGCGCACCAACTCGGTCATCCGGCGGTTCGCGACCTGGATCAGCCAGCCCTGCGGATTGCCGGGCACACCTTCGTCGGGCCACTGCCTCGCCGCCGCCAGCAACGCCTCCTGCACGGCGTCCTCGGCGGTCGCGAAGTCCCCGAAGCGCCGCGTGAGTACGCCGACGACCTGCGGCGCGAGAGTGCGCAGCAGGTCCTCGTCGTAGAAGGAGATACGGCTCAACACGTGCTCCCTCAATAGATCTCTAGAACTCCTCGGGCGGCCCGGCCATGATCTGACGGGCCTCGATCGCCATGTTCAACGGCTTGCCGCCGGGGCCGGGGGCCGCCGAGATATGCGCGGCGATCTCGTCCGCCCGCGCCGGCGTCTCGCAGTCGATGACCCAGAATCCGGCCAGGAACTCCTTCGTCTCGGGGAACGGTCCCTCCGTGACGACGGGCGCCCCGCCGCTCCCGGCGCGGACGATCCGCGCGGTGTCCACTCCCGCGAGGCCCTGGGCGTCCACGAATTCGCCCGCGTCCTTGAGCATCGTGTTCGTCTCGCCCATGAAGGCGATGTGCGCCCGGATCTCCTCGGGGGTCCAGGTCGAGAGATCGGGGAATCCCGCGTTCTCGGCGCTGAACTGCATCAACAGCATGTACTTCATGACTCGCTCCTCTTCAGGATCGTCCAGTGGTGCCCTCACAGACTGGTAGAAGCCACGACCGCGATTTCGACACCCTGGCCGACCGCTCGGCGAAGTTTTCGAAAAAAGTCGGGCTGACTGGATCGGATCCGCCGCCACTGCCTAACATCGATCAACGCACGGTCGTTGTCACGATCCAGGAGGCACCCTTTGCACCGCCGCCGTCGCACAGCGCTCACTCTCTCCGCCGCCCTCCTCGCGGCGGCCCCGCTCCTCACCGCCTGCGGCAACGACGCCCACCCCGGCGCGGCGGCCGTCGTCGGCGGCGAGCGCATCGACGTGTCCTCGCTGCAGGCCCAGGTCCGGGACGTACGCGACGCGCAGCAGGCGTCTCCGCAGGCCGCCGAGCTGATCAAGAACACCGGCCAGCTCAGCCAGGTCAAGCTGAACAGCATGATCTTCGACGAGATCCTTCAGAAGGCCGCCGACGACGCCGGGGTGAAGGCGTCCCGCAAGGACATCCAGACCACCCGCCAGGCGGCGGCCCAGCAGTCCGGCGGCGAAGACCAGTTGGCGCAGATGCTGCTCCAGCAGGGCGCGCTCACCCCGGACCAGATCGACGCCGCGATCCGCCGCGAGGTGCTGATGTCGAAGCTGGCCCAGTCGCTCGGCGCGAACACCACCACGCCGGAGGGCCAGCAGCAGGTCCTCGCCGTGCTGGTCAAGACTTCCGAGGAACTGGGCATCGACGTCAACCCGCGCTACGGCGCGTGGGACATCAAGCAGGTCAGGCTCGGCGAGGCGAAGACGCCGTGGCTCACCCAGGTCACCAAGGAGGCCCCGCCGGAGCAGGTCCCGACGGGCGCGTGAGCTGGGGCCGGGGCCCGGAGGTAGGTTTCATCGGTGACCGAAGAGACCGCAGCCGCCCCCGGCTCCGCCGCCCCCGGCCGTATCGTCCTGCTGACCACCAGCCACCGGGTCGCGCCCGGTGTGCTGTCCTGGCCCGCGTGGCAGACGCTGCGCGAGGCCGACCATGTGCTGTGCGCGGACGCCGCGCACCCGCAGCTGCCGTATCTGCGCGAGGCCGGCGTCACCGTCGGCCACTCCGCGCCCACCGCGGCCGAGTTGGTCGACGCCTGCGCCGGCGGCCGTACGGTGGTGGTCCTGCCCTCCGGCGAGGGCGACCAGGTTCTCACCGACGGTCTCTCCCGTCTCGCGGGCTCGGGCCGTGTCCAGATGCCCGACCTGGAACTGCTCCCCGGCTCGTACGACCTGCCGGGCGCCCGCCTGCTCGACCTGGTCCAGGTCATGGACCGTATCCGCGCCGAATGCCCGTGGTCGTCGACCCGGACGCACGAGGGCCTCGCCAAGTACGCCATCGAGGAGGCGTACGAACTGGTCGAGGCGATCGAGAGCGGCGACCGCGACGAGTTGCGTGAGGAACTGGGCGACGTACTGCTCCAGGTGGTCTTCCACGCCCGTATCGCGGAAGAGGAGGAGGACGAGCCCTTCTCGATCGACGACGTCGCGGGAACGATCGTCGAGAAGCTGATCCACCGTCACCCCCATGTCTTCGGCGACGAGAGCGCCGAGACCCCGGCCGACGTCCACGCGCACTGGCTGCGTACCAAGGCGGCGGAGAAGCAGCGCGACTCGATCACCGACGGCGTCCCCCTGGCCCAGCCGGCCCTCGCCCTGGCGGCCAAACTCACCTCCCGCGTCGCGGCCTCCCCTCTGGACGTCCCGCTCCCGTCGGGCGGGTCCATCGGCTACGAACTCCTCGCCCTGGCGGCCCGCGCGGAGGCCGAGGGCATCGACCCGGAGGCGTCCTTGCGGGCGGCGGCGCGGGCGTACCGGGACGCGATCCTGGCGGCGGAGGGTCAGGCCCGCTGAGGGGCCCGGGTCTGGCGAATCGCGGAGACGAGGAAGAAGATCCCGCCGAGCACGGCGTAACCGGCGAGGGTGCTGAGCGCGGGCTCGTCCTGTGAGGCGCCCCGGACGAAGCTCGCACCGGCCAGCACCGAGATGCCGCCGCTGGCGATCATGGCCCACTGACCACCCATCGGCCGGCGCGCGACGCCGACCAGGAGCTGGACGAGACCGGAGACGACCGCCCACGCGCCCCAGACGCGCAGCACGTCGGCGACCCCCGAGCCCCCGGCGACCGCGATGCCGACGGCGGCGAGCGAGCTGACGGCGATGTTGACGTACAGCCCCTTGACCGCCCCGTCGTCGCGCGCCGACCTGATGTCGACGACGGCGGCGGCGACGTCGAAGGCCGGGTAGAGGAAGAGCAGCAGCCTGGCCCCGGTGGTGAGTTCCGAGCCGAAGAGCAGCAGGAGCGCGGCCCACGCGGCGGCGAAGACGAAGCGAACGATGTAGAGCCGACGCAGCCCATTGAGCGTCATGTTTTCTCCCGGACTCAGTAGAGAGAACGTTCTCTCTCGTCAATGCGGGGAGTCTGGCACAACTCTCCGCCAACAAACAAGAGAGAGCGTTCTACCCCTACAATGGCCGACATGACACAGACGGAAGCGGGCGCGGGCACCGGCAGGCGAGTCTCCGCGGCCCGGGAACGGCTCCTGAGCACCGCCGGGCGGCTGTTCTACGCGGAGGGCATCCACACGGTCGGCGTCGACCGCCTGGTCGCCGAGTCGAAGGTCACCAACGCCACCTTCTACCGCCACTTCCGCAGCAAGGACGACCTGGCAGTCGCCTACATCGGCAGCGTCGACCAGGCGATCCGCACCCAGCTCGACACCCTGACGACCGCGGACGTACCGGCCGACGGCATCCTGCGGGGCATCGGCGCGTCCCTGGTCGAACAGATCCGCTCACCCGGCTACCGCGGCTGCGCCTTCCTCAACGCGGCGGCGGAATTCCCCGACCCCGACCACCCGGTCCACCGCGCGGTGGTGCGGCACCGCGACTGGTTCCTGCGGACGATCACCAACCTGTTCGCCGAGATCACCACCACCCAGGCCGACCACGCGGGCCGCCACTTCGTCATGCTCCGCGACGGCGCGATGAGCGCGGGCTACCTCGGCGACCCGGCCCTGGCGGGCGAGACGCTGCTGCGCGGCATCGACGGACTACTCCGCATCCACACGACCCGCCCCACCTCCCCACCCGCCCCGGTCACGGACATCGACTGCTCACCACCCGGCACCTGACCTACCCGTCGGACCGCCGGTAGGTGGTGATCGACACCCCGAGCGTGGATGTCGTCGTAGTGACAAGGGTGAGCGGGCGCCGCGTCGCGTCGTCGGCGCCGAGTACGTGGGAGTTCGCCCATGTGAGGTCGCAGAGCGTGGTGGAGGCAACGTACTTGGGCATGGCGTTCATCGCCGCGACGGCCGGATCG
Organism: Streptomyces niveus; assembly: GCF_001723055.1. GTDB lineage: Bacteria > Actinomycetota > Actinomycetes > Streptomycetales > Streptomycetaceae > Streptomyces > Streptomyces niveus. The sequence continues at coordinate 13,768 of NZ_MDCR01000030.1, forward strand.
CGGCTGTCGGCATACGGCCAGGTTCCGGCTCGGTATGCGGTGCGGCTCCGCCCGCCTAGCCCCGGCCCCCCGGCTCAGGTCGGGCGCTGACCAGGCCGGTCTGGTAGGCGATGAAGACGAGTTGGGCCCGGTCGCGGGCGTGGAGTTTGGTCATCGCGCGGTGGATGTGGGTGCGGATGGTCAGGGGGCTGAGGAACAGCTGGTCCGCGATCTCGTCGTTGTTCATGCCCTGCGCCGCCAGTGCCATGACTTGGCGTTCCCTGTCGGTGAGGCGTTCCAGCTCGCGGGGTGAGGCGAGCCGGTCGTGGGCGTCGGGAGTGGACAGGAAGCGGCTGATCAGGGATCGGGTGGCGGTGGGGGAGAGGAGCGAGTCGCCGGCCGCGACCGTGCGGATGCCCGCGAGCAGTGCCTCGGCGGTGACGTCCTTGCCCAGGAAGCCGCCGGCGCCGCCGCGCAGGGCGGCGGCGACGTTCTGGTCGTCCTCGAAGGTGGTGAGGATCAGGATGCGGGTGGTGGCGAGCGTGGGGTCCGCGCCGATGAGGGTGGTGGCGGTGAGTCCGTCGACGCCGGGCATGCGGATGTCCATGACGACGACATCGGGATGGTGCTCGCGGGCGAGATCGACCGCCTCCTGGCCGTCGGCGGCCTCGGCGACGACCGTCATCCCGGGGTCGCTGTCGATGAGGATGCGGAAGGTGCTGCGCAGGAGGGCCTGGTCGTCGGCGAGCAGGACACGGATCGTCATGTGAGGCCTTAGCTGGTGGGCTGGAGAGGGAGGGTGCAGGAGACCTGGAAACCCTCGGGGCCGGGTCCGGCGGTGAGGGTTCCGCCGGCGGACTGCGCGCGTTCGCGCATGCCCATGAGCCCGAAGCCGCGGCCGGGCTCGGCAGCCCCGGCACGCGGGGTCCCCGCGGGTGTCTCGTTGGTGATGGTCAGGCTGAGCGAGTGGGCGGTGTACCGGAGCTGGACGTCCGCGTGTCCGGTGGCCGCGTGCTTGGTGACGTTGGTGAGGGCTTCCTGGATGATGCGGAAGGCGGCCAGGTCCGCCCCGGGGGAGAGCGGTTGCGGCGGTCCGCTGACCGTGACGCCGACGTCGAGTCCGGCGGCGGAGTACGACGCCGTCAGGTCGGGCAGTTGGCCGAGCCCCGGTGCGGGAGCGAGGCCCTGATCCGTTTCGGTGTCCTGGCGCAGCACCCCCACGGTGGCCTTGAGCTCACGCAGGGCGTCGGCCGTGGTCGTCGCGAGGGAGTCGAGCATCTCGAAGGCCTTGTCCGGGTGCGTCCGGTACAGGTGCGCCGCCGTGCTCGCCTGCGCGTTGGCGAGAGCGAGATGGTGGGCGACGATGTCGTGCAGTTCGCGGGCGATGCGCATCCGTTCCTGTACGACGTGGTGGCGGGCCTCCTCCTCACGCGCCCGTTCCGCCTGTTCGGCGCGGTCGGCTGCGTACGTACGCCGTACACCGACGTAACTGCCGAGGAGAGCCGACAGCAGAACCCACGCGGCCGGATTGACGACGCCGAGAAGCACGGGGTGGCTGAAGGGATCGAGGAACAGACCGGTGACGACGACGCACGCGGCGGCGAGCAGGGAGGCGTTGCGGGCGGTCGTACGGTCGGCGCGCAGGCTCACCGAGTACAGCGACACCATCAGCGGGCCCATCAGCAGGGGCGTCATGAGGTAGCCGACGGCTCCCTCGGCCATGGTGAGCGCGGTGATGAATCCCAGCACGGGCAGGGGGTGCCGGTGCCGCCGGAGCAGTGCCAGACAGCAGAAGGCGGACAGTACGATCCCGGGCCACAGCGCGGGCGGGGCCGGCGTGCCCCAGCTCGGCAGGAGACAGCCCGTCACGGTCGTCCCGAAGAGCAGCAGCAGCGCCGTGAGCTCCACCGTGCGCGGCCGTCGCGCGGCCACGGCCTGCCAGCTCGTACTCATCTCGATCTCCCGGAAACAGACACGGATCACAACATAGTGACCGTCGCCGGGGTGGTGCCGTCGACGACGGCACCGCCCCGGCGACGGTGTCGGGTGGTCAGGTGCGCACCGGCTCCCGCCGCGCCTCTTCCGCCGGCGAGTCCGCGGGCGGCGCGGTGAGCGCGGCGCCCTCGATGTCCACCCGGGGAAGGAGCCGGTCCAGCCATCGCGGCAGCCACCAGGCCTTGTCGCCCAGAATCGCCAGGACCGCGGGCACGATCGTCATGCGTACGAGGAACGCGTCGAACAGCACGGCGATGGCGAGACCGAAACCGACCGTCTTGATCATCGATTCCGTGGAGCCGATGAATCCGGAGAAGACGGCGATCATGATGACGGCCGCGGCGACCACCACCCGCGCGTTGTGGCGGAAGCCCGATACGACGGCCTGCGCCGGGCGGTCACCGTGCACGTACGCCTCTCGCATACGGGCGACGAGGAACACCTCGTAATCCATCGCCAGCCCGAACACGATGCCCACCAGGAAGATCGGCATCAGGCTCATGATCGGGCCGGTCTGTTCGACACCGAGCAGCTCCGCCCCCCAGCCCCACTGGAAGACGGCCACGACCGCGCCCAGGGAGGCCAGTACGGAGAGCAGGTAGCCGAAGGCGGCCTTCACGGGAACGAGGACGGACCGGAAGACCACCAGCAGCAGCACCAGGGCGAGAGCGATGATGACGATCAGATACGGGACGAGGGCGTCCTGGAGCGCGTTGGCGACGTCGATGTCCATCGCCGTACTGCCGGTCACCTCGAACGTGGCACCCGCGCTGTCCTCCAGCCCGGCGCGCTCCGCCCGGATGGACTGCACGAGCTCCTTGGTCGCTTCGTCGTTCGGGCCGGTGGACGGCACGGCCGAGAAGGTCGCGGTGTCACCGTCGGGGTTGAGCGTGGGCGGCGAGACCGACACCACCCCGTCCGTGTCCTTGATCGCACCGGCGACCGCCGTGGCGGCGCCCTTCGGGTCGTCGGAGTTCCTGGCGTCGACGACGATGGTCAGCGGTCCGTTGAACCCCGCGCCGAAGCCGTCGGCGAGCGCGTCATAGGCACGGCGTTCCGTCGTCGAGACGGGTTTGGCCTCGTCACCGGGCATCCCCATCTCCAGACTGGCGGCGGGTACGGCCAGCGCGCCGAGAGCGGCGACGGTCACCAGGAGTACAGCCTTCGGGCGGCGCATCACGAACCGCGCCCACCGTGAGCCGCCGTTGGTCTCGTTCCGCTGCTTACGAAGAGCCCTGGGCCGGCCGTTGCGTACACCGCGAGAGAGCACCGCGTCCGGCCACATGCCCAGCAGGGCCGGTACGAGGGTGAGGGCGACCAGCACGCCCACGGCGACGGCAGCCGCCGCACACAGCCCCATCTTGGTCAGCATCGGCACGCCGATGACGGACAGCCCGGCCAGCGCGATGATCACGGTGAGGCCCGCGAACACCACGGCGGAGCCCGCCGTGCCGACAGCCAGCCCCGCCGCCTCGCGCGGATCACGCCCGCGTGAGCGCTCCTCCCGGTACCGGGAGACCACGAACAGGGCGTAGTCGATGCCCACCGCCAGGCCGAGCATGGAGGCGAGGGTGCCGGTGGTGAGCGAGAGGCCGAAGGTGCTGCCCAGGGCGATGATTCCCGCCATGGAGACGCCGACCCCGATGACGGCGGTGAGCAGCGGCAGACCCGCGGCGGCCAGGGAACCGAAGGTGATGAGCAGAACGATCGCGGCGATGCCGATACCGATGGCCTCCGCCGATCCGCCCGCGGCCGGCTGGGTGGCCAGAGCCGTACCGCCCACCTCGACGGTGACCCCCTTGTCGCGGGCCTCGTCGACGGCGTTCTCCAGGGCGTGCGTGCTGGAGTCGGTCAGGTCGTCGGCCGCCACCTTGTAGGTCACCACGGCGTACGCGGTGGATCCGTCCTCGCTGACGGCGTCCGCCGCGAACGGGCTGACCGCGCTCGCGACCTGGGAACCCTGGCCGGTCTCGGCGACGAAGTCGTCGATGACCGCACGGGTGTCGGTCGCGGTCACCTTCTCGCCGTCGGGCGCGACGAACACGATCCGGGCGTTGGCGCCGTTCGCGTCGGCGCCCGGGAAACGCTCGCCGATCAGGTCGTAGGCCTTCTGCGCCTCGATCCCGGGCATGAAAGACGTACCGCTGTCGTCGGCCGCCGGAGCGCTGACCGCGCCGAAACCGGCCGCGCCCAGCGCCGCGAACCACAGCAGCACCACGGACCAGCGCCATCGGAAGGCACCACGGCCGAGTCGATACAGGAAGGTAGCCACGAGAACACATCTCCAGGTCAGGTCAGGTGTTGGGCAGATGGCCAGAGTCGCCTCCGAGCCCCCTCCCCGTCGTCGTGCACCTGCCGTGACTGGGCGCTGGTGCGCTCGACGGACCGGGCGGGTCGCCTGCCTGCATCTGTAGGAGTCGGCCTACTGCGCTGGTTGTACGCCGGAGACCGGGCCGGCCGGGTCCCCTCGCGGAGCGCCCGCGTCGGCCGTACGGCCGGCCCCGCCGGGACATGCCCGTTCAACCCCCGTTTATCGCATCTTGACCGCACCTTCCTACGGTCGTTCGACGGACCCGCGCCGAACCGGCAACAGGTGCGCCGCAGAGCGAGAGCGAGATCCGGGCTCTCAACGGGGGGAACGACATGCTCCGCATTCACTTCACCGATGTGGATCTCGCCAGGACCCGGCTCGCCTCCGCTCCCGATCCTCTCTTCGAGATCGCCGCGAGTCTGCACCGGTTCCAGTCCCGGCGGGGACGGTGGGCGTACGCCGGCTGGTACCGCGACTCGCGGGTGCGGCTGCGCGAGGCCGGGCTGGAGCGGGCGCTGCGGAGCATCCTGCTGCCCCTGTACCCAAGAGCCGCGTACTTTCCGGACTTTCTGACTCCGGCCGACGCGGTGGAGGGCCTGGACGCGGGGCTGGAGCCGATTCTGGCCACGCCTCCGAAACGGGTCATGGCGGAGATGGCCACCCTCGACCGGATCGTCGGGGCGCCGGCGTGGGCGGGCCAACTGGCCGGACGGGAGACGCGCAAGGAGTTCGCGGGGGTACTGCGCGCGTACTACAACGCCGTCGGCGTTCCCCACAAGGAGCACGTACGGGCGCGGATCGAGGGCGAACGGGCCGCGCGCTGCCGCGGGTTGCTCGACGGCGGGGTGGAGGGAATGCTCGCGGGCCTCGGGCCCATGCTGCGCTGGCGCCCGCCCGTCCTGGAGGTCGCCTACCCCAGACAGGCGGCGGACCGGGACCTCCATCTGAACGGCCGCGGCCTCACCCTCGCCCCCTCCTACTTCAACCGGGGCGAGCCGGTCGCCTTCGCCGACCCCGGACTGCCACCCGTGGTCTGGTACTCGCTGCTCCACGAGCCCGAGTCCCGTTCCCTGAGCGAGGAGCCCGGCCGGTCACTGACCCAGCTGCTCGGGCGCGCCCGCGCGATCGCCCTGCGCGCCGCGGCCGGCGGCGCCACGACCGGCGAGATCGCCCGCGCCGCCGGAGTCTCGGCCTCCGCCGCCAGCAGACACGCCACCGTGCTGCGCGACGCCGGACTGACCACCACGGTCCGCAACGGCCCCTCCGTGCTGCACACCCTCACCCCCACGGGCGCGTCCGTACTGCGCGCCGCCCTGGCCGACGTCGAGGACGGACCCGGCCGTTAATGTCAGGGCCATGCACGACCTGCCGCCCGAAACCCCCGCTCCCGAACTCTTCACCTGGGAGTTCGCCACCGATCCCTACCCCGCGTACGCCTGGCTGCGCGAACACGCGCCCGTACGCCGGACCACGCTGCCGAGCGGGGTCGAGGCGTGGCTCGTGACGCGGTACGCGGACGCCAAGCGGGCACTGGCCGATCCCCGGCTCTCCAAGAATCCCGTGCACCACGCCGAGCACGCGCACGCCAAGAGCAAGACGGGGATCCCGGGCGAGCGCGGGGCGGAGTTGATGACGCATCTGCTGAACATCGATCCGCCCGACCACACCCGGCTGCGCAGGCTGGTTTCGCAGGCGTTCACGCCCCGCCGGGTGGCCGAATTCGCCCCGCGCGTGCAGGAGTTGACGGACGGGCTGATCGACGCCTTCGCGGCGAAGGGGGAGGCCGATCTGATCCATGACTTCGCCTTCCCGCTGCCCATCTACGCGATCTGCGATCTGCTCGGCGTCCCGCGCGAGGACCAGGACGACTTCCGTGACTGGGCCGGGATGATGATCCGGCACGGCGGCGGGCCGCGGGGCGGGGTCGGACGGTCGGTGAAGAAAATGCGCCGGTATCTCGCCGAACTCATCCACCGTAAAAGGGACGACCTCGGCGACGACCTGATCTCCGGGCTGATCCGGGCCAGCGACCACGGCGAACACCTCACCGAGAACGAGGCCGCCGCGATGGCCTTCATCCTGCTGTTCGCGGGGTTCGAGACCACCGTGAACCTGGTCGGCAACGGGGTGTACGCCCTGCTTCGGCACCCCGAGCAGCGGGCCAGGCTCCAGCGCTCCCTCGACGCCGGCGAGAGCGGGCTCCTGACGACCGGGATCGAGGAACTGCTGCGCTACGACGGGCCGGTGGAGCTGGCCACCTGGCGTTACGCCACCGAGCCCGTCCGGCTCGGCGGGCAGAGCGTGGCGGTGGGCGACCCCGTTCTCGTCGTACTCGCCGCCGCCGACCGCGACCCCGAGCGGTTCGACGATCCGGACCGGCTCGACCTGTCGCGCGGTGACAACAAACACCTCAGCTACGGCCACGGCATCCACTACTGCCTCGGCGCGCCCCTCGCCCGGCTGGAGGGGCAGGCCGCGATCGGCACGCTTCTGACCCGCCTGCCCGACTTGCGACTTGCGGTCGATCCATCCGATTTGCGGTGGCGTGGCGGGCTCATCATGCGTGGACTGCGCACGCTCCCGGTGCAGTTCACAGCGGTGCGTGACTGACGGGCCGTCAACACTGTGACTTTCACGTGATCTCCGCTGCATCGACTTGTGACAGACCTTCGAGTAGGGCTACGTTCACGTCCGTCTCAGCAGTCACATGTTCGGAATTCGTGTTCGGGATTCACGTTTCAGCAGTCTCACGGAAGGCAATCGCATGCGCTCCGGGAACGGCCGGCACCGTCGGCCCCGTCAGGCCCCCGCCCTCGTCGTCGCGGCAGGGGTGACAGGCTCGGCGATCGCCATCCCGCTGCTCGGCGCGAGCGGCGCCAGCGCGGCCGACGCCGCCACGTGGGACCGTGTCGCCGAGTGCGAGAGCGGCGGCATCTGGAGTGCCGACTTCGGCAACAGGGCGTTCGGCGGGCTCCAGATCACCCAGGAGACCTGGGCCGACTTCGGCGGTACGGCGTACGCGCCCACCCCCGACCAGGCCAGCCGCAGCCAGCAGATAGCCGTCGCGGAGAAGATCCTCGACGCGCAGGGGCCGAGCATGTGGCCGACCTGCGCCCTGGTCACCGGCCTTACCGCGGACGGGGGCGCCGAGCCGGACGCGACCGCGGACAGCGAGCCCTCCGGTGAAGCCACCGAGGGCAAGCCCAAGGCGCCCGAGACGCCCGCGCCCGGGTCGAGCGAGGAGGCCGTGCTGCCGCCCGCTCCCGAGTCGACGCCGTCGTCCGGGCAGTTCGGCCGTGACTCCGCCTCCGACGGCGAGAAGTCCGACGCCACGCCGGGCACGAAGCCGGACGCCGGGGCCGGCACCGGCCAGGGCAAGCACCGCGGCGAGGCCGCTCCCGAGGGCGACGCCACCGCCGAGCCCGGCGAGTCGGCCGGCGCCTCGGGCGGGTCCGACGCCCCGGACAGATCGACCGAAGCGGGCAAGCCTGGCGAAAAGCGGGAAAGCGGCCGTCATGCCTCACGCGGTGACGGTTCGGCGCGCGACGACGCCGCCGCCGACGGCTCGTACACCGTCCGCACCGGCGACAACCTGTGGGCCATCGCCGACGAGCAGAAGGTGGAGGGCGGCTGGCCCGCGCTCTACGAGGCGAACCGTGAGGTCGTGGGCTCCGACGCCGACCTCATCCTGCCGGGCCAGAGCCTCGATCTGACGGCGAAGTAGGGGCAGTTACGCAGGCTATGTCCGGATCTGCGTAAGTGAGACAAGGGTCTCTTCGTCCCAACTGACGCGATCTGCCGGGCACGTCGCCCCGTCTCCCGCCCGACCTGCGTAAACAGGGGTTTCCTCAGGGCGGGATGGGCGAATCATCCCGGATGTTCCTTCTTTGAACATCCGGGATGTCTGTGTTTACGGTCTGAACCGCTCGCACCGCGGGCACCGTCGACCGTCACGCCGAATCCTGCCGTCGGTCGGGGGGAGTACTCGTCGCGTCAAGCGCCGAAGGCAGGAGCGGGGGACCCAGGTAAGTGCCGGTCAGTACGGCCGGCTCGGGGTGCAGCCGTGTGCGGGGGGACGTAGGAACGTTCCCACGCGGCACGGCCGGGCAACTCACTTGGCCCGAACCCGACAGCTCACCTCGTAGGCGTCGGTGAGGAGATCTCGCATGCTGTTTTCCAGCAAGTCCGGCAAGGGCAAGCACCGCCGTCCGTCCAAGGCCGTCCGTTACGCCACGCTCGCCGGTGTCACCGGTGCCGCTGTCGCGGCCCCGCTGATCGCCACCACCTCCGCCTCCGCCGCGACCACCGCCGAGTGGGACGCCGTCGCCCAGTGCGAGTCCGGCGGCAACTGGTCCATCAACACCAACAACGGCTACACCGGCGGGCTCCAGTTCTCGGCCTCCACCTGGGCCGCGTACGGCGGCACCGCCTTCGCGCCCAGCGCCGACCGGGCGTCGAAGGCCCAGCAGATACAGATCGCCGAGAAGGTCCTGGCGGGCCAGGGCAAGGGTGCCTGGCCGAGCTGTGGCGTGGGCCTGTCCAACGCCGCGAACGACGCCGGCTCGGACGACGCCGCCCCGGCCCCGAAGCAGGAGGCCCCGAAGGCCGCCCCCAAGGCCGCCCCGAAGCAGGAGTCCGCCCCGCGCGCCGCGCAGGAGCAGCCCGCCTCGCGTAGTGAGACGCGCGGCCCGGTCAAGAAGGGCGACGGCGAGTACAAGGTCAAGTCCGGCGACACGCTCTCCAAGATCGCCGAGGCCGAGAAGGTCAAGGGCGGCTGGCAGAAGATCTTCGACCTGAACAAGGACATCGTCGAGAACGCCGACGAGATCTTCCCGGGCCAGCAGCTCCACCTGAGCTGAGCCTTCTCCTGAGCCCCGGCCCGGCGCGCCTCACTCCCCCCGGACGCGCCGGTCCGGGGCTCAGGTCCGTCCGGCGCCCGGTGGCTCCCGCTCATGGACATTCAGCGCCGAACGGGCATTGAGGACTCTTTTCGTCCCAGCGGGCGGGCATCTGCCGACCGCCGACCGGGAGCCGGTTAGGCTCATGCCGCAAGGCCAATGAGGCCCTGCACTCCACGCGTCACATCCCAGAAGGAGATGCTCGTGCCGTCCATCGACGTCGTCGTAGCCCGGGAAATCCTTGACTCCCGAGGCAACCCAACGGTCGAGGTCGAGGTCGGCCTCGACGACGGCAGCACCGGCCGTGCTGCTGTCCCCTCCGGTGCCTCCACCGGTGCGTTCGAGGCCCTTGAGCTCCGCGACGGTGACCAGAACCGCTACCAGGGCAAGGGTGTCGAGAAGGCGGTCCTCGCCGTCATCGAGCAGATCGGCCCGGAGCTGGTGGGCTACGACGCCACCGAGCAGCGCCTGATCGACCAGGCGATGTTCGACCTGGACGCCACGCCCGACAAGTCCTCGCTCGGCGCCAACGCCATCCTCGGCGTCTCCCTGGCTGTGGCGCACGCCGCGTCCGAGGCCTCGGACCTGCCGCTGTTCCGCTACCTCGGCGGCCCGAACGCGCACCTGCTGCCCGTGCCGATGATGAACATCCTCAACGGCGGTTCGCACGCCGACTCCAACGTGGACATCCAGGAGTTCATGATCGCGCCGATCGGCGCCGAGTCGTTCTCCGAGGCCCTGCGCTGGGGCGCCGAGGTCTACCACACGCTGAAGAAGGTCCTGAAGGAGAAGGGGCTCTCCACCGGTCTCGGCGACGAGGGCGGCTTCGCGCCGAACCTGGAGTCCAACCGCGCCGCGCTCGACCTGATCCTCGTGGCCATCAAGGAAGCCGGCTACGCCCCGGGCAAGGACATCGCGCTCGCGCTCGACGTGGCGGCCTCCGAGTTCTACAAGGACGGCAGCTACGAGTTCGAGGGCAAGTCCCGCTCGGCCGCCGAGATGACCGAGTACTACGAGGAGCTCGTCGCCTCGTACCCGCTGGTCTCCATCGAGGACCCGCTCTTCGAGGACGACTGGGCCGGCTGGAAGGTCCTCAACGACAAGCTGGGCACCAAGGTCCAGATCGTCGGCGACGACCTGTTCGTCACCAACCCCGAGCGCCTGGCCCGTGGCATCGAGGAGGGCTCGGCCAACGCCCTGCTCGTCAAGGTCAACCAGATCGGTTCGCTGACCGAGACCCTGGACGCCGTCGAGCTGGCGCAGCGCAGCGGCTTCAAGTGCATGATGTCGCACCGCTCGGGCGAGACCGAGGACGTCACCATCGCCGACCTGGCCGTCGCCACCAACTGCGGCCAGATCAAGACCGGTGCCCCGGCCCGCTCCGAGCGCGTCGCCAAGTACAACCAGCTGCTGCGCATCGAGGAGATCCTCGACGACGCGGCGGTGTACGCGGGCCGCAGCGCGTTCCCCCGCTTCAAGGACTGACCTCTTGAAGGACTGACCACCGTGCCCGTCCTACGGCCGTCCCCGGCCACGGTCCCGTACCGTGTCCGGGGACGTACGCGCGTACAGAGGCTGTACGGCAGCACAGAGGTACGAGGCGGGCTCGACCTCTGAGTTCGACCTCTGAGGGAGGCGGGGCCATGGCCGCGAACCGGGACCGGTTCTCCACCGCGACCAAGATCAGGATCCTGGGCGAGCAGACCGCCGCGCGCGTCTACCGCTCGCAGACCCGCAGGCAGGCCCGCCGCTCCCGGCTCACCGGACGCGCGGCCTTCCTCGTGCTCGTGGTCTGCTCGCTGATCGTGGCGCTCGCGTACCCGATGCGGCAGTACGTGTCGCAGCGCGGCGACATCGCGGAGCAGCAGCAGTTGACGCGCGAGGCCGCGCAGCGGGTCGAGGAGCTGCGGGACGAGAAGGCCCGCCTCCAGGACGACGCGTACGTCCAGCGGCTGGCGCGCGAGCATCTGCACTACGTGATGCCGGGGGAGACCGGCTACATCATGACCGACCCCCGGGCGGCCGACGAGCGCCGCACCGACCAGGGCGCGGCCGACCGGCCCTGGTACTCCAATCTCCTGGACGGCGTCGACAGCGCCGACCGGACGGACAGATAGACATCAAGGAAACCGACGCAGGTATGCAAACGCCCCCTCCGCAGACGCCGCGCACCGAACCCACCGAGGCGGACGTCGACGCGTTCAGGCAGCAGCTCGGCCGGCCCCCGCGCGGTCTGCGCGCCATCGCGCACCGCTGCCCCTGCGGGCAGCCCGACGTGGTGGAGACCGCCCCGCGCCTCCCGGACGGTACGCCGTTCCCGACGCTCTACTACCTGACCTGCCCGCGCGCGGCCTCGGCCATCGGCACGCTGGAGGCGAACGGCGTCATGAAGGAGATGTCCGAACGCCTCGTCACCGAACCGGAGTTGGCCGCCGCGTACCGCAAGGCGCACGAGGACTACCTGACCCGCCGCGACGCGATCGAGGTGCTGGCGGGCTTCCCGAGCGCGGGCGGTATGCCGGACCGGGTGAAGTGCCTGCACGTACTGGTCGGCCACTCGCTCGCGGCGGGTCCGGGAGTGAACCCGCTGGGGGACGAGGCGCTGGCGATGCTGCCCGAGTGGTGGCGCAAGGGCCCCTGTGTGATCCCGTTCACAAAGCCTGACGACGACGCGGAGGTCTCGGCATGACCAGGATCGCGGCCATCGACTGCGGTACGAACTCCATCCGCCTGCTCGTCGCCGACGCGGACCCCGCCACCGGCCAACTCGTCGACCTCGACCGGCGCATGACGATCGTGCGGCTCGGCCAGGACGTCGACCGGACGGGCCGGCTCGCCCCCGAGGCGCTGACGCGCACCTTCGCGGCCTGCCGGGAGTACGCCGAGGTCATCAAGGAACACGGCGTGGACCGGACCCGCTTCGTGGCCACCTCAGCCTCCCGCGACGCCGAGAACCGCGACGAGTTCACCGGCGGCGTCCTCGACATCCTCGGCGTCGAACCGGAGGTGATCACCGGCGACCAGGAGGCCGAGTTCTCCTTCACCGGCGCCACCAGGGAACTGACCGGCCGCACCGACCTGGCGAAGCCGTACCTGGTCGTGGACATCGGCGGCGGCTCCACCGAGTTCGTCGTCGGCGACGACCGGGTCACGGCCGCGCGGTCGGTGGACATGGGCTGCGTACGGCTGACCGAACGGCACCGCCCCGCCGACCCGGCCACCCTCGCCGACATCACCGCCCTGCGCGCGGACATCGCCACCGCCCTCGACGAGGCGGAGCGGGCCGTCCCGCTCGGCGAGGCCCGCACCCTCGTCGGCCTGGCCGGCTCCGTCACCACGGTCGCGGCGATCGCGCTGGGGCTGACCGCGTACGACTCCGAGGCGATCCACCACGCGCGCATCCCCTTCGACATGGTCCGGGAGATCACCACGACGCTGCTCGCCTCCACCCACGCCGAACGCGCGACGATTCCGGTGATGCATCCGGGGCGCGTCGACGTGATCGGCGCGGGCGCGCTGATCCTGCTCACGATCATGGAACGGACCGGTGCGCGGGAGGTCGTCGTGAGCGAGCACGACATCCTCGACGGCATCGGCTGGTCGATCGCCTGAGCCGGATCGGGCGCCTTTACGGGGGTCTTACGGGGTCTCTGCGCACCGCCCCGGAACGAAGTTCGTGAAGTTCTTCACAAGAGAAACCCCCGGGTTGGGCCCACATCACTCTGCGGGGACCACCGGCACTGCCCCCACGCCTCTGTACGGGGGGTCAACGGGCCGTTCCGGCGGTATTGCGGGCGTGTGAACCGCTCGGTGGTCCACCCTCGGGAAAGGTCTCAACGGCCAGCTCACGAGGGGTGCGGAAGGTCCCTGGACACGGGGTGGTTCCGCTGCCGGCGGGTGGAGTCGATCACGAGGGCCGCGAAGTGTAGCAGAGGTGTGGGGGGTGCTTGTGAAGGGGCTCACGAGCACCCCCCCTGGGGCAGGTGGATACTCGATGGCATGAGCACCACGGAGCGTCCCAGGATCCTTGTTGTAGGCGGAGGGTACGTAGGCCTGTACGCAGCTCGTCGCATTCTGAAGAAGATGCGCTACGGGGAGGCGACGGTCACCGTCGTCGACCCCCGCTCGTACATGACGTACCAGCCCTTCCTCCCCGAAGCCGCCGCCGGGAACATCTCGCCTCGACACGTCGTCGTACCGCTGCGACGCGTGCTGCCCAAGGCTGAGGTGCTCACCGGCCGAGTCACGACCATCGACCAGGACCGCAAGGTCGCCACGGTCTCGCCGCTCGTCGGTGAGGCCTACGAGCTGCCCTTCGACTACCTGATCGTCGCGCTCGGCGCCGTCTCCCGTACCTTCCCGATCCCCGGCCTCGCCGAGCAGGGCATCGGTATGAAGGGCATCGAGGAAGCGATCGGTCTCCGTAACCACGTGCTCGAACAGCTCGACAAGGCCGACTCGACGACCGACGAGGACGTCCGCCGCAAGGCGTTGACCTTCGTCTTCGTCGGCGGGGGCTTCGCGGGTGCCGAGACCGTCGGTGAGGTCGAGGACCTGGCGCGCGACGCCGCGAAGTACTACACCAGCGTCAAGCGCGAGGACATGCGCTTCCTGCTGGTCGACGTCGCCGACAAGATCCTGCCCGAGGTCGGCCCCAAGCTGGGCAGCTGGGGCAAGGAGCACCTGGAGAGCCGGGGCGTCGAGGTCTACCTCAAGACCGGCATGGACTCCTGCGTCGACGGCCGCGTGGTGCTGGGCAACGGCCTGGAGGTCGACTCCAACACGATCGTCTGGACCGCGGGCGTCAAGCCCAACCCGGCGCTCGCCCGCTACGGTCTGCCGCTCGGCCCGCGTGGTCACGTCGACACCGACGCCAAGCTCCAGGTGCAGGGCACCAACCACATCTGGGCCGCCGGCGACAACGCCCAGGTCCCGGACATGGCCGCGCGCAGGGCCGGTGTCGAGAACGCCTGGTGCCCGCCGAACGCCCAGCACGCGCTGCGCCAGTCGAAGGTCCTCGGCGACAACGTGATCTCCGCCCTGCGCGGCTTCCCGCAGAAGGAGTACAGCCACGCCAACAAGGGCGCGGTCGCGGGTCTCGGCATGCACAAGGGTGTCGCGATGATCGTCGTCGGCAAGATGAAGATCAAGTTCCGTGGCCGGCTTGCCTGGTACATGCACCGTGGCTACCACGGCATGGCGATGCCGACCTGGAACCGCAAGATCCGCGTCTTCGCCGACTGGACGCTCTCGGCGTTCCTCAAGCGCGAGGTCGTCTCGCTCGGCGCGATGGAGACACCGCGCGAGGAGTTCTACGAGGCGGCCAAGCCCGCCCCGGCGCGTCAGGACGCCGCCCCGAAGCCGGAGTCAGGCCCGGAGCAAGGTCCGGCGCAGGGTTCGGAGTCGGCCAGGGCCGAGGCCGGTTCGACCAAGGTCAAGGCTTCCTGACCGCGCGCGAGCGCGTCTGACGCGCGCAGCGCCTGTACGACCCGAAAGGGCCGCCCGCCATCCGTGGTGCGGGCGGCCCTTTCGCGTGCGCCCGGCACCGAAGTTGGGTACGACATGGCAGGCAAGGGTGCGCATCGGCTGATTTGGTCACAAAATACGTGGCTGGTGCAGCTATTTTGCCCGCCCATTGCGTGCTGTCGGGACTGTCCCACCGTCCCCTCGGTGTTTACGTGTGTGTTGAGCATTCCGGGATCCACCATCACGGAGGTGTGCGCCATGGCCGACGCCGCACTGCGGCTGAGCACTCTTGCCGAGGAACTGCTGGGAGCCCCGCTCCCCGTACGTATCCGCGCCTGGGACGGCAGCGAGTCGGGTCCCCCGGGCGCGCCGACCTTCGTCGTCCGGCACCGCCGGGCCCTGCGCCGACTGCTCTGGAAGCCGGGCGAGCTGGGCCTCGCCCGCGCCTGGGTGGCCGGCGAGATCGACATCGACGGTGATCTGTACGCCGCCCTCGACCAGGTCGCGGGGCTCCTCTGGGAGCGCGGCGCCGACGCGAAGGACCAGGTCCACCCGCTGCGCGACCCGCGGATGCGCGCCGCGGCGAAGGGCCTCGCGCAGATCGCCGGCCCCTGGCCGCCGCCCCCGCCACCCCCCGAGGAGGTACGGCGCAGATCCGGCGCGCTGCACACCAAGCACCGGGACAGAGCCGCGATCAGCCACCACTACGACGTCGGCAACGACTTCTACGCGATGGTCCTCGGACCCTCCATGGTCTACTCGTGCGCCTACTTCGCCGAGCCCGGCGGCACGCTGGAGGACGCGCAGCGCGACAAGCTCGACCTGGTCTGCCGCAAGCTCGGCCTGTCCGACGGCGACCGGCTGCTCGACGTCGGCTGCGGCTGGGGCTCCATGGCCATGCACGCCGCGCGCGAGTACGGGGCCCAGGTCACCGGGGTCACGCTCTCGCGCGAGCAGGCCGCGTACGCGCGCAAGCGCATCGCCGAGGCCGGCCTCACCGACCGGATCGAGATCCGGGTCCAGGACTACCGGGACGTCAGGGACGGTCCGTACGACGCCATCTCGTCCATCGGCATGGCCGAGCACGTCGGTTCGGTCCGCTACCGCGAGTACGCCGACGACCTCTTCGCCCTCCTCAAGCCGGGCGGCCGGCTGCTCAACCACCAGATCGCGCGCCGCCCCGAGAAGGACGAATCCCAGTACCACATCGACGACTTCATCGACGCGTACGTCTTCCCCGACGGCGAACTGGCCCCGCTCGGCCGCACCCTGTCCACGCTGGAGGAGGCGGGCTTCGAGGCCAGGGACGTCGAATCCCTGCGCGAGCACTACGCGCTGACGCTCCGTCACTGGGTGCGGAATCTGGAGGAGCACTGGCCGGAGGCCGTACGGGCCACCTCGCCCGGCCGCGCCCGCGTCTGGCGGCTCTACATGGCCGCGTCCGCGCTCTCCTTCGAGCACAACAGGATCGGCGTCAACCAGATCCTGGCGGTACGGCCGCGGGAGTCGGGCGACGCCGCCCTCCCGCTGCGTGCCCGCACCTGGCACTGACACGCGTCGCTCCAGAGGCGGGAGTACGGCGAAGGGCCCCGCACCCGGGGGGATGCGGGGCCCTTCGCCGTCCTGCCGAGGGACCAGGTGTCACTCGGTCTTGATGGCCGTCAGCATGTTGAGCTTCGCCGCGCTGCGGGCCGGCCAGAGCGCCGCCAGCACACCCACCAGCCCCGCGAGGACCAGGAAGATCCCGATCCGCTCCCACGGCAGGACCAGTACGTAACCCGGGATCGAGCCGCGGATCGTCTCGCCGATCGCCCAGGCCAGGAACGTACCGAGCCCGACACCGACCAGCGCGCCGAAGACCGAGATCACGACCGCTTCGAGCCGGATCATGCGCTTGACCCTGCGGCGGTCCAGACCGATCGCCCGCAGCATGCCGATCTCCTGCTGACGCTCGAAGACGGACATCGCGAGGGTGTTGACGACGCCGAGCACCGCGATGATCAGGGCCATGCCGAGCAGTCCGTACATGATGTTCAGCGCGGTGTTGATCATGCCGCCGAACTGGTTCCTGATGTCCTGCTGGTCGGCGACGCTGATCGCGGGGTTGTCGCCCAGCGCGTCCACCAGGGCCAGTTCGTTGGCCTCGGTCGCGCCGCCGTCCATCGACACGTAGACCTCGGGCGTGTGCGGGCGCTCCTGGTGGGGCGCCACCAGGTCCGTGGAGATCAGGGTCGGTGAGGCGAACTCGTTGGGCTCGTACGTGGCGCCGATCTTCAGCCGCGCCGTCTTGTCGTCCTCGTACTTCACCGTGACCGTGTCGCCGGTCTTCCAGCCCCGGGACTTCGCGGTGTCCGAGGCCACCGCGATCGCGTCACCGCTCAGCGAGTCCAGCGAACCGGTCTCCGTCTTCAGGGTGAGGAGCTGCTCGATGTCGCCGGGAGTCACCGCCGAGGCGGAACTGTCCTTGCCGTCGATCACCAGGTACGACGCCCGCTGCGGCGAGACCGCGCTCACGCCCGGCGCCTTCTCCAGCGCCTTGACCGCCGACTCGTCGAGACCGCCGCCACCGCCGGCCATCGTGATCATGTAGTCGGCCTTGATGTTGTCCGTGGTGGCCTTGTCGATGGCCGTGCCCAGCGTGACGCCGACGGTCGTGAGGCCGGTGACCAGGGTGAGGCCGATGGCGAGCGCGGACGCGGTGGCGCCCGTACGGCGCGGGTTGCGCACCGCGTTCTGTCCGGCCAGCTTGCCCGCGACGCCGTACAGCCGGTTCAGCAGCGGCTGCACGAGCGCGATGATCGGGCGCGACAGCAGCGGGATGAGCACGATGATGCCGACGAGCGAGAAGAACGCGCCGGCGCCGATGATGAACTTGCCGTCCTTGCCCATCGAGGCGCCCGCGATGATGCCCGCGGCGCCGATGAGCGTCAGTACGGCGCCGATGGAGTTGCGCAGGACGAGCGACTTCATGGTGGCCACGGCGTGCACGCTGCTCATCGCGGCGACCGGCGGGATCTTCGCGGCCCGGCGGGCGGGCAGCCAGGCGGCGATCAGGGTGATCACCACGCCGACACCGAAGGCGGCGGCGACGGCGACCGGCGTGATCATCAGCGGTCCTGCGGGCACCTTCGCGCCGAACTGGCCCATGGCGGAGCGCAGTCCGACGGCGAGACCGACACCGAGGACGAAGCCGATGGTGGACGCGACGAGGCCCACGATCAGCGCCTCGGCCATCACCGAGCGCTTGACCTGGCGGCGCGAGGCGCCGACGGCGCGCAGCAGCGCCAGCTCCTTGGTGCGCTGGGCGACCAGCATGGTGAAGGTGTTGGAGATCAGGAAGATTCCGACGAAGAGCGCGATGGCGGCGAAGGCGAGCAGCATCTGGTTGATACCGCTCAGCTCGCGCTCGATGTCCGCGGCCTGCTGGTCGGCGAGCTGCTTGCCGGTCTGGACCTCGGCGTCCTTCGGCACCAGCGACTCGATCTCGCCGCGGATCTTCGTGTCGGAGGCGCCGGGCGTCGCGGTGACGTTCGCCATCTGGAAGTAGCCCGGCTTCAGGAAGAGCTTCTGGGCGACCGACGGGTCGAAGAGCACCAGGCTGCCGCCCGCGTTCACGGCGCCGTCCTCGGTGGTGAAGATGCCGGAGAGGGTGTACTCCTTCACCGGCCCGTTGGTGGCGACCCGGACCGGCCCGCCGACCTTGTACTCACCCCTCGCCGCGGTGTCCTTGTCGAGCGCGACCTGGCCGGCCTCGGTGGGGCCGGTGCCCTCGGTGAAGTCGTACGCCGGGTCCTTGCCGTTCTCGCCGGGGGCGAAGTTGGTACCGGTGTTGGACCAGCCGTTGCCGATGAGCTTGCCGTCGGGGTCGGCCACACCGGCGAAGCCCTCGACCCGGGGGGTGACGGAGGCGACGCCGTCGACGGCGCCGATCTCGTCGAGGATCTTGGGGCTGAGACCGGGCTCCTGCTTCTTCCCGTCGGCCCCGTCGTCCTCGGAGTAGTAGGTGGTGACGGAGACGGCGACGTCCTTGTAGCTCTTGGCCGACTGCTTGTTGAAGGCGTTGCCGAGGGTGTCGGTGAAGACCAGCGTGCCGGAGACGAAGGCCACGCCGAGCATCACGGCGAGCACGGTCATCAACAGCCGGGCCTTGTGCGCGAGCACGGTGCGCAGGGCGGTACGGAACATGGTGGAAGTCCAGGTGAGGAGGGCAGGGCGGAATGACCGCGCGACCGGAGGGAGGTCGGCCGCGCGGCCGGGTCTCGGTGTCTCGGGGGAGTCGGCCCCTGGGCGTCAGCTCGTACGGCCCTTGGAGTCGAACGCCTTCATCCGGTCGAGCACGCCGTCGGCGGAGGGGTCCAGCATCTCGTCGACGATCCGGCCGTCGGCGAGGAAGATCACCCGGTCCGCGTAGGAGGCGGCGACCGGGTCGTGGGTCACCATGACGACGGTCTGGCCCAGCTCCCGCACGGAGTTGCGCATGAAGCCCAGCACCTCGGCGCCGGCCCGTGAGTCGAGGTTTCCGGTCGGCTCGTCACCGAAGATGATCTCGGGGCGGGAGGCAAGCGCGCGGGCGACGGCCACGCGCTGCTGCTGGCCGCCGGAGAGCGCGGTGGGACGGTGGTGGAGCCGGTCCTTGAGGCCGATCATCGAGATCACGTTGTCCAGCCACTGCTTGTCGGGCTTACGGCCGGCGATGTCCATCGGGAGGGTGATGTTCTCCAGGGCCGTCAGTGTCGGCAGCAGGTTGAACGCCTGGAAGATGAAGCCGATCTTGTCCCGGCGGAGCTGGGTGAGCTGCTTGTCCTTCAGCGTCCCCAGCTCGGTGTCGCCGATCCGTACGGAACCGCTGCTGAAGCTGTCGAGACCCGCGACGCAGTGCATCAGGGTCGACTTGCCGGACCCGGACGGGCCCATGATCGCGGTGAACTCACCCTGCCGGAAGTCGACGGTGACCTGGTCGAGGGCGACCACCTGCGTCTCGCCCTGCCCGTAGACCTTGGACAAGCCGGAGGCGTGGGCGGCCACGGCGCTGGCGCGGTGGAGGAGAGGCATGGTCGTCACGGGTGGGACTCCTTCAGGGGGTCTGGCGGATTGACTTCATCCTCTCCGCCGCCCGGCCCCGGGTCGTCACCCCTCGTGCCCGTTCCTGTGGCCCTCTCGGGTCGGACCGGGACCCCCCTCCGTCCTCCTCGGGTATGACGCCCACCCCGCCCCTCCGGTATGACACCGACCCTGACTCCGTCACCCGTCACCGACGCCCGTCACCGACGCCCGTCCCCGTTTTGTCATGTAGGCGACGCCCGCGTGCAATCCATGTGCGGGGAGTGGCGAATAGTAGACAGAGAGCGGCGAGTTTCCGTCATATCCAGAGGTCCGTATCAAGACCTTCGTCCTGCTTCCGGCATGTGCCGATGGCGTGTTACCAGGGCTGACACACCCTCAGGTGCCAATAAAATCAGACAGGATCGCCCAAGTACTCGGCCGTCCGAGGGGTCCTCCCGGATAGGCTCGTGAGCCAACGCGGAGCCGCGTACGCCCGGATGGTGGAATGCAGACACGGCGAGCTTAAACCTCGCTGCCCCAAATGGGGCGTACCGGTTCAAGTCCGGTTCCGGGCACACTCACCGTACGTGTGCTGACCTGCGAAGATCGATTCGCCCCCGTATTTTTGCCTCTGAGGCACGCCGCTGCTGAAACGTGCCTGCGGATCGCCACGATCTGCCAACTCGATTGAAATGTAAAGCTCTTGACGCGGTGTCAGCTGAGAAAGTCGATGAATCCCCAGCTCAGAGCCCTTGATCATCTTGTCGAGTGCGCGTCAATCCACGATTTTCCCCACCTCCGGACCGCAGTCCCCGAAGGGCCCCCGGAGGACCGCGGAAGCACCGCCGGACGGCGTCCGCGGCCGGGCCGGCGGCACGGGGCCGGAGGCCGTCGCGTCACGATCGAGGAAAGATCCTCCCAGGGCACTAGGGTGTTCCCTTTGCTCCCCTATTACTCTTGTGCCAAGGCCGCGCAGGGTGGCCGCCATGGAGGAGTGAGATGAGGAGCAGCAACCCGGTCTTCTCGCGACGGGGCTTCAGTCGCGACAACGGCCAAGCGGGGTTCAACGCGGCGCCGCAGGCCGGGGGCCCCGCCGTAGGCACGCAGAACCCGTACGCGACCAACCCCTACGCCACCAACCCTTACGCGCAGACGGACCCCCAGTTCGGTGGCGCCGGTCCGCAGGCGCCCGCCCGTTCCGGTGTCATGACGATCGACGACGTCGTGACGCGCACCGCTTCGACGCTCGGCACGGTCGTCCTCACCGCGGTCCTCGCCTGGGTCCTGCTCCCGGTCGACCAGGACAACCTCGGCAAGTCGTACGGCATCGCCATCGGCGCGGCCCTGGTGGGCCTCGTGCTGGCCCTGGTGCAGTCCTTCAAGCGCAAGCCCGTCCCGGCGCTGATCCTGGCCTACGCCGCGTTCGAGGGCGTCTTCCTCGGCGTCATCAGCAGCGCGGTCAGCACCTACCTCTCGCCGGGTGTCGTCGTCCAGGCGGTGATGGGCACGATGGCGGTCTTCGCCGGTGTGCTGTTCGCCTACAAGATGCGCTGGATCCGCGTCACGCGCCGCTTCTACGGCTTCGTGATGGCCGCCGCGATGGGCTTCGTGCTCCTCATGGTCGCCAACCTGCTGTTCAGCGTCTTCGGCGGCGGTGACGGCCTCGGCTTCCGCAGCGGCGGCCTCGGCATCCTCTTCGGCGTCATCGGCATCATCCTCGGCGCGTGCTTCCTGGCGCTCGACTTCAAGCAGGTCGAGGACGGCGTCACGTACGGCGCGCCGCGCGAGGAGTCCTGGATGGCGGCCTTCGGCCTCACCATGACGCTCGTCTGGATCTACCTGGAGATGCTGCGGCTCTTCTCGATCCTGAGCGGCAACGACTAGCGGTGACAGCGTGACGAAGGGGTCCCCGGGCAGCAGCCCGGGGACCCCTTCTGTCGTGTCTGTCGTGTACGGCGGCTCGTCGTGGTCAGCCCAGCCGGCGGGCGGCCCGCCTCAGGTCGTACTCGTGGATGATGGCTTTGGCGTGCCCGTACGCGAGGTCGTACTCGCCGCGGAGCCAGGCGACCTTCTCGTCGAACCGGACGAGGGCCGGACCGTCGTCGACCGTGCGGAGCCAGTCGGAGATCTCGCGGCCGGTGCACTGTGGAATACGGGACAGCAGGTTGCGGTGGGTCTCTTCGGAGAAAACAAGGGACATCGGCGCCTCCGGACGCTGCTTCACGCTTACTGGTCCTTCACGTCACCGTGCCTGAGCGTTGGCCCGTTGGCAACAGTTCCTCCAGGGCGCGTAGGGTCGCGGCGTGCTTGATACGACGCGCCTGACCGCAGCCGTGGACCGATTCGCCGACCGGCTGCGGGCAGCTCCGCAGAGCAGGTTGCAGCGCGGGGCCGCGGCCGAAGGACTGGCCCTGGCCAGGGAATTGTCCGCGACCGCCCAGCGTCTCGAAGCCCCGGACGGCGCCCCGCAGGCGCCGCCGAGGATCATGCCGGACGTCGGCGTCTTCGTCGTGGCCGATCAACTGACCGTCGCGGCGGGTGACTTGGCCGAGGCACTGCGAACGGCCCCGTCCGTTGCGGAACTGGACGAGGCCGTGCGGGCGGTGGAGCGGGCCGTGGCTAGAGCGAAGCTATGACCCGGTCCGCGAGAATGTAGATGTGGTCGTCGGCGGAGGCGCTGTCATCCGTCGTACCCGCGTTCCCCGCGCTGTCGGTGGCAGAGTCGGTCTCGGCCGCGCCGGCGGACGCGCCGCACGAGAACGTGAGGGCGTACGCCCCCGAGACACCCGAGCCGCCCAGCAGGAACGGCGTACCACCGTCGCGCAGCGCGCCCGCGAGGCGTTCCGCGGTCTCGCGGTGGCCCGGGGTCATGCAGAGCGTCGTACCGTCCGTGAAGACGTACACGTCGAGCGTGCCCAGCGGGCCGGGGCGGACGTCGGCGAGCGCCGTACGGGCGTCGGCCAGCTCTTCGAGGCGCGCGACCGTGCGCTCGTGGTCGGTGACGACCGGCGTACGGACCGGGACGAAGTCCGGGTGCGAGGGGTGCCTGCGGCGGGCGGCGGCCAGCTCGGGGGAGTCCTCGGCGAACTCACCGATCTCGCTGACCTCACTCACCTCGCTCAGCTCGGGCAGACCGTCGAAGTCCGCGTACTCGGCAAGGCTGCCCGGGTCGTCGAAGTCGGCGGCGTCCGGCCGGTCACCCAGCTCGCCGCGCTCGCGCAGCTCGGCGAGTTCCGCCAGCTCCGCGAGGTCGTCGTAGTCGTCCTCCGTGGCACGGCGGGCGCGGTCGGCGCGGTCGAGTGCGTCGAGATCCAGCGCCTCCAGGCCCACGAAGTCGGCCTGGCGCGGTACGTAGAACGGGCCGTCCTCGGCGCCGGGGCCGCCGAAGCCGCCCAGCAGCGAGGGCGCGTCGGTGGCGTCACGGGCCTCCTGCGCGGCCCAGAAGGCCCGCGCCTCGGCCAGCTCCCGCTCGCGCTCCTCGGCCAGGGCCTCGGCCACCGCGAGACGTATGTCCTCGGTGGACGTGGCGGGACCCGCCGCGTCGGCGGAGCGTGCGTGCGGTACGGCGGCGTGGCCGCCCGGATTCGCCAGGGACAGCTCGCCGCGCAGGGCCGTGACCTCTCGCCGCAGCCCATGAGCGGCGTGCAGCGCGGCGACGCCCACGGCCGTGGCGGTGGCCGTGGTGAGCAGCAGGGCAATAGACATGGCGCTCACGACTTACTCCCGGTCTTCAATGGTCCCCCGACTTCCTACATCAGCTTGTCGTGGGGGGCGCACACGTCGGCAGTGCATTACGTCATGAATTGGACAGGTCTTTCGACCTTACGGCCGGCCCCATTACTGCCGTGACCAGGGTAAATGGGGCTCCCCCAGGTGTGAGGTCACATCCTGGGGGAGATTGAGTCACGACTGGGGCTCGGAGCGGTTCGGCTCAGCCGCTCGGCGTCCGTGGTCGCGTTCCCCTCGCCACCGCTCGTGAGTGGGGCTCAGCTCAGCCGCTCGATGACCATCGCCATGCCCTGGCCGCCGCCCACGCACATCGTCTCCAGGCCGAACTGCTTGTCGTGGAACTGGAGGCTGTTGATGAGCGTGCCGGTGATCCGGGCGCCCGTCATGCCGAAGGGGTGGCCGACGGCGATCGCGCCGCCGTTCACGTTCAGCTTGTCCAGGTCGACGCCCAGATCCCGGTAGGACGGGATGACCTGCGCGGCGAACGCCTCGTTGATCTCCACCAGGTCGATGTCGCCGATATCCAGGCCCGCGCGGCGCAGCGCCTGCTTGCTGGCCTCGACCGGGCCGTACCCCATGATCTCCGGCGAGAGGGCGGAGACACCGGTGGAGACGATCCGGGCCAGCGGGGTCAGGCCCAGCTCACGCGCCTTGGTGTCCGACATGATCACGAGGGCGGCGGCGCCGTCGTTGAGCGGGCAGCAGTTGCCGGCCGTGACCAGTCCGTCGGGGCGGAACACGGGCTTGAGGCCCTGGGTGCCCTCCAGGGTGACGCCGGCGCGGGGGCCGTCGTCCTTGGCGACGACCGTGCCGTCGGGGGTCGTGACGGGGGTGATCTCGCGCTCCCAGAAGCCGTTCTTGATGGCTTCCTCGGCGAGATTCTGCGACCGCACGCCGAACTCGTCCATGTCGCGCCGCGTGATGCCCTTGAGCCGGGCCAGATTCTCGGCGGTCTGCCCCATCGCGATGTACGCGTCGGGCAGCAGGCCGTCCTCGCGGGGGTCGTGCCAGCCGGCGCCCTCGGAGGCCGCGACGGTGGCGGTACGGGCCTCCGCGTCGGCGAAGACCGGGTTGTGGGTGCCGGGCATGCCGTCGCTGGAGCCGTTGACGGAGCGGGACACCATCTCGACCCCGGCCGAGATGAAGACGTCGCCCTCGCCGGCCTTGATGGCGTGCATGGCCATGCGGGAGGTCTGGAGCGAGGACGAACAGTAACGGGTGATCGTGCAGCCGGGGAGATGGTCCATCCCCATCTGCACCGCGACGATCCGCCCCAGGTTGTGGCCCTGCTCCCCACCGGGCAGGCCGCAGCCGAGCATCAGGTCGTCGATGTCACGCGGGTCGAGCCCGGGAACCTTGGCGAGCGCGGCCTGAATGATGGTGGCGGTCAGGTCGTCGGGCCGCAGCTCCTTCAGGGAGCCCTTGAAGGCCCGGCCGATGGGGGAGCGGGCGGCAGAGACGATCACGGCTTCGGGCATCACGGCTCCAGAGGGGCGAGTGCGGTACGGCGGGAGTGCCGTCCTGCGAAGTTACCCGCACGTACGGCTCGGGTCACCGGGCCGGACGTGTGACGCGGGCCGCAGTACGGCTCCCACCGGGGGCGCGGGCTGTGGCGCGGGCGGTGGCTCAGGGGCGGTGTGCCTCCTCCTTCGGCGGGGGCGGCGGTGCGGCCGGCTCGGTCTGGGTGGGCTCCGCGGCCGGGAGGCGACGGCGACGGCGGTGTTTGAGCAGGGCCCAGGGCGCCCGCGCGCCCGTGACCTCCGTGCCCGCCTCGGCCGCCGCGGCCGAGGCCGCCTTGGCCACCGTCAGCATGTCCTCGTCGCGCGAGGAGTCCAGGTGGTCCGTCTCCGGCCACAGGCCGAGGACCGCGCAGAGCGTCGGCAGGACCGCCATCGCGGCCGTCGCGTACCCCTCCGCCGACGGGTGGTAGTTGTCGGCGCCGAACATCTCGCGGGGGTTCGCCGCGAACTCCGGCCCCAGCAGGTCGCCGAGCGAGACCGTACGGCTGCCCTGCTCGACCGCGACGATCGTCTGGGCCGCCGCCAGCTGCCTGCTGACCCGGCGGGCCACCCAGCGCAGCGGCTGGTACACCGGCTCGATCGTCCCCAGGTCCGGGCAGGTGCCGACGACGACCTCCGCGCCCGCCGTCCGCAGCCGCCGTACCGCCGCCGCGAGATAACGCACCGACGCCGTGGCCGACATCCGGTGGGTGACATCGTTCGCGCCGATCATGATCACGCAGACGTCCGGGGTCCGGAAGGTGTCCGAGAGCAGCAGCGTCACCTGGCGTTCCAGGTCGTCCGACTGCGCCCCCGGCTGTGCCACGTTGCGCAGGTCGACCGGGCGCTCCGCCACCGCCGCGAGGCCCGAGGCGAGCAGCGCCCCCGGTGTCTGGCCGGCCCGCCTGACGCCCTGGCCGGCCGCCGTGGAGTCGCCGAGGATGCCCATGCGCAAGGGGTCGGTATGGCCGTACGCCAGCCCGTACCAGCCGTTGCCCTTGGGCGGGATCGGCGCCGTACCGCCGCCCACCGACCGTTTCGCCAGCTGGACCTCGGCCAGCAGGAGCCCCACCCCGGCCGCTCCGATCAGACCGACACTCCCGCCGCCGAAGGCGGCGCCCGCCGCGATCCGCCGTGCCACCCTCGCTCTCGACACAGTCCGGGTCACCTCCCTGTAGCCGTACGCGCGCTCTAGCCGTTGAGACGCTGCCCATAAGACCAGCAAGAGGTAATTGCCCCGTAACGGCCGTGGCCCAATCGCTTACGCCTACGCATACGCTGGCCGGACCATCACGGAGACCCCGGAGACAACGGTGCAATTCCACGACTCGATGATCAGTCTGGTTGGCAATACCCCGCTGCTGAAGCTGGGCAGTGTGACCTCGGGCATTCAGGCGACCGTCCTGGCCAAGGTCGAATACTTCAATCCCGGCGGTTCGGTGAAGGACCGGATCGCCCTGCGCATGATCGAGGCGGCGGAGGAGAGCGGCGAGCTCAAGCCCGGCGGCACGATCGTCGAACCCACGAGTGGCAACACGGGCGTCGGGCTGGCGATCGTGGCCCAGCAGAAGGGCTACCACTGCATTTTCGTGTGCCCCGACAAAGTCTCCACGGACAAGATCAATGTGCTGCGGGCGTACGGCGCCGACGTCGTCGTCTGCCCCACGGCCGTCGACCCGGACCACCCGGACTCGTACTACAACGTCTCCGACCGGCTGGTCAACGAGACGCCGGGCGCCTGGAAGCCCGACCAGTACAGCAACCCGAACAACCCGCGCTCGCACTACGAGACCACCGGTCCCGAGCTGTGGGACCAGACGGACGGGCGCATCACCCACTTCGTCACCGGCGTCGGCACCGGCGGCACGATCACCGGCACCGGCCGGTATCTGAAGGAGGTCAGTGACGGGCGCGTCCAGGTCGTCGGCGCCGACCCCGAGGGGTCCGTGTACTCCGGCGGTTCGGGCCGCCCGTATCTGGTCGAGGGTGTCGGCGAGGACTTCTGGCCGAGCGCGTACGACCCGACCGTCACCGACGAGATCGTCGCCGTGTCGGACAAGGACTCCTTCCAGATGACGCGACGCCTCGCCAAGGAGGAGGGCCTGCTGGTCGGCGGCTCCTGCGGCATGGCGGTCGTGGCGGCGCTGCGGGTCGCCGAGCGGCTCGGCCCGGACGACGTGGTGGTGGTGCTGCTGCCCGACAGCGGCCGGGGCTACCTCAGCAAGATCTTCAACG
Source organism: Streptomyces niveus (assembly GCF_001723055.1). GTDB lineage: Bacteria > Actinomycetota > Actinomycetes > Streptomycetales > Streptomycetaceae > Streptomyces > Streptomyces niveus. The sequence continues at coordinate 40,923 of NZ_MDCR01000030.1, forward strand.
ACGAGTGGATGAACGACTACGGCTTCCTGGAGCAGGGCGGGGACACCCCCCGGGTCGGTGACGTGCTGCGGTACAAGGAGGGCGGCGCCCTTCCCTCGCTCGTTCATATGCACCCCGAGGAGACGGTGGGCGAGGCGATCGAGGTGCTGCGCGAGTACGGCGTCTCGCAGATGCCGATCGTGAAGCCCGGCGCCGGTCATCCGGACGTGATGGCGGCCGAGGTCATCGGGTCCGTCGTGGAGCGCGAACTGCTCGACGCGCTCTTCGGCCGGCGCGCCTCGCTCAACGACCCGCTGGAGAAGCACATGTCGGGACCGCTCCCGCAGGTCGGCTCCGGCGAGCCGGTGGCCGACCTGATGGCGGCGCTG
>NZ_MDCR01000300.1 GCF_001723055.1 Streptomyces niveus
GCCTTCGACTATTGCCCGGTGAGAGCAATGGCGGAGGATACGAGATTCGAACTCGTGAGGGGTTGCCCCCAACACGCTTTCCAAGCGTGCGCCCTAGGCCACTAGGCGAATCCTCCGCGACGAACCATACAAGACGTTGAGCGGTGCTCGCGAACTCGTTGCCGGGGGTGGGCATCAGGTACTGTGGGCGCAGCCCCTCACGTGGCGCTATCTGACTGAACTCCCCCAGGGCCGGAAGGCAGCAAGGGTAGGTTGGCTCTGGCGGGTGCGTGAGGGGCGTTCGCGTTGGTGGGGCGGGGTGGGATGTCATAGCGGGCCGATATCGTCGTAGGTGTGTCGTCCCTAGCGCTGTATCGCCGTTACCGCCCCGAGTCCTTCGCCGAGGTCATCGGGCAGGAGCATGTCACTGACCCGTTGCAGCAGGCCCTGCGCAACAACCGGGTCAATCACGCGTACCTGTTCAGCGGGCCGCGGGGCTGTGGGAAGACCACCAGTGCGCGCATCCTCGCGCGCTGTCTGAACTGCGAGCAGGGGCCCACGCCGACCCCGTGCGGCGTCTGTCAGTCCTGTCAGGACCTGGCCAGGACCGGGCCCGGGTCGATCGATGTCATCGAGATCGACGCCGCTTCGCACGGTGGTGTGGACGACGCCCGTGATCTGCGTGAGAAGGCATTCTTCGGGCCGGCCGGCAGTCGGTACAAGATCTACATCATCGACGAGGCGCACATGGTGACCCCGGCGGGCTTCAACGCCCTGCTGAAGGTCGTCGAGGAGCCGCCGGAGCATCTGAAGTTCATCTTCGCGACCACCGAGCCCGAGAAGGTCATCGGCACGATCCGGTCGCGTACGCACCACTATCCGTTCCGGCTGGTGCCGCCCGGGACGCTGCGCGACTATCTCGGCGAGGTGTGCGCCAAGGAGCAGATCCCGGTCGCGGACGGGGTGCTGCCGCTCGTCGTACGGGCCGGGGCCGGGTCCGTGCGGGACTCGATGTCCGTCATGGACCAGCTCCTCGCGGGCGCCGCCGAGGACGGTGTGACGTACGCCATGGCGACGGCCCTCCTTGGTTACACGGACAGTTCGCTGCTCGACTCGGCGATCGACGCCTTCGCCGCCGGTGACGGGGCCGCGGCCTTCGAGGTCGTGGACCGGGTGATCGAGGGCGGCAACGACCCGCGGCGCTTCGTCGCCGACCTGTTGGAGCGGCTGCGAGACCTGGTGATCCTGGCCGCCGTTCCGGACGCCGGTACGAAGGGGCTCATCGACGCCCCCGACGACGTGGTCCAGCGGATGCGGGACCAGGCGTCCGTCTTCGGTGCGGCC